>NZ_JAUONR010000002.1:0-349732 GCF_030546305.1 Streptococcus sp. GP0011 | reverse complement strand
AAAAGAGAGCGATTTTCTCGCTCTCTCAAGATATATGATATTTAATTTTTCATTTTCCCAAAACTCTAGACACTTACATAGTAGTTCGATGTTCAAATCATACCTTTAAACTCTTATTTTATAGGGTGTAGCAGGCTTTCATCGTTCAAAACTTCATCTAAATTGGCTATAAGAAATTCTAACATTTATATTATATTAGTAAAAAAGAAAAGACCTCTGAGGTCTTTCAAATCATTCATTTAAAGTCATTCGTTTCTGTTAATAAAATTTTACAAAAAATAGAAATCCTTAAAGTGTCTCTAATAGTTCTTGCATCTGAACATCATCTGGAACGAGTTTTAAATAAGCTTCAGCTTGCACTTTGGCTTCTTCAAAATACCCCAATTCACGTAGGAGATAAGTATACTGCTCCAGAAATTCAGGATTATCCTTGAGATCAAGCGATAGTTCCTGATAGAGCTCATAGGCCTTATCTAAATCCTCAATTTCCTGATAAGAACGGGCAATCATCCACTTGGTCAGGAGGTTTTCAGGTTCTTGACTTTGGAGAGCAATGATATCTTCGTACCGCTCTTGTTCCATATAAATGGTTGCAAGGCGAAGGAAAATTTCTTCTGTATCCTCTGCATCTTCTTTGGCAGTAAGGAGAAATTGCTCTGCACTACTAGGATCATGCAATTCATACGAAAACTGAGAAGCAGCCAGTAAGAGCCGAGTTTCAAATGGATTTTTCTCCAAACCTTGTTTAGCGATACGAAGGGCCTCTTCCACCTGATGTTCCTTATGCAAAGCTTGACTATAACCATATTCATATCCTTCAAAGTCAGGTGAAATGGTATCAATCTGCTTAAAGTAAAGAACAGATTTTTGATACTCTTCTTGGTCAAAGTAAAGACTAGCCAGTTCAAAGGCAGTTTGGTCATCGTATTCTAATTCTAAAGCTTTTTCTAAGAATTCAGTTGCAGCTTCAAACTTGCCTAACTGGGCATAAGCGTAGCCAATTCGTTGATAGGTTGAGACACCCGTTTGCTCATAGATGGAGCGATTGTCTAATTGAGCATAACCCTGAATAGCTTCCTGATAATTTCCTAACTCACTATCCAACTCAGCCAAACCAAAAACTAATAAGGGATCGTCTGAGTAGTTTAGGGCTTCCAGTAACTTTTCACGCGCTACATCTGTCAATCCTTCCAACTGATAGAGGTCAGCCTTCAAGGCCAAAGCCGACACGTACCAGTCACTTTCGGGTGTGATTTCCTCAAGGTGAGCAAAGGCTTCCTCAACATTGCCATCCTCACTAGCAATACTTGCTAAATTCAGATTCACTTCTGGAAATTCTGTAACGATTTTTTGGTAAATTTCTTTTGCTTGAGGATAAAAGCCAATTCCCTCTAGATAGCTTGCTAGTTCGTAAAGAACTTCACTTGAATCTGTTTCGAGGGCTTTGTGAAAATACTGATCCGCTTTGATTAAATCCTGTTCATCCAAAGCCTGGAGCATGTGTTGACTATTGTTCACTCTTGATTTCCTCCCCTTCTTCTTCATACAAACCGCTGACTTTTTTATACCAGTTAAAGATAGCTGAGATAACGACCTTGGCAGAAGCATAGACAGGAATTCCCAGCAAGACTCCCCAAATACCAAACATAGAACCTGAAGTTAGGAGAACAAATAGGACATTGATTGGATGGATGTTTAGCTGACTACCTAAAATAAGCGGAGAAACGAAGCGACCTTCAATCGTTTGTTCAACAATAAAGACAATAATCACTTTCAAAAGCATCACAGGTCCTGCTATCAAGCCCAAAACCAAAGCAGGCAACATGGCAAGAAAACTACCCAGGTAAGGTACTAGATTGAGGATACCAGCCGTGATCCCCAGAGTCACAGCATATCTGAGACCAATAATCTTAAAGAAGATAATAAACATAATTGCCACGATAATAGCAACTGTAACCTGCCCTCTAACATAGTTTGACAACTGTTTATTAACATCTGACAAAACTTGTCCGACAGGTTCTTTTAACTTGTTTGGGATGAATTTAGTCAGGTAATCTCGCAAGCCTTTCCCATCTCTCAAAAGATAAAAGAGCATGAAGGGTACGATAATAACCGCAACAATGACCTGGGAAACGCTACTGATAAAGGCGCTAACCCAGTTAACAGCTTGAGAAGAGATTTTGCTGGCCCACATGGTCGCCTCACTAGAAACATTGGAAAGAACCTGCTCCAACTGTGGTCTAAAATCATCTGGCAAGCGTTTGGTTACAAGGTCATTGATCACCTTATCAGCATCTTCCAGGTATGTCGGCACATTCTTCGCAAAATTTAAGACTTGACGTTGCAGATTAGGAATTGCGACTGCCAGCCCCCAAATGATAAAGAGTCCAATAACAACAAAAACAATACTAATGGCAAGGACACGATTGATCTTGTGCTTCTCCATCCAGTCAACAATCGGATTGAGGAGGTAATAAAGTAAACCAGATAAAATAACTGGCAACATGACAACTCCTAGAAAATCCAAAACTGGTAAAAAAATAAAACTAATCTTACTTAGAATAAAAATGTTTAGCCCCAGTAACAAAGTTACTAAAAATACAGTGATGGCTTTATTATCTAAAAACCACTTAAAAAACCAAGATAGGCTAAAATGTTTCTCTTTATGTTCCATAAATACATCCTTTCTGTCATTCTCTCATTATACCATTTTTAGACTAAAATAACTCTTTTTTAAAGTGCTTACATGGATGAATCTGATGCTTCATGACTGCCATTTTGTGGTATAATGAACTTATCATTATTAAGAGGTATGGACATGAAAGAAACTGTTTATTTTGGAACTTACACTCGTCGCTTATCTAAAGGGATTTACAAGGCAGATTTTGATACAGAAACAGGCCAGCTTGCAAATCTTGAACTCTTTGCTGCTGAACCAAGTCCGACCTACCTTGCCTTTGACCAACAGCAACACTTATACACTGTAGGGAGCCAGGATGGCTTAGGTGGAATCGCTGCTTACAAGACAGATGGCGCTTTGCTAAATCATGTGGTTGAAGAAGGCGCTCCCCATTGTTATGTGGCAGTGGATGAAAAGCGTGGTCTCGTTTATGGGGCCAACTATCATAAAGGTCAAGTTCTCGTTTATAAACGTCAAACGGATGGTAGCCTCATCCAAACAGATCTAGATCAGCATAGTGGACAAGGCCCTCATGAAAACCAAACTTCTCCACATGTACACTTTACAGATCTAACACCTGACCAGTATCTCGTCACCTGTGATCTAGGTACAGATGAAGTAACGACCTACGATGTTAGTCCAGAAGGAAAACTAAGTAAGCTCCACACTTATCACGGCCAAGCTGGAGCAGGTGCTCGCCACATCGTTTTCCACCACCACTATAAGATTGCCTATCTCATCTGCGAACTTAATAGCACTATCGAGGTCTTGATTTATGATGGGGTCGGTGAATTTGAACGCATGCAAGTCATTTCAACCTTACCAGATGGATACGAAGGCTTCAATGCTACTGCTGCCATTCGTCTTTCAAAAGATGGCAAATACCTCTATGCATCTAACCGAGGTCATGATTCCATTGCAGTCTATACAATCCTCGCTGATGGTAGCTTGGAATTATTAGAGATTGTACCAAGTCATGGTAAAAATCCACGTGATTTCGACCTAACTCCTGATCAAGAGTTTCTCATTGCTGTTCATCAAGATTCTGATAACGCAACCGTCTTTAAGCGCAATCCTAAAAGTGGTCGTCTTGCAGAACTTTCTAACGACTTTCATGTCCCTGAAGCAGTCTGCATCAACTTCCCACATTAAAAAAAATGAACTTGAGTTTCAAGTTCATTTTTTTATAGTCTATTTCCGACATTGATACGGTTGATAGCACGTTGCAATGCGATTTTTGCACGACGCTCTTGGTCAATCAAATGCTTGTCATGGGCTTCTTCGATTTCTCGTTCAGCGCGAAGTTTTGCACGTTCAGCACGACTGATATCGATATCACGAGCACGTTCTGCTGAGTCTGCTACAATAGTAATGATGTCATTGGCAATCTCGATAATTCCTCCGTTCACTGCAATCCAGTTCACATGAGTATCATCATCGATACGTTTTACCTTCACTTCATCAACCGCTAAAACCGCAATCATATTTTCATGTCGTGGCAAGATCCCCATCTCACCATCCAGAGTTCGTACCGATACAAAGCTGGCATGGTGATCATAGACGAGGCCATCTGGTGTCACGATCTGGACAGTTAAATGAGCCATAGATCACCTCTTAAAATCCCATTTTTTCTGCCTTAGCAATGACGTCTTCGATTGAACCGACACCACGGAAGGCATCTTCTGGTAACTGGTCATGTTTTCCTTCAAGGATTTCCTTAAAGCCACGAACTGTTTCCGCTACTGGCACATAAGAACCAGGTTGACCAGTAAATTGTTCTGCAACGTTAAAGTTTTGAGACAAGAAGAACTGGATACGACGGGCACGTGCAACCAAAGTCTTTTCTTCATCAGAAAGTTCATCCATACCAAGGATAGCAATGATATCTTGCAATTCATGGTAACGTTGAAGGACACGTTTAACCTCAGCAGCAACTGCGTAGTGCTCCTCACCAACAATCTCAGGTGCCAAGGCGCGTGAGCTTGAAGCTAGAGGGTCAACGGCCGGGTAGATACCCAACTGTACCAACTTACGTTCCAAGTTTGTTGTTGAATCCAAGTGAGCGAAAGCTGTTGCTGGCGCAGGGTCAGTGTAGTCATCCGCTGGCACATAGATAGCCTGGATAGAGGTTACAGAACCCTTCTTAGTTGATGTGATACGTTCTTGCAATTGACCCATTTCCGTAGCAAGTGTTGGTTGGTAACCAACGGCTGAAGGCATCCGACCCAAAAGGGCAGATACTTCTGAACCAGCTTGAGTGAAACGGAAGATATTGTCGATAAAGAGAAGCACATCTTGGCCTTCTACATCACGGAAGTATTCAGCAATTGTCAAACCAGTAAGAGCAACACGCATACGTGCTCCAGGTGGCTCATTCATCTGACCAAATACCATGGCTGTTTTCTCGATAACGCCTGATTCTTTCATTTCCCAGTAAAGGTCGTTCCCCTCACGGGTACGTTCTCCAACACCGGTAAATACTGAAATACCACCATGTTCTTGGGCAATGTTGTGAATCAACTCTTGGATCAAGACAGTTTTACCAACTCCGGCACCACCGAAGAGTCCAACTTTCCCACCTTTAAGGTAAGGGGCAAGAAGGTCGATAACCTTAATTCCTGTTTCCAAGATTTCAGATGAGGTAGACAATTCATCAAAAGTTGGAGCTTTCTTATGAATTGGCTGACGCTCAGCGTCTTCAGCGAAAGGAGCATCCAAGTCAATCGTATCCCCCAAAACGTTAAAGACACGTCCCAAAGTTTCTTTACCTACTGGCACGGAGATTGGACGTCCTGTGTCCAAAACTTCCATTCCACGAGTCAAACCATCTGTTGATTCCATGGCGATCGTACGGACCATACCATCACCCAACTCCAAGGCTACTTCAAGGACGATTTTTGTTTTTCTTTCGTCATTTTTGTAGACGACAAGTGCATTATTAATCTCAGGAAGTGTTTCCCCTGCTGCAAACAAGACGTCTACAACGGGTCCGATAACCTGAGCAATTTTACCTGAACTCATCTCCTTCTCCTATTCTATATAAGATACTGTCGGTTCCTAGTTCAACTAGGTCCTAATACTCTTCGAAAATCAAATTCAAACCACGTCAGCGTCGCCTTGCCGTACTCAAGTACAGCCTGCGGCTAGCTTCCTAGTTTGCTCTTTGATTTTCATTGAGTATAAGTTCATTTTAATACGAGGGAGGCAAAGCCTTATTCTAAGGCACTAGCCCCCGCTACGATTTCTGTAATTTCTTGTGTAATCGCCGCCTGTCTAGCACGGTTATACTGGATTGTCAAATCATTGATGACCTTTTTGGCATTATCGGTCGCCGTTTGCATGGCTGTCATACCTGCAGCATTTTCAGCTGTCTTGGCATCGATAATAGCCCCGTAAATCATACTTTCAGCATACTGTGGCAACAATTGCTCTAGAATCTCATCACGGCTCGTTTCCAACTCAAATGTCAAGCTATACTCTTCATCCGCTTCATTTGGATCCAAGTCAACAATCGGAAGCATTTGTTCCACACGCATTTGACTTGTGAGAGTATTGACATGATGGTTGTAGCAGACGTATAATTCATCAAAAAGTTCGTTTTGGTACATCTCAATCGTTTTTGAAATAATTTTACGAACTTCATCAAAACTAGGCTGATCTGCCAAGCCACGTAGTTCATAGATTGGCTGAATACCTCGAGCCTTAAAGAAATCAGCTCCCATACCACCGATACAGATTATCTCAAAATCTTTACCATCTGGATGGTATTCTTCTTTCAACTCCATAACGGCTTTAAGGATGGAAGCATTATAACCTCCAACCAAGCCACGGTCTGAAGTGATAACGATATAGCCTGTTTTCTTAACTGGGCGACTGATGAGCATCGGATTGGTTGAACCACCAGATCCGTTACCATGCAGAATATCCGTCAAAAGCTTACGGACCTTCTGAGCGTAAACTTGAAAGTTGCGCGCTGCTTCTTCAGAGCGACCTAACTTGGCAGCCGATACCATTTGCATGGCATTAGTGATTTGACTCGTATTTTTGGTTGAGGCGATTTTTGTTTTAATATCATTTAGAGATACTGCCATCTGACACCTCTATTCTTATTGGAAGCTGGATTGATTGAGAAACTCTGTAATCGCAGCATCCAAGACTGCTTCATCTGGCAAGTCTTTTGTTTCACGAATAGTTTCCAAAATCTCTGGATGTTGTGCATCAAAGAAAGTATGGAACTCTTCCTCAAAACGAACAATGTCATCTACTGGAATCGTATCCAAGAAACCATGTGTCAAAGCATAGAGAATGGTTACTTGTTTCTCAACAGGTAGTGGTTTATGAACAGGTTGTTTCAATACTTCCACAGTACGACGTCCACGGTTTAACTTAGCCTGTGTTGCTGCATCCAAGTCAGAACCAAACTTAGTGAAGGCTTCCAACTCACGGTATGAAGCAAGGTCGATACGAAGTGTACCAGCTACTTTCTTCATGGCTTTGATTTGTGCAGAACCACCTACACGGGATACAGATGAACCCGCATCGATGGCTGGACGAATACCCGCATTGAAGAGACCATCACCAAGGAAGATTTGTCCGTCAGTGATAGAAATCACGTTGGTTGCGATATAGGCAGAGATATCTCCCGCTTGTGTCTCGATAAATGGTAGGGCTGTAATAGATCCACCACCAAGTTCATCAGAAACTTTAGCTGAGCGCTCAAGCAAACGGCTGTGAAGATAGAAAACATCCCCTGGGAAGGCTTCACGACCTGGTGGACGACGAAGCAAGAGGGAAAGCTCACGATACGCGACCGCTTGTTTTGAAAGATCATCATATACGATCAAAACATGCTTGCCTTGGTACATAAACTCTTCTGCCATAGCAACCCCAGCATAAGGAGCTAGGAAGAGCAATGGAGATGGTTGTGAAGCAGAGGCAGTCACAACGATTGTGTAATCCAAGGCACCATACTGACGAAGTGTTTCTACTTGCGTACGAACTGTTGATTCTTTTTGTCCAATCGCTACATAGATACAGATCATATCTTGCCCTTTTTGGTTCAAGATTGTATCAATTGCAATGGTTGTTTTCCCTGTCTGACGGTCACCGATAATCAACTCACGTTGACCACGACCAATCGGTACAAGCGCGTCAATAGCTTTCAAACCTGTTTGCAATGGTTCTGATACAGACTTACGTTGCATAACGCCAGGAGCCGGCGCTTCTACTGGACGAGACTTATCAGTATGGATTTCTCCAAGACCGTCAACTGGACGACCAAGTGGATCCACAACACGTCCAATAAGGCTCTCACCAACAGGAACTTCCATGATTTTACCTGTACGGCGAATGGTATCGCCTTCACGAATATCTGTAAAGTCACCTAGGATGATAATCCCAACGTCTGTTGACTCCAAGTTCTGCGCCATCCCATAAGAGCCGTTTTCAAAAATCAACAGCTCCCCACTCATGGCATTTTCAAGGCCGTGAGCACGCGCAATTCCGTCCCCGATATAGGTTACAACACCTGTTTCAGATACATCAAAATTGGGTTTGAAATTTTCAATTTGTTGCTTAATTAAAGCGCTGATTTCTTGTGCGTTAATTGCCAAAAGAACACCACTTTCTATTTCAAATTTTCTTTAACAACTCGAAGTTGTTGTTTAATACTCACATCAATTGTCTTGTGATTAGCAAAAATGACAAAACCACCAATGAGTCCTTCATCAATTTGTTCTTTGACGCTCCGCACTTTCAGAGACATTTTTTTCTCTATCAATGGGAGCAGACGTTCCTTCTGTTCATCTGTTAAAGGATGAGCTGAAGAAATCGTGACTACAAAACGATTGGTCTCTTTTTCAAGGCGATTCAAACAATCTGCAATTACTTCATAAAAAAGATTTGCTCTGTGATTGTAAACCAGAACTTGAATAAAGTTTTGCATTAAAGGTGACACAGAGTCTTGAAAGAAACGAACTGTTTTTTCCTTATCTGACTCATCGACTGCCACCTGAGCTAAAAAAGAAGGTAAACCCGTTTCTTCTGCGACTTGCTTGATTTGATCCAAGTCTGAAAAAATCCGGTCCTCTTCTCCTTTTTCAATCACTAATTGGACAAAAGGCATGCTGTACTTTTCAATGACCTTTGCTGTTTTCTTGTCCATTAGGCTTCTCCTAGCTGATCGATATACTGATCAATGAGTTCCTTATGGGCATGACTGTCAAGGTTTTGTGAGATGATTTTCCCAGCTAGACTAACTGTCAAATCTGCCACCTCGCCCTTAACACTTTGTAAAGCTTCAGCTTTATTTTGCGCAATTTCTTGGTTGGCTTTTTCTTTTAAGCGCCCTGCTTCAAGTTTAGCTTCGGCTAAAATATCGGCTTTACTTTTCTCAGCAGTTCCCTTTGCATTCTCGATAATCGTTTTAGCTTCGGTACGGCTACCTGCTAACTCAGCTTCACGTTGGTTAGCTAGTTCCTCAGCCTTTTTACGGGCTTCCTCGGCACCATCAATATCTGAAGAAATCTTTTCAGCACGTTCATCCAAGATGCTGGAAATATTTCCCCAAGCATATTTTTTCACTAAAAAGATTAATAAAAGGAAGGAACCAGCGATAAGAATAAAGTCACCGATAATGGTACTAATAGTTAAATCCATCTTCTAATCCTCCTCTACTTACTCTTCCCCTTCATTTATTTTTTTACCAATGTACATAGATGACAACATGGTAAATACATAAGCCTGAATACATGAAATGAAAATTGAAAAGGCTGTCCATAACATGTTTGCGATAAAGGCAAAAGGATACCAATACAAAGCATTTTGTGACAAGGCTAATAGCAATCCAGCTAAGACCTCACCGGCAAAAATATTTCCGTAGATCCGAATCGCCAAGGAAGCAAAATTGGTGAACTCTTCTAAAATGTTCATCGGAGTCATAAAGCCAGGTGTAACAAATGCTCTCAAATATTCTTTAACGCCTCTACGACGAACTCCTTCTACATGGGCGATCAAAGTGATCAAGAATGATAGGGATAAATCGTATCCAAGGTTGGCTGTTGGAGAAGTCCACAAGTTATAACCGTTTGTTGTTTGTACTTTTGCCATTAAGCCGATATTATTGGCAACCAAGATAAACAGAAATAGAGAAAACAGAAATAAGGAATAATCCTTGATGTATGATTCTCCAATGTTTGGTTTGGTAAAACCAATCACAAAGTCGTAAATCATCTCAAGAGCATTTTGTTTGCCCTTTGGACGGATGGTCATTTTACGACTTGCCCAGTAGACAAAGGCAAAAACCATCAAAACAGTTACAAGAGACATGGCAAGCAGGGTCAAATCAAAGGATATTGGTCCAATATTAACGGTTGGATTCAAACTTTCTTCCATGGTTTGACACCTCCATTTCTAAATAGAGTTGTCTATTTAATGACAAATGACATCGCCAAGGTTACAAAGAATGTTCCTTCGATAAAGGCAATCCCCATGATCATCAAACTACGCAATTGTGGGATGATATCTGGTTGGCGTGCTGCAGACTTGAACAAACCGTTCATCAAAAATCCTTCTGCAAGGGATACACCCATACAGGCAAGACATAGACCGAAAAATGTTAAATTCATGATGAATTCTCCTTTTATTTAAAATTTACTTACTTAGTTTAGTCCTAAAATTTGTTTTTGTCAACTTTTTACTTACGTTGGAAGCGTTTCAGATGATTTATTTTTATTTTTGCTATTTTTATACCACTGTATAGATAAGTTTCTCATTTTATGATGAAATGTGTTTCCACTTTCTCTATATTTTCCGAAATAAATTGAAAAATCCAAGTTTAGAACTTGGATAGATTCATTTTATTTGAAATAGTGGGAATAGTGTTGTTTACAACCTGGATTAAATGGTGCACTGCAGTAAGGACAAGCCATCTGTTTTTGGTATTCTTGGAAAGTCATTGTCCTCTTACAACCCCCACATAAGATTGGTCGATCCTCAAAAAGCGCCAAGGGATAGGGAGAAAAAACATGTGTCTCCATAGTATTGTGACACTGATAGCATGCGTAGTATTTTTTGCATTCATAACATTGGAGTGAAACAATATCCTTTTCACTATGATAATGAACACATCTGCTTTCATCATCTACCAATAAACCTTGAGCTTGTATCATTCCCTTTTCCTTATCTAGGCACGAACTGTAACACTTGTCCCGTCTTCCTTATAGAGGTTGATGAGCCCTTCCTTGAGAGCGCGGACCATATCCCCTGCTTGAACAGGTTGTGGAACCTTGATTGTCAAGAGTTCCATTGGATTTGGAGCACGGTCAATTTTATTACCCTTGGCATCATGAAGATCTTCGATATAAGTTTCAAAATGTCGGAAACCTGGTCCGTAAAACTCAACTTGGTCTCCTTCATTGATAACATTCCGTTGACGAATGGTTGCCGTTTGAGTCGCATCATCATACGAAACCACTTCAGCGACAAACTTGTATTCAGGAATTTTACGACGAGCGCCAAACAACTGTTCGTTTTCAGACGGTGTACCGTAGTAGAAACCTGTTGCCAATTCACGTTGGGCAACCTTCCACATCTCGTCTACCAAGTCCTGTTTGATGGCTTCAAATTTCTCGGGACTTTCGAGATAAGCATCTACAGCCGCCTTGTAACAGTTGGTCACAGTTGAAACATAGTGGATCGACTTCATACGACCTTCAATCTTGAGACTGTCTACACCGTTTTCGATCATATCTGGAATATGGTCAATCATGGACATGTCAACGGCTGACATCGAAAATTCTTCTGGAATTTCACCTTTCAGACTCTTACGTTCTTGACCAAAAGGCATGTCATAAAGATCGTATTTCCAACGACAAGACTGAGAACAGCCCCCACGGTTGGCATCACGCATACTCATGTGGTTTGATAACGTACAGCGACCTGAGTAAGAAATACACATGGCTCCATGGACAAAGGCTTCAATTTCTACATCAGTACGTTTGCGAATCTCTGCCAATTCTTCCATTGAAACTTCACGGGCCAAAACCACGCGAGTTAGACCAAGTTCTTTCCAGAACTCTAAAGTTTCATAGTTGGTCGCACTAGCTTGGGTTGAAAGGTGGATTTCAAGACCTGGTGCTTCGGTTGCTGCAATCATAATCAAGGCTGGATCTGACACGATAACTGCGGCAATCCCGATGTCACGCAACTTACGGAACCATTCTCCAGCACCAGCTTCGTTTCCTTCGTGCATAACCATGTTAGCAGCCACATAGACCTTGGCACCGTACTTAGCAGCAAACTGCACGCCTTCTTCCATCTGTTCAAAGGTGAAGTTTCCTGCACGGCTACGAAGACCATAGGCCTGTCCACCGATGAAGACTGCGTCCGCACCATATTGAACAGCTACTTTCAGCTTCTCTAAAGTCCCTGCAGGTGATAAAACCTCAGGACGTTTTAATGTTTTTGTCATTTCTTCTCCTATTTGCAATATAAAAGTTTGACGTTTTTCCTTCTCATTTTATAGTAAATAAGCAATAAAATCAAGCCTAGACAGATTGTTTTGACAATTCTAATCTTTTAAGAAAACAAAAAACTAGCCTTTCTAGACTAGTTATTTTCAAGATAAAATTCAAAGCGTTCGCCCACGTATTGACTCTTTACATACTCGAAAGCCGTCCCATCTTCAAGATAAGAGACCTGAGTCAAGGCTAAAATGGCATGCCCTTTTTCAACTTCTAGATAGTGAGCAATTTTTTCCTTAGCCAATCTCGCATAAATGGTCTGTTGGGATTTGCCAATCCGATAGCCATGTTGCTGCAAGGTATGGAAGAAATGACTGGTGATTTCTTCTTTTTTGAAATCCTTAATAAATTTCTCAGGAATAGATGCGACTTCATAGACTAGTGGAACTTGGTCAGCGTAACGCACCCGTTCCATGCGGATAATATTCTCTGTCGGAGCAATCCCTAGATTAGCGACCTCTTGCTCATTTGGAATGGTTCTTCTGTAAGAAATGAGTTGACTAGAAGGAACTTTCCCCTGAGATTTGACAATCTCCGTAAAACTGGTTGTACCCCGCATTTTTTCTTGGACACGAGTGCTAGAGACAAAGGTTCCACTTCCTACACGACGCTCCAAAACTCCTTCCTCAACCAAGAGAGAGATAGCCTGACGTAATGTCATCCGGCTAACTTGAAACTGTTCAGCTAAATCTCGCTCACTTGGAAGTCTCTCTCCGATTTTCCAATGATGCTCATCTATATCCTTCTTGATCTGATCGTGGATTTTCATATAAGCTGGTAACATGATTCTCACTTCTTTTCTTTATTTTCTCCATTGTACCGTATTTGCTAAGAAAAAGTCAAACTTTGCCTTGTTTAGTTGGTAATTCGCCCCTATTTGTGATAGAATATTGAAAAAGATATTTCTTTTGAGAAAGGAAAAAGATGAGCAACATTTCAACTGACTTGCAAGATGTCGAAAAAATCATCGTGCTGGACTATGGTAGCCAATACAACCAGCTGATTTCACGTCGTATTCGTGAAATTGGTGTTTTTTCAGAGCTAAAAAGTCACAAAATCTCAGCCGCAGAGGTTCGTGCGATTAACCCTGTAGGGATCATCCTCTCTGGTGGACCAAACTCTGTATACGAAGATGGTTCATTTGATATTGACCCAGAAATTTTTGAACTTGGCATTCCAATTTTGGGAATCTGCTATGGTATGCAACTTTTAACTCATAAACTTGGAGGAAAAGTTGTCCCTGCAGGTGATGCTGGTAACCGTGAGTATGGACAATCACCACTTACCCATACCACTTCTGCCCTCTTTGAAGGAACTCCTGAAGAACAGATTGTTTTGATGAGCCATGGCGATGCTGTTACAGAGATTCCAGCTGATTTTGTTCGTACTGGAACTTCTGCTGACTGTCCTTATGCAGCTATTGAAAACCCTGACAAGCACATCTATGGTATCCAATTCCACCCAGAAGTTCGCCATTCTGTATACGGAAATGATATCCTTCGTAACTTTGCCCTTAACATCTGTCAGGCTAAGGGTGATTGGTCAATGGACAACTTTATCGATATGCAGATCAAGAAAATCCGTGAAACTGTAGGTGACAAACGTGTTCTTCTCGGTCTATCAGGTGGTGTTGACTCTTCTGTTGTTGGAGTTCTTCTTCAAAAAGCGATCGGTGATCAATTGATCTGTATCTTTGTAGACCACGGTCTTCTCCGTAAGGGAGAAGCTGACCAAGTTATGGACATGCTTGGTGGTAAGTTCGGTTTGAATATCGTCAAAGCAGACGCTGCAAAACGCTTCCTTGACAAACTTGCTGGCGTTTCTGACCCTGAACAAAAACGGAAGATTATCGGTAATGAATTTGTTTATGTCTTTGATGACGAAGCTAGCAAGCTAAAAGATGTAAAATTCCTTGCTCAAGGAACACTATACACTGACGTAATTGAGTCTGGTACAGACACAGCCCAAACCATCAAATCACACCACAATGTTGGTGGTCTTCCAGAAGACATGCAGTTTGAATTGATTGAACCATTGAACACTCTTTATAAAGACGAAGTCCGTGCCCTCGGTACTGAACTTGGCATGCCAGACCACATTGTATGGCGCCAACCATTTCCAGGACCAGGACTTGCTATCCGTGTCATGGGTGAAATCACTGAAGAAAAACTAGAAACTGTTCGTGAGTCTGATGCTATCCTTCGTGAAGAAATCGCTAAAGCTGGTCTTGACCGCGATATCTGGCAATACTTCACTGTCAATACAGGCGTTCGTTCAGTAGGTGTTATGGGTGACGGTCGTACATATGACTATACCATTGCCATTCGCGCCATTACTTCTATCGATGGTATGACAGCTGACTTTGCCAAGATTCCTTGGGAAGTCCTTCAAAAAATTTCTGTACGTATCGTTAACGAAGTAGACCACGTTAACCGTATCGTCTACGATATTACAAGTAAACCACCTGCAACCGTGGAGTGGGAATAACAGAAGCAAATATGTTACTGTTACGAAACGCATGAAAACACAGGGGATTGAGCAATTTTGATGTAGTAAAATTCTCTAAATGATACTGTTTTGATACTGAAAACAAGAAAAAGCAGGTCTGAAAGGGAGTTGTTGAATTTAGGTTAATAGTATAGAAAGCCTTCCATCATTTTGGTGGGAGGCTTTTGTGGAAGTAGTGAGTGACACAAAACTGAATTTTGGGAGGTAGATATAAATGGATATTGTGAAAAATAATCTTACCAATCTCATACCAATTGTTAATCCAGCATTAAAAATTGAGAAAGGTATTAAATTAGCTATTATGTATAGGATTCTTCCTACCACAGAAATCGACTCTTCAGAATTAGTAAAAGAAGCATATAAAAAATTATATGGTGAAAATATTCCGGAATCGGCAGATACAATATTTAATGCTTTCATTCCTTTTTTGGATTTTTGTAGAGCAAAATTAATTTTATTAAATCATAATGTTAGAAATCTTGAACAAGAAGAATTACTAAGACTTGTATATCTTCATTTAGATGAAATTTTTAACGGATATAGTGATTTGGAATCATTATTTAATAGATATTTTGATTTAATGTATTCATTCTCAAATATGATGCCTGTACCAAAATACTTTAATGGAAGCGATAATAAGAATGGTAAGGGAACATGGGAACTAAATAAGGATTATCCTTCAATTTATTATAAAAATCTTGAGGATGAAGATTCTTCAATAGATAATGTAACAGAGATGAAAAAATGGTTGGATGAAAATATGGAAAAATATAGAATCGAACAAATGTATATGCTTGAACCTCCATATCCTATCGATGAATACTATGGGTATAATGATGATAAATTAGATAATTTAATTAGTTTTATTAAGAATGCAATCAGGTTAATTGAAGATAGATTCAATTAAGTTAATTGAATAGTCATATTATAAAAAGCACATAACTTTAAGATTGTAAAATCTTTCAGCTATGTGCTTTTTCTGTGCTTGTTTTAAATCCAGCGCAACTTTGGCATTTATTCCGCTTTTATATAACTTTACATTGCTTTCCACAAAGGGAACATAATCTTTTTTCAGACTGTCAGGGTAGTTTGCCTTCCAATCCTGCAAGGCTTCTTTAGTGATTTCATTGTTTTCATACTTCTGTTTCATTTTCTTCCAATCTTCAAGCATAATTCGTATTCTCAAAATAGCTTCACTGCCGAAATATATACCTGTAGTAGTATATCAGAGATCTTCGTCATTCATAATAACCTGTCTTATATTAACCTCAATACTGTCATCCAACTTAAATAAAAATCGCATAAGGTCATGCTCCGTGTACGGAAAGGCAGGTTCTTTCAGATAATCTTTATTTACATGGAGTGCAGCGGAAATATTTTCTAAGACATCATATTTAGGAGTGCGAATATCAAGCTCATATTGTCTGATTCTAACATCATCTAAATGCGTTCTGTCTCCTAATGCTTTTTGAGTGATTCTCCGTAGTTCACGGAATTTCTTTATCAATTTACCCAAACTCAATTTTATCACCGCCTTAGGAACAAATATGCTATGGTAATTATTGAGTTTGAATAGTTTTCCTTTTAGTAATATGTAAAACCACTGAATCTCACTGCTTCAGTGGTTTTTCTTTCAATTTTGAAATTCGATGGTTTCAAGGTTGTAGGAATGCCTACAACTCCTTACTTCTCTTTTTAAATTCCTGAAACCATGCTATAATATAATCAGTATAAGTCCAATAAACTGACCATCGAAGTCAGCGATAAAGATTTCTTACATCATCCGTAAGTGTTATTCTACTCTGATTCATACTATAATGAAAGTAACAAAAGATGGAGGTGTTTCACATGGAAACCATTTTACGAGTAGAATCATTAACAAAGCATTATGGGAAAGAGCCGAATAGCACCAAGGCCTTGAACGGCATATCTTTTCAAGTTGTAAAAGGTGAGTTCTTAGGAATTATGGGGAGTAGCGGTTCTGGGAAAACAACCCTTCTTAACTGTCTCGCCACAATCATCAAGCCAACTGACGGCTCTATTCAAATGCAAGAAAAAGATTTAGGCCAATTAAAAGGTAGTCAGTTATCTGATTATCGTGGCAAGGAAATTGGCTATCTCTTCCAGAATTTTGAGCTTTTGGACAATCTTACAGCCAAAGAAAATATTTTACTCCCCTTGTCTTTGCACAAGATCGATGCCGACGAAAGCAAGGTTCGGTTAGAATTACTTTCCCAATATCTGGATATTTCTGAACTTCTGGATAAGTTCCCTTCTCAATTATCAGGTGGTCAACGGCAAAGGGTAGCTGCTGCGCGCGCCTTAATTTTAGACCCTAAGATTGTATTTGCGGACGAGCCCACAGGAGCTTTGGATTCAAAAAATGCGACCATTTTGATGCAAAAATTATCCGAAATGAATCAAGTGGAAGAAACCACCATTCTCATGGTGACCCACGATTCCGTCGCAGCCAGCTTTTGCAACCGCATCTTGTTTATCCAAGACGGAAAACTATTCCATGAAATCCGTCGCGATTATCCAAGAGAAAGTCAAGAAGACTTCTACCACAGAATACTAAAGGTTATGGCAACCCTAGCTGGAGGTGATGGCAATGTTTTCTAAATTAGTCTCAAGAAATAGCAAGAGAGATCGAAAGAATAATGGCTTGTACTTCAGTTCCATGGTTCTTTCTATTATCTCCTTTTACATCATCCTTTCTTTGTCTCATCAAGATGTAATGATCTTTCTCAAACAAATAGAAAGTGATGCTGTAAATAAACTCTTTAGCATGATTCCCATTCTTTATGTAGCAACGCTCTTTATTCTCTTTTTTCTAGTCTACTTCGCAAGCAGTATGCAGATGGAAAGGAGAAAACATGAATTTGGTGTCTATCTCACACTAGGCATGCGGAGAGGTAAACTGTTCTTACTGCTCCTACTCGAGGATTTGAGAAACAGCATCCTTGCTCTTGGAATAGGCCTTCCTATTGCCATCTTGATTTCAGAACTGATTAGCCTAATAACCGCTAAAATTGTTGGGTTGGGGATTATTGAACATCAATTTTCTCTATCTACTACAGCTCTAGTCTATACAGTCATCGGCTTCCTAGCTGTTAAATTAGTCGTCTTTGTTCTTTTAAGTGCAAAAACAGCCAATAAGGAAATCGGAGATCTTCTTGCCTATTCTCCTTCTGGTATGAAGAAACTACTTCCCAAGGGGGTATACCTTCTTGCTTCCGTCCTCGGAATCTTGCTTCTCGGAACAGCCTATTACTTGGGGATGAGTAGACGATCTTGGGAAAGTGTCATAACCATGGGCTTCACTGTTCTCTTGGGAACTTTTGGAACTATCCTACTCTTCTTTGGTATGCGTTTATTTATAGACATTCTGGTCAATCTTGGTAGCAATCGAAAACTCCATACCTATAATTTTAGACAGATTCAGGAATTAGTTATCCAGCGCTCAACTATACTGGCCATCTGCTCCCTCTTAATCTTCTCTGCCTTATGCCTCTTTGGAGCAGGTGTTGCCATTGCAAGCGGCAATTCAGGCAATCAAACCCACGTATTGGATTATACATTTAGAGATAGCAAGCAAGAATCAGATGAAAATCTTGACGTGAATACAGTTAAAAAAGAGCTTGAAGCAGAAGGACTAGCATCACAGTTCTCAAAGATTCTACAAATCAAAGTCGGGAAACCAAAAGAAAACGAGTCCGTGTCCTTCGAAGAGATCATCAATGAGTTGAAAAAGCAAAAAGGCAGCAAGAACAAGGAAATTTTGCTCCAAAGATTTAAACAGTCTACTACTTCCCACCTCATACCAGTTTCCGAATACAATGAACTTAGAAAAGCTGCCAATCTCCCTCCTTTAGAATTAACTAGTAAGGAAGCCTACTTGTATATGGGAAAAGATTTTCTCCCTGATGAGAACTTGGTTAACTCTGTCCTAAAGACAAATCCTCAAATCAACGTCATGGGAAATGATATAAAATTGATTGGCGAAGTACAGTCTTTACCGATTGTAACGGATCGTGAAATCACCCTCTCTGTTGCCCTCATAGTCACAGATGAAGTCTTTATGAACTATACAGACGGTCACTATTCGAACTATGTCAGCGGTATCTTGGCTCCTGAGCTAGTCAAGGAAAAAGGCCTGATGAGAGCTATCTCAGATACAAATGAAAAGCTGAATCAAACTTCTCTTGGCTATGAAAGTTATATACAAAATATGGGAAGACAATTATTTTACATTATCTCTGCTAGCTATATTACTATTTATCTGGCAATCATTTTCCTTGTCGTTGCAAATACAATCATCGGCGTCCAGTTTTTGATGGGACAAAGACAATCCTACAGACGATATCAAACCTTGATCCATCTTGGAGCTAACTACGAAACTCTTTGTAAATCGTCAGAAAAACAAATCAACTGGTATTTCGGTCTGCCAATAGCCCTTGCACTTCTCAGTAGTAGCTTCGGAGTGAGCTCCCTCCTCACAGGAATAGTACCGGCTAGTGCAAGAATGGCCATGGGGCAGAAATTTATGACAGCTATGCTGATAGTACTGCTGTTAGCTGGATTTGAAGTCATCTATATCAGAATTGTAAAGAAAAATAGCAACAAGTACTTGTTGTCCTTAATGGAACCCAAAAGAGAAGAATAAGGTAGAATAAGGTAGAATAAGGTAGAATAAAATAGGAAAAGGAGGAACCGATATGAAGCATATTCTGGTAATTGAAGATGAAGCCTTGATTCGAGATGAAATTGTCATCTTGTTAGAGAAAGCGGGTTATCAAGTTGATAAGTTGACTGACTTCAAAGATACAAGCCAGCAAGTGCTGCAATACGATACGGATCTAATCATACTGGATTTGAATTTGCCGGGAGAAACAGGTTTTCAAATTTGTAAAAATCTCAAGTCCAAACGCTCTGTGCCCATATTGATTCTCACCTCTCGTGAACAATTAAAAGATGAAATCTACGCCCTGAAATTAGGGGCAGACGAGTACTTAACAAAGCCTTTCAAGAAAGAAAGATTTTTGGCACGTATAGAAAATATCTTGAAACGCTATGAAGGCAGACAAAATCTACTTGAAAAAGATAATTTTCTGCTGGATAGACAGACCTATACCCTTTATATCAATGGACACTCGATTATACTCCCCCAAAATCAAGGGAAATTGTTAGAAACCTTATTGGTTACTAATGCTCCTGTCGTCACAAAAGAAGAACTAAGTATGAAACTATGGAACACAACTGAGTTCATCGATGAAAATGCTCTTCAAGTAAATATTGCAAGGCTCAAAAAGGTGATGAAACAGGCTGGCATTGCCCTTCAAGTCAAGTCCGTCAGAGGTATTGGTTACAAGCTAGAAGAGGTAAGTCCAGATGAAACAGAATCTTAAATATCTAGCTACTTACCTGCCCTGGTTACTTGTTCTTTTAGCATTTGATCTATTCACAGCGATACTGCTTTGGCTTTCAGATGTGAGGATGTTTCAAGCTCTCATCCTCCTCTATCTTTTAGCTACAGTCCTACTCTTTTTTATCCTATCACTCCTACTTATAAGAAAAGAAAGAAAAAAAGCAACTGCTTATAAAGCCTTCATAGCCAATCCTAAGATGGATACGGAGCTAGAATTATTGCGTTTATCAACTATCTCAGAAAAAGAAAGCATCGAAGAAATCGCAAATGCGCTTTACCAAAGGCAAGCGGAAATAGGAAAGCTCAACTCATTACTAGCCGACTATGAGGACTATGTTGAAAAGTGGACTCATGAAATAAAACTCCCTCTATCCCTTCTTTCCCTCCTTTTGGACAATCAAAGTGACCAGTTGCCAAAGGATACAACTTTTAAGTTGGACTATGTGAAAAATCAAATCCAAGGAATAGTATCACAGATATTATTCTATTACAGGGTGAAAAGTGAAAAAAATGATTTTCTATTTGAAGATGTCGACCTCCAAGAGTGTATTCAGGATCTTTTGGAAAACTTTGATCCCTTGCTCAAAGAAAAGAAATTTACGATTAAGGTAGAAAACATACAAGGAACCTGCTACACCGATCAACGCAGTTTTGAATTTATCCTCTCTCAAATCCTAGCCAACTCCATTAAATATAGCTCCGACAAGCCCGAACTCAATATTTATATGTCAAAAGATAAGGGGCGCACAAGTCTGATTATTAGGGATAATGGCTGTGGAGTTAAAGCTTGCGACCTCCCTCATATCTTTGAAAAAGGCTTTACAGGTGATTCAGGAGAGACAAGGAAAAAATCAACAGGCATGGGTCTCTATCTGGTCAAACAATTAGCAGATGCTTTAAAAATCGATATCACAGTAAAATCCGAATGGATGCATGGATTTGAAATCACTCTTTCTATTTAGTCATTTTTCGAGTAAGAAAATTGCCTAATCATAGAAAGCACATATTTTATATCAAAAAGGAAAGCACTTCTGCTTTCCTTTTTTATTTACGTTTTTTCTTCGCTTTTTTCATTTTGTTGGCCATGCGTTTCATAGACTGTTTCATGGCAAATTCACCGATTTTACCTTTAAGACCGCCACCAAACATCTGGCTCATATCTGGCATGCCTGCTCCTCCGAGAGCTGACATATCCGGCATGCCACCCTGTCCCATCATGCCTTCAAGGGCAGACATATCCATTCCTCCCATATTTGGCATGTTTTTAGGAAGGTTATTTGGATTGATTCCCATTTGTTTCATCATCTTGTTCATATCACCAGACATGACCCCTTGCATGAGCTGTTTGGCCTGATTAAAGTCCTTGATGAATTTATTGACTTCGACAAAGGTATTTCCAGAACCTGCAGCGATACGACGGCGACGACTTGGATTTAACAGTTCAGGATTTTCACGTTCTTCAGGTGTCATGGAAGATACGATGGCTCGTTTACGAGCAATCTGACGCTCATCCACCTTCATGTTTTGAAGTGCTGGATTGTTAGCCATCCCTGGAATCATCTTGAGCAAATCTTCCATTGGCCCCATGTTTTGCACCTGATCCAATTGATCGATGAAATCATTAAAATCAAAGGTGTTTTCACGCATCTTCTCAGCCATTTCAAGGGCTTTTTGCTCATCGTATTCCTGAGAAGCTTTCTCAATCAAGGTCAACATATCCCCCATACCAAGGATACGGCTTGACATACGGTCTGGGTGGAAGGTTTCGATATCTGTAATCTTCTCACCCGTACCAGTGAACTTGATTGGTTTACCAGTGATATGACGAACAGATAGAGCTGCACCACCACGTGTGTCCCCATCAATCTTGGTAAGGATGACACCAGTTACTTCCAACTGAGCATTGAATTCACGAGCAACATTAGCTGCTTCCTGACCAATCATGGCATCAATGACGAGTAGAATTTCATTTGGTTGAGCCAGTGCTTTAACATCACGAAGCTCGTTCATCAAGAGCTCATCAATCTGCAATCGACCTGCCGTATCAATCAAGACATAATCGTTGTGATTGGCCTGGGCTTGCTCCAAACCTTGGCGAACAATCTCAACAGCTGGCACTTCTGTTCCAAGTGCAAAAACAGGGACATCGATTTGTTGTCCAAGTGTTTTCAACTGATCGATGGCTGCTGGACGATAAATATCTGCCGCAATCATCAAAGGACGAGCATTTTCTTCTTTTTTGAGTTTATTAGCCAATTTACCAGCAAATGTCGTTTTACCAGCCCCTTGCAAACCGACCATCATGATAATGGTTGGAATTTTTGGTGACTTGATAATTTCTGCCGTATCGGAACCTAAAACAGCTGTCAATTCCTCATCAACGATTTTGATAATCTGTTGGGCTGGATTGAGGGTATCAATGACCTCGTGTCCGACTGCACGTTCACGAACCTTCTTGATAAAGTCCTTTACAACAGGCAAAGCAACGTCGGCTTCCAGCAAGGCCAAACGAATCTCTTTGGTTGCTTCCTGGACATCAGCCTCAGATATTTTTCCTTTTTTACGTAGATTTTTAAAGACGTTCTGTAAACGTTCTGTTAAACTTTCAAATGCCATTTTTTTCTCCTATGTTTCATTAATTCGGTGGAAAACGTCCAAAATCTTGTAAACAAACAAGTTCTTCTGGAGTGACTTCTTTCATTATCTCATTTGGATATCCCCAACAGCTAAATCCCTCTTGAAGAGCTCGAAAGATAGAATCAGACGAGAGGATTTGTAGCCTTGTGGGAAAAGGAGTCTCAGCAGCTAATAGTTTACAGGGTATACCTTTGTAGATGACTATACTCCCCATACTTATTCTCTATTATCAATACTTGTTAAAATTTCTATCTGCTCCTGCAGAAAGTCATCCTTGGGATAACGCTCCAAGATCTGGTCAAAAATCTGACTGCGGACAATGTAGTCCGAATACATGTGCAGTTTCATCTCATAATCTTCTAGAATCTTTTCCGTCCGCTTGATATTATCATAGACAGCCTGACGACTGACACCGAACTCTTCAGCAATCTCAGCAAGACTATAATCATCAGCATAATAGAGTTCAATATAGTTCATCTGCTTGTCTGTCAAAAGCGCCGCATAAAATTCAAAAAGGGCGTTCATACGATTGGTTTTTTCGATTTCCATAACTTTTATTATACCAAAAAAACTATTATACTGCTAGAGTAGAAGCACTTCAAATAGAGTAAGGAGAAGAAAAAAAGAACCTTGCAAGGCAAGATTCTTTTAGTGTCTGACTTAAATAATTGTTCTTCTGGGAACTTAATCGAATTAAGCTTCGATTTCTGTAACCATACCTGAACCAACAGTACGTCCACCCTCACGGATAGAGAATGTAGTACCTTGTTCTACGGCGATTGGGTGGATCAACTCAACGTCGATAGTCACGTTATCACCAGGCATTACCATTTCAGTACCTGCAGGAAGTTCGATTGAACCTGTAACGTCAGTAGTACGGAAGTAGAATTGTGGACGGTAGTTGTTGAAGAATGGAGTGTGACGTCCACCTTCTTCTTTAGTAAGGATGTAGACTTCACCTTTAAATTTAGTGTGTGGGTTGATTGAACCTGGTTTAGCGATAACTTGTCCACGTTCGATTTCGTCACGTTGAACACCACGAAGAAGGACACCTACGTTATCTCCAGCAAGACCTTCGTCAAGTTGTTTACGGAACATTTCAACACCAGTAACAACTGCTTTTTGAGTTTCTTCTTTGATACCAACGATTTCGATTTCGTCGTTGACACGAACAGTACCACGGTCGATACGTCCTGAAGCAACTGTACCACGTCCAGTGATTGAGAATACGTCTTCGACTGGAAGAAGCAATGGTTTTTCAGTGTCACGTTCTGGTTCTGGGATGTACTCATCAACAGTGTTCATCAATTCCATGATGATGTCTTCGTATTTAGAGTCACCTTCAAGAGCTTTAAGAGCTGAACCTTGGATAACTGGAAGATCGTCACCTGGGAAGTCGTATTCTGACAAGAGGTCACGGATTTCCATTTCAACCAATTCAAGCAATTCTTCGTCGTCTACCAAGTCAATTTTGTTCATGAAGACGATAAGGTGTTTAACACCAACCTGACGTGAAAGAAGGATGTGCTCACGAGTTTGTGGCATTGGTCCGTCAGTTGAAGCTACTACAAGGATAGCTCCGTCCATTTGAGCGGCACCAGTGATCATGTTTTTAACGTAGTCCGCGTGTCCTGGAGCGTCGATGTGAGCGTAGTGACGTTTTTCAGTTTCGTACTCAACGTGCGCAGTGTTGATAGTGATACCGCGTTCGCGTTCTTCTGGAGCAGCATCGATAGACGCATAGTCTTTAGGTTGGTTAACTGCTGAAGGCAAGCGACGTGCCAATACAGTTGTGATAGCTGCAGTCAAAGTAGTTTTACCGTGGTCAACGTGTCCGATAGTACCAATGTTAACGTGTGGTTTACTACGATCGTATTTTTCTTTTGCCATTTGAGTAAAAGCCTCCAATAAAATATATTTTATAGATAGACAGTAGGCAATACAGTCTAACTTTCCTTACTATTTTATCAAATTTCTGCTAAATTGCAAGTGTTTTACACATATTTTGTCAATTAATCTAAATCTTATCAAATCCTGTTCTTCTGCTTCTTTATGGCAATATGAAATCAAACTTCTCTTTGTTTGGAAGATAATACTTTCATCAAAAAAATCAGGTCTCCCTGATTTTAATTTGATTCTGTTTTTTCCAGTTCCTTAGCTTCTTTATGGTTTTCATATAATTTCGCTAGGAACTTAGTAATTTCTTTAAAAATAGAGTAAGTAGGTACTGCTACGACCATCCCTATGACACCGTAGATATTACTTGACAGTAAAAGGAGCACCAAAATCGTAATCGGATGCACTTTCATAACCCCTCCAACGATACGTGGATAGAGAACATTTCCGTCAATCTGCTGAATAATGAGCATATAAGCAACCGCAATCAACATACGATGAGGATCTGTGAACACATTGGCAATCACCATTGGAATCAAGCCAATACTTGGACCAACATAAGGAATCAAATTTGCGATTCCAGAAAAAATAGCAAAAACTAGGGCGTACTTTAATCCGATAACGCTATAGCCAATATAGGCTAAACATCCAATAATAACCGCATCAATCGCAATTCCACTGATATAGCGCGCTATGGTTGTATTGAGATTGGTTAAAAGGCTAGAAAGATTCAATTTGTCATGTTTTAAGATGGTACGTTCCAACATTGGTAACAACTTATGACCATCCAACAAGAAATAAATCAAGAATACAGGGGTCATAATGAGAATCAGAACTGTACTAAACAAGGCTGAAAGAACGCTTCCTAAACTGTTGCTGACGCTATTCAAGATATTCTGGAGGATATCCACATAGGAGAGATTCAGTTGTTGAATTGTTTGTTGAATATCAATATTTTGGAAGACTGGATTCATGGACAAATCGATGATCAAATCTTGTAGTCTACTATAGATGTTTTGACTAGAAATAATCAAGCTGGTCAACTGATTAATCAAAATCGGCAAGAGATAAACGACCCCTACAACGATAGCACCAATCAAGGCACAAAGAGTGACCAAGACACCAATTAGACGATTGATCTTACATCTCTTTTCTAAGAAAGTAACGACTGGATTTGTAATGTAGTAAAAAAATCCACCAAGCAAAAATGGAATCATGATGGTATTCACAACTGTCACGAAGGGAGTAATGATGGCTCCCATTTCTCTCCAAAGATAGAAAATCAGTGTTAATAATAAAATTTCAGCTGTCCAAAAAAATAATTTGTTTCTGCGGAACATAGGTATCCTCCTTCTCTCTATTTTACCACATTTCTGAAAAAGATAAGATGGCTTTAGTAAAAAAGCGAGAATATTTTTTTTCTTTATGATAAAATAAAGCTAATATGAAAAAAATAATTTTATCTTTTATGACACTTTTAGTTTTTGGAGCAGCTTCTACTGTTTCTGCTCAGGAGTTTGATGTTGCTGCTAAACATGCTATTGCTGTCGAGGCTACAACTGGAAAAATCCTCTATGAAAAAGATGCAAATCAGCCTGTAGAAATTGCTTCTATTACAAAACTAGTTACAGTTTATCTGGTCTATGAAGCTCTGGAACAAGGAACTATCAGCCTATCTACACCTGTTGATATTTCGGACTATCCTTACAAACTTACAACTAATTCTGAGGCGAGTAACGTCCCTATGGAAGCTCGAAATTATACTGTTGAACAACTATTAGAGGCTACAATGGTATCCAGCGCAAACAGTGCTGCGATTGCGCTAGCAGAAAAGATTGCTGGTTCTGAGAAAGACTTTGTAGACAAGATGAGGGCTAAACTTCTTGAATGGGGAATTCAAGATGCAACTATTGTAAACACTACTGGTTTAAATAATGAGACCCTTGGCGAGAATATCTATCCTGGTTCAAAGAAAGACGATGAAAACAAGTTGAGTGCCTACGATGTTGCAATCGTCGCTCGTAACCTCATCCGAGATTATCCTCAAGTTTTGGAAATCACCAAAAAGCCAACTTCTACCTTTGCAGGGCTTGAAATCCACTCAACCAACTATATGTTGGAGGGAATGCCTGCCTATCGTGGTGGTATTGATGGACTAAAGACAGGTACTACTGATAAAGCTGGTGCTTCGTTCGTTGGAACAACTGTTGAGAAAGGGATGCGTATTATTACGGTTGTTTTGAATGCAGATCAACAAGATACCAACCCTTATGCACGTTTTACTGCTACTTCTGCACTTTTAGATTATATTTCTGCAAACTTTGCCTTAAAAACCGTCGTTCAGAAAGGTGAAGCATACAACGATAGTAAAGTAACAGTTCTGGATGGTAAAGAAGATAATGTGACAGCTGTCGCTAAGTCAGACATTTCCATCGTCCAACGCATCGGTAGCGGTACTACACCAGCTCTCCAATTCACACCGAAATCAACATCAGAAATGGCTCCATTGGAAGAAGGCAAGGTCGTTGGTACTCTAACCTATGATGACCAGGATTTGGTCGGCCAGGGCTATCTCACTTCTGACAAACCATCTTTTGAAATGGTTTCTGAAAAGAAAGTTGAAAAAGCCTTCTTTTTGAAGGTTTGGTGGAATCAATTTATCCGCTTTATCAATGAAAAACTATAAAAAAATCGCGAACAATCGCGATTTTTTCTTTATTTCATTTCTTTAAAAGCCGCTTCTGCATCAGCGTTGCTAATAGCACCAAATTGGATTTTTCCGATTTTACCTTGACTGTCAATCAAGTATTCCGTTGGAATACTACGAATTTGGTAGGCTTGAAAAGTAGTTGCTTGGGTATCATATAGAACTGGAATATCCTTGTAGCCTTGTTCTTGGTACCATTTTGGAAAGTCTTGAACTGTTTTTTCACCTTGGAGACCTGGTGCAATGACACTCAAGATTTCAAAGTCTCGATCTTGTTTGGAAGCTAATTCCATCAGCTCAGGCATGCTTTTTTTGCATGGTCCACACCAAGAAGCCCAGAATTTTAAATAGACCTTTTTCCCTTTATAGTCTGATAACTTCACTTCTTTGCCATCCATAGACTGCAAGGTAAAGTCTGGCGCATCCTTACCGACTGCGATTTGTTGTACAGCAGGTTGTTTTGGACTGCTTGTCTGTTTGGTTTCTTTTTCACCACAAGCAATCAACAAGAATAGAGACATGAGGCTCAATCCAGCAAAAATAACTTTTTTCATTTTCTTCTCCTTTTATCCAAGAATTCCTGACAAGGCATTTAACTGCCCTAGCATTAATAATAATCCCATCAAAATAATCAAAGCTCCCCCGATTTTCTTTAGTAGAATCATATGGGGTTTTAATTTACTAAAATAGGGCATAATCCAGCCCGAAGCCAAGGCCAAAACAATGAAAGGAAGGGCCATTCCCAATGTATATACTAATGTTAACACAGCTCCTTGCCAAGCACCATTGCCTCCTGAAGCTGCAAGTGCCAAGACCGAACTTAAAACCGGTCCGATGCAAGGGGTCCAACCAAAACTAAAGGTTATCCCAAGCAAGAAGGCTGACAGATAGTGATTCGACTGTGATTTTTTGAAGGTGACTGTCTTTTGAACTTCCAGTTTATTGAAATGCAAAATTTCCATCTGGTGAAGCCCTAAAAGAATAATGACTATTCCCATAGCATAACGAAACCAGTCTGCATAGAGCATGTGCCCTAGGAATCCAGCTCCAAATCCTAAAATAAAGAAAATGAGGGAGATTCCTGCAATAAAGCACAAGGTTCGAATTAAACCAGACCATGCAACGTCTCTTCCAAAAAAGCGAAAGCTTTTCGAATTCCCCTGATCATCCAGTAAAATACCAGCATAGACAGGTAGCAAAGGAAAGATACAGGGTGAAAAGAAGGACAGGATACCTGCTAAAAAAACGGATACTAGAAATATAATCGACTCCAACGAATTACCTACTTTCTCAAAATTCTAATCCTATTTTACTACAAAAGAATAAATTTGTAAGAAGTCTGCTACGCTTATTTATTTTGATAAAATTTGACACAAAAAAAGGAGCTAAGCTCCCTTTTTTTAATACGTTCCTTCTTCGCCTTGGCTAGTCAAGATAACTGGACCGTCTTTGGTAATCACGAACTGGTGTTCATATTGGCAAGACAGGCCGCCATCTATAGTCTTATGAGCCCAGCCAGTCTTCATATCTGTATCAATTTCCCAGTCACCAGTATTAATCATGGGTTCAATGGTTAGTACCATTCCTTCACGGAGACGGAGTCCACGCCCTGCAATACCGTAGTTAGGAACCATTGGCTCTTCGTGCATAGTTGGACCAACACCATGACCAACCAAATCACGAACGACACCGTAACCGCGACTTTCAGCGTATTCTTGAATGGCTGCACCAATATCACCGATACGATTGCCGACAACTGCTTGCTCAATCCCTTTATACATAGCTTCCTTGGTCACATCCATCAGGTTTTTCACTTCTTCAGACGGTGTACCAACCGCATAAGCCCAACATGAGTCAGCTAAACCACCAGTATAACTTTGGGTGTATTTTTTCATTTGCTCAACATTGTTGAAGTTGAGTTTAGATACATTGAGGTCGGATTTGGCAATCGGCCCCCCCAGTACCATGTCAACCTTGAGCAAATCGCCATCTTTCAAGATGTAATGACGTGGAAAAGCGTGAGCTACTTCGTCATTGAGAGAGCAACAAGTGGCATAGGGGTAATCCATGACAGCACCATCCACACCAATCTGTAAAGGAAGGAAATTCTCCTCTTTACAACGTCGACGAACGTACTCTTCAACTTCCCACATATCCACGCCTGGCTTAATCAAATCACGTAAGCCGATATGGATACTTGCTAGGAAATCACCAGCCTTGTCCATGGCTTCGATTTCACGTGCTGATTTTAAAGTTATCATTTTTTCTCCTAGATTCTAATTAATTTTAACCGTAACATTTGCTTTTGAAACAATCTGATGCCCATGATAAATATCATAATCAATAATAGCTGAGCGTCTCGTGTGGTGAATAATCCGAGCTTGAATCCGCAAAGTATCATCTATCTGCACAGCCTGCAAGAAATAAATCAACATCTGTTCAATGATGAGATTACGTCCGCTATTGACAACGAGGTCTTGGGTCATATGGTTGAGGATTTCAGCCAAGACTCCATTAGCAAGGACCCCATTTTTCTCCAGCATGAAGGGCTCAACAGTAATGACGACTTCATCATGATGATAAGAGAGTTTTTGCCCGATTTGCTCGGAGAAAGTTGGCAAAGCTGAAACCTGAGAACGGCTCATCTTTTCCATGACATCTCGTCGTGTTACGACACCGAGTAAAGTTTGGTTACTTCTGACAACGGGAACCATCTCAAAGTCTTCTGCAATCATTCGTTGACTGACATTGGCAATATTGGTCGCTAAACCTGTTACGAAGATACTTCGCGTCATCACCTTGTCAATCGTTGTGCTGGGGGATTTATCTCCTGCGTCACGCATAGTAACAACCCCGACAACCACTTGGTGTTGGTTAATGACCGGGAAACGACTACTTCTGTTCTTACGGACCAAGTCTAGATAGTCTTTGACTGTATCGGTTTCTCTTAAAAAACCATACTCATGACTGGGACGATAGAGCTTCTCAACTGTCAGAATATCGGTTTTGATTTGAACATTTGAGAGAGCTTTGTTAATCATGGTTGCGACTGTAAAAGTATCATGCTTACTTCTCAGAACTGGGATACCTTTTTTATTAGCCAACTCAAGAACATCGTCCTGCACATGAAAACCACCTGTCACAAGGACCGCATTTTCATTTTCCAAGGCTAAAAGTTGAATGCGAGTGCGGTCACCTACAATCAAAAGACCACCATCATGGAGATAAGAGAGGATATTCTGCTCAGTCATGGCTCCAATAGAAAATTTACTAAACTCTCTCTCTAACCCTTCCTGACCAGCTAGAACTTCAGAGGAGGTGACTTCAGCAATTTCAGCATAGGTTAGCCGCTCAATAGCCACTTTTTGGGACTTGACCCGTATAGTTCCACTACGTGGCCGAGTTTCAACGATACCACGATTTTCAGCTTCTTTGATCGCTCGGTAGGCTGTTCCGTCACTAACACCTAGGTGATTGGAAATACTGCGAACACTAACTCTCTTCCCAATTGGCAACTCTTCCAGATAGGACAAAATTTCCTGGTGTTTACTCATTGAATTCTCCTTTTATGTATCGAAATTCAAGATAGTCCCTCATTTTTCGTGTATAGCGATCGCTCCCCTTAAACTGTCGGACGAGGCTAAAGCCCGATTTTAAGGCTACTTTTTGACTAGCTTGATTTTCCAAATGAGTGATGATGGATAATTGTTTTAAACCAAATTCTTCAAATGAAAGCTGACATAGCTTGGTAACCACTTCTGTCATAAAACCTTGTGCCCAAGAATCCTTTTTTAAGAAGTAACCAATTTCTGCTTCTTTTTTGATTTCATCAATCTTTTCAAATTTAATGGAGCCAATCATTTCCTGATTTCCTTGGAGACAAATTGCCCAAACCCCTAGAGGGTTCTTCATAAAATAGTTAGCAAGTGCGTACTGACTTTCTTCCAAACTTGCTTGACTTGGAAAAATAAACTGTAAATTCTCAGGGTTTGAAGCAATCTCGAAAAACGCATAACTGTCACTAAAAAAGAAAGGACGCAAATACAAGCGCTCCGTTTCAAAAAAAGAAAACATTGCTAATTTGGTCCAAATATTCATAATCACCTCAACGGCTTAGTCTTCAACGAGTGTAATATCCGCTCCAAGACTACGCAATTTTTCAATAATATCTGAGTAGCCACGAAGGATAAACTCAATATTTGTAATTTCAGTCTGGCCTTGAGCCATCAAGCCGGCGATGACAAGTGCAGCACCAGCTCGCAAGTCTGTAGCTTTTACACTTGCCCCGTGTAAGTTACGACCACCGTTGTAAATAATGTGATCGTTTGTAGTCGTAATATCCGCATCCATTTTTGCTAACTCAAAGACATGATTAACACGTTTCTCATAAATCGTATCAATGATGGTTCCACGACCTTGGGCAGTTAGTAAAAGTGGCGTGATGGGCTGTTGCAAATCGGTTGCGAACCCTGGATAGGGAGCTGTTTTGATATTGATAGCCTTCAAATCGGACTGTTCTTCAACGAAGATGCTGTCTTCTGAGACCGTCATACGAACGCCCATTTCCTCTAGTTTGGCGATAAAGCCTTCTAAGTGTTCATAGAGAACGTTGTTAATACGAATTCCTTTTCCTACCGCTGCAGCAAGTGAAATATAGGTTCCAGCTTCGATACGGTCTGGAATGACTTGGTGACGAGTCCCATGAAGTTTCTCGACACCATCAATAATGATAATATCAGTCCCAGCACCACGAATATGGGCTCCCATGTTGTTCAAAAGGGTAGCAACATCGATAATTTCGGGTTCACGAGCCGCATTTTCAATGACAGTGCGTCCCTTAGCTTTAACCGCAGCAATCATGGTGTTAATCGTTGCTCCAACGCTGACGGTATCCATGTAAATACTTGCGCCATGAAGTCCCTTACCTTGAGCAGATAAATTCATATTATCTCCCTCATAGCTGACCTTAGCACCCATGGCTTCAAAGGCTTTTAAGTGAAGGTCAATCGGACGAGGCCCCAAATCACATCCACCAGGAAGTCCAACTGTAGCTTCACCAAAGCGACCTAAAAGACTTCCGTAGAAATAATAAGAAGCACGCAAGCTATTAATCTTGCCATAAGGCATCGGAATGTTTTGAACACCTCTTGGATCAATCTCCAAAACATCCTCATAACGCTTAACAGTCGCCCCCATAATCTCCATAATTTCGACAAGACTAGCAACGTCTGAAATATCTGGAACACAATCTAAAGTGACAATATCATCTGATAAGATAATAGCTGGAATAAGCGCTACAACACTATTTTTAGCACCACTAATGGTGATCTCACCTTGCAATGGACGTCCACCATTGATGACAATTTTTCTCATGTTTTACTCTTTCAAAATTTACTAAAAAGGTCTTTTCATTCTATTATACCATAATTTTCAGTTTTTTCCCATTCCTATTTACTAAATACCATCTCATTTTGATAAAAAAAGACCTATCACTCAAGCTTTTCAGCCTGAAATGATAGGTTTTTGTGTTAGATTAACGTACTGTACGGATACGCATTGTGTTTGTACGAACAGCTTCGCCAAGTGGCACACCTGCAACGATAACAATATCGTCACCAGATTCTACAAGGCCTGCTTCAACTGCTTTACGTTCAGCGATTTCGAACATATCATCAGTTGATGATGGAGCTTCAGTCAACATTGGGATAACACCCCAGTTCAACATCAATCCACGCTCTGTCAATTCGTCGAATGTCAATGCCAAGATATCAGCATTTGGACGGTATTTAGAAATCAAACGAGCTGTGTGACCAGTCTTAGTAAGGGTAACAACCAATTTGATGTTCATTGAGTTTGTAGCATCTTTAACAGCTGAAGCCATAACTTCTGTCTTAGAGTTACGTTCGAAAGTATCTGAGTTCAAACGTCCGTATTCGTTAAGAAGAGTTTGTGCGTTCTTGTCAATTGTAGCCATTGTTGTTACTGACTCAAGTGGGTATTTACCGTTTGCAGACTCACCTGAAAGCATTGTAGCGTCAGTTCCGTCGATAACAGCGTTAAATACGTCTGATACTTCTGAACGAGTTGCACGTGGTTTTTCAGTCATTGTTTCAAGCATGTTTGTTGCTGTGATAACAACTTTACCTGCTGCGTTCACTTTAGTGATGATCATTTTTTGATAAACTGGAACCATTTCGAATGGTACTTCGATACCCATGTCACCACGAGCGATCATGATACCGTCAGCAGCTTCAATGATTTCATCCAAGTTATCGATACCTTGTTGGTTTTCGATTTTTGCAAACAATTGAACGTGACCATTACCAGTTTCTTCACAGATTGCACGAACTTCGTCGACGTCTTTTGCAGTACGTACGAATGAAATCGCGATGAAGTTGATACCTTGTTCCAAACCGAAACGGATATCATCGTTATCACGTTCAGCAAGTGCTGGGAAAGGAATTTTAGTGTTAGGAATGTTTACACCTTTCTGCTTAGCAATGATACCGTCATTTTCAACGACTACTTCAAATTCACGAGTTGCATCGTCTTTTGCGAAAACACGAAGACCCAATTTACCATCGTCAACCAAAACTTGGTGACCAACTTCAACATCATCGTAGATATCAAGGGCACCAGCAACGTTCAAAGCAATCACATCACGAGTTGATTTGATTCCTTGTTTAGTTGCAACACGGATTTTTTCACCAGTTTTGTATGAGTACTCTTTTGCGTCACCTTCAAACAATTCTGTACGGATTTCAGGTCCTTTAGTATCAAGAAGGAAACCAACTTTTTTACCTGCAAGTTTTTCAGCAAGTTTAACAGTTGCCATACGCTCACCTTGTTCTTGGTGGTCACCGTGTGAGAAGTTGAAACGGAAAGTGTTTGCTCCTGCTTCAATCAATTTAGCAATATTTTGAGCTGAAGCTTCAACGTCAAGTTTTTCACCCCAGTATCCGTCTTCACCGAATTTTTTACCACCACGGATTTCAACCGCAGGACCTAAAGTTGCAACGATTTTTACACGTTTGTTCATGATTTTTGTGACTCCTTTATATAATTCGACCTTTTATGGTCATGTTACCAAATTAATGAAAGTTGATTAGGACAAGCTCTTGTTCAAAGCAGAAAGTTCAAGATCAGCTTTATGAGGGTTGTTAACAATAATCTTACCTTCTGCAGTTAAGCTAAACAAAGCTCCTTCTTCTGCTGTACCAAGGATTGGATTCTCAACCATTTTTTCGTTACGGATACCAACAGCGACACCACCGATTCCTTGTTTAAGGAGTTTAACAGCGTGTGCCCCCATACGTGATGCCAATACACGGTCACGCGCAGTTGGTGATCCACCACGTTGGATGTGACCAAGTTCTGTTACACGAAGGTCACTAGTGTCTCCTGCTTCTTTTAGTTTTTGACCAAATTCAGCTGCTGACATAACACCTTCTGCCAAAACGATAATGTTGTGTTTTTTACCGTGCTCATAACCAGCTTTGATACTAGCTACGATATCTTCCATCTTGAAGCCTTCCTCAGGGATGATAATTTCATCAGCACCAGTTGCGATACCAGCCCAAAGAGCGATATCACCAGCGTTACGTCCCATTACTTCAACAACGAAAGTACGACGGTGACTTGATGATGTATCACGAATCTTATCAATCGCATCCATTGCAGTCGTAACTGCAGTATCAAATCCGATTGTAAAGTCAGTCCCTACGATATCGTTATCGATTGTACCTGGAAGTCCAATAGCAGGGAACCCATGTTCCGTCAAGCGCATAGCTCCGTGATAAGAACCGTCTCCACCGATAACTACGACTCCTTCGATACCGTGTTTTTTCAATTGCTCAATCCCTTTAAGTTGGCCTTCAAGTTGTGCAAACTCAGGGTAACGAGCAGAGTGAAGGAAAGTACCACCACGAGAAATGATGTCTCCTACTGAAGCAGCATCAAGTGGATAAATTTCACCGGCAACCATACCAGCGTACCCATCATAGATACCAAAAACTTCCATTCCTTCTGAGATTGCTTGGCGAACTACTGCACGGATGGCAGCATTCATACCAGGGGCGTCTCCACCACTGGTCAAAACAGCAATACGTTTCATTTGGTTTATGCTCCTTTTTCTTTTAACATTCTTACTGATTATACCACATTTAAATCGAAAATTCTTCTATTTTCCGTATTTTTAGCGATAAATCGTTTTCATAGCAATTCCCTCTAATTTTTCCTCTAGAGCAGAATCTTTTCTTACAAAATGTTGTGTAGAAACAACCGTTTTTCCTTCCTCTTCATACCTGATAATGACAGGGATTGGGCCTTTGTATTGTTCTAGGATATTTGAAATCTCTTTATCATTTTCATGATTTTTAACTTGAATCCAGAATCGTTCCGCCACTGCTTCTTTCAAATCTTGTGCAATCATTTGCAGACGACCATCTCGAGATTGAACTTTGCCATTGATGTAGTAAAATTTCCCTTCGGATAAATTGGAAGCAAATTTTCTATATTGGTCTGAAAATACAGTTACATCCATCCGAGACTTACTATCATGAACCTGTAGAAAAGCCATACTCTCGCCTTTCTTGGTTCGAATCACTTTAATCTTTTGCACTTCAACTAGGAGAGTGGCTTGAGCTCCCTCGGTTAGATTAGTGATTGGAGTGGTCGGATATAGGGCTTGTTTGGCAAGAGTTTGGAGAGGATGGGGACTGATACCTACCCCAATCAGTTCCTGCTCTTTGTAAAATTTCTCTGCCTCAGTAAAATCATCAGCTTCAGTCCAACTATAATTTGTATCCGCAAAGAGTCCACCTAACTCCTCAACAAAGACAAATAAGTTTGGTAGGTTCACTAAGATTTTCTGGCGATTCTTGTCAAATTCATCAAAAAGTCCTAGTTCAACCAAAGGCGTCAAAAGCGACAATTTCTTGTAATTCTTGGGAAGACGTGTGACAAAATCTTCAATGCTTGAGAAAGGACGATTTTCAATAATCCAGTAAGACAAATCTCTTGGCATTCCCTTAATGGCTTTTAGACCAAGATAGATTTTCTTCTTAGCAATTTTATCATGATAGGGAATGCTGTTGATTGCTAAGGGAGCTACTTCAAAGCCCATCTGCAATGCATCTACAATGTAATCACTGCTAGAATAGTTCAACATAACTTGAAAGAAAATAGCAGGATAGTGTGTCTTGAAATAAGCTAGTTGGAATGCCAGTGCTGAGTAGGCATAAGCGTGGGATCGGTTAAATCCATAGCCTGCAAACTTTTCCATCACTGCAAAAACTTGGTTGGCCTTTTCTTCTGTATGCCCCAATTTCATAGCTCCTGTGATAAAATCTTCCTTCATCAGATGCATCTCTTTGGCATTTTTCTTACCCATGGCACGTCTGAGAATGTCGGCTTTACCAAGACTGAATCCTCCAAAGCGTTGAGCTACCTGCATAACCTGCTCTTGATAGAGCATAATACCGTAGGTTGATGAAAGGATGTCTTCTAAGGCAGGGTCTAACACCGTCACCTTTTCTTTACCATGCTTACGAGCGACAAAATTATCAATATAATCACTTGCCCCCGGTCTATTGAGGGATGTCGTTGCTACTACCTCTTCAAAGACTTGCGGCTGAACTCGTTTCAAGAGCCGAATGGCGCCAGGTTGTTCAAATTGGAAAATCCCCTTGGTATTTCCAGCAGCAAAGAGAGCCAGAGTTTCTTTGTCTTCCAGATCAATATCCTCTATTCTCAGATGAATACCTTCTGACTCAGCCAATAATTCCTGCATTTTTTGTACGAAAGTCAGGTTACGTAAACCGAGGAAATCCATTTTTAGAAGTCCATTAGCTTCAACACCATGAGCATCATACTGGGTGATCAGCATATCCTCACCGTATTTGAGTGGGATATAGTCTGTCAGGTCTTGGTCGCTCATAACGACTCCAGCTGCATGGATAGAAGTCTGACGAGGATACCCTTCAATCTTTCGAGCAATCTCAAAAGCTTTTTGATATTCCATTTTGCTATTGATGACCTGCCTAAACTGTAGATTCTTTTCATAGGCTGTCGTTAGCGTATCTCGAAAACTGATTTTTTTCGTAATATTGGTTAATTCGTACTCAGGGACACCATAACGTTTGAAAACATCACGAATTGCCTGTTTTGCTCCAAAAGTCGAATAGGTAACAATCTGTGCCACATGTTGACTACCATACCGATCACGAACATAGCGAATGAACTCCGGCCTATAAAGGTCAGGGATGTCGATATCGATATCAGGCATGGTGTAGCGCTCACGATTTAAAAAGCGTTCGAAAATCAAGTTCTTTTCAACCGGATCAATTCCTGTAATATCCAGTGAGTAAGCCACCAGACTACCAACTGCAGAACCACGCCCCATTCCCATATAATATCCTTGGGAACGTCCAAAACGGAGCAAATCCCAAACTACAAGGAAATAGTCGTCAAATCCCATATCATGAATCACAGCTAATTCCTTATTCAGTCGCTCATGATAGATAGCTGAGGTTAGCCCCTTGTCAATCAAGCCTTTCTCAGCCCTCTCTCGAAGCTCTTCCACCGCTGGTCTTTCAGGATTAAAGCGAGGGAGTTTTAAACTTGGGTCGATTTGATAGCTTACCTTCTCTATCAGACCTTGGAGATTAGCAAGGGCCTGAGGGAAGCGATTTTTAAATCGAGCTTCCAAGTCTGAGGCAGGTAGAAAGATTCCCTGTTGTGAATGCAGATCCACTTCTCTCAGACTGACATTGTCCTTGACTGCTGACAAGATTTGTAAAACTTGAATATCTTCTTTTTCAAAAGAGTTGACCTGATAGAGTGGAAGAATGGGTCTAGTAAAGACTTCTTGAGAAGTATCTGGACTGACACCGATAAAATAATCATGCCCCAAATCCAGCTGTTCGACCCCATTGAAATAGGGAACAATAATGGCCACATCTTCGAGGTGGGAGGTGAAGTCAGACCATTTTTTCCGTCCAGTCATTTTTAAAGTGGATAACTTCATCAACTCTTGATAACCTTTAGTGGATAGGGCTAGAAAACGTAGAGAGAGATTCTCCTCATCTTTGAGCAAGGTCATTTCTAAACCAATTAAAGGTTGAATGCCATGCTTACGAGTTGCTTCTAGAAAATGATAGGCTCCATAGAGATTATCCACATCCATGATAGCAAGGTGAGAATAGCCGTATTCTTTAGCCATTTGTACATATTTTTCAATCGAAACCACACTTTCCATAAAACTATAAACAGTCTTGGTGTCGAGCTGTGCAATCATTTCTTCTCCTCCTTGCTTTCGTTTTACTACTATTATACCATTTTAAGCTGGATATTGAAGCAACTCTGCACTTTCTTTTCAATATCATCAGTTACAAACTTCTTCTCTCATTACTGTTAAATTCTTCATTTTTCAAAGGAAGAAAATAAAAAATTAATATTATATAATAGTTTTAAATGTAAATTTAGATATATTTATACCAAACGAAGAATAATAAAGATAGGAGTTATATGCAGTTTTACATATAAAAATCTCTAGAAAAAGGCTTACTCCTATGGTATTTATTCAGCATTTTATAATAACTTACCAAATAGATATGCTGGTTTAAGAAATTTATTTCATTTAAGTTTATTTATTCCATTTTTCCCTCTTTTTTGATATAATAAATCCAGTCTGTTTTCAAAGGAGAGAAACATGCGTTTTAATCAATTCAGCTATCAACCAACCACTAGTTCTCAACGATTTGCAGAATTAGAAGGTCTTGGTCTAAAGCTGTCACCCCAACTGTCCTTAAAAAGACAGTTTGAAGACTTCATTCGTTGGAGTTTTTTCACTTATTCTAACACGGATTATGCCTTGTCGACTTTGGCTGCGGATAAAGAAACAGATTTAGTAACCTTTTTCCAGTCAGACCGTGAGTTAACTGCAGAGATTTTCTACACAGTAGTTTTTCAACTTTTAGGATTTAGCTATCTTGTTGACTTTGAGGATGCCGAACAGTTTCGTAAAGAAACTGCTTTTCCTATTGTTTATGGAGATCTCATTGAAAATCTTTATCAATTGCTCAATACGCGAACGAAAAAAGGAAATACGCTTATCGATCAGCTTGTTAGTGATGGACTCATTTCAGAAGACAATCACTACCACTACTTTAACGGTAAGAGCTTAGCAACCTTCTCTACTCATGATGTCATTCGTGAAGTCGTGTATGTCGAGAGTCGTGTGGATACTGATAAAGACGGACTCCCTGACTTAGTCAAGGTCAGCATTATTCGCCCGCGTTATGATGGACAGATTCCTTCAGTCATGACTGCCAGCCCTTATCACCAAGGGACCAACGATAAAGCCAGTGACAAAGCTCTCTACAAAATGGAAGGAGAGCTTGAGGTCAAACCGCCCCACATCATTGAACTTGAGGAACCTAAGCTGAATTTAGTCGAACCTCATGGTCAAGCAGAAGTCGTCTTAGAAGCTGAAGAAAAGCTATCTCATATCAATAGCTCATACACACTCAATGACTACTTCCTCCCACGTGGATTTGCCAATCTCTATGTATCAGGTGTTGGAACCAAAGATTCTCAAGGTCTCATGACCAATGGTGACTACCAGCAGATTGAAGCATATAAAAATGTCATTGATTGGCTCAATGGTCGTTGTCGTGCTTTCACAGACCACACGCGCAAGCGCCAAATCAAGGCTGACTGGTCAAACGGCAAAGTCGCAACAACAGGTATTTCCTATCTAGGTACCATGTCCAATGGTCTCGCCACCACTGGTGTTGATGGCTTGGAAGTGATCATCGCAGAAGCAGGTATTTCCTCTTGGTACAACTACTATCGGGAAAATGGTCTAGTGACCAGCCCAGGGGGCTATCCAGGTGAGGATTTTGACTCACTTGCTGAATTGACCTACTCTCGCAACCTCCAAGCTGGTGACTATATTCGTGGCAATGAAGCTTATCAAGCAGACTTAGAAAAGGTTAAAGAGAAACTCGATCGCAAGACTGGTGACTACAATCAGTTTTGGCATGACCGCAACTATCTGCTCAATGCTCACAAGGTTCAAGCTGAGGTCGTCTTTACGCATGGTTCCCAGGATTGGAACGTCAAACCTCTTCATGTTTACCAGATGTTTCATGCCCTTCCTAGCCATATCAATAAGCACCTCTTTTTCCATCATGGTGCCCATGTTTATATGAATAACTGGCAGTCGATCGACTTCCGCGAGTCCATGAATGCCTTGTTAAGTATGAAATTGTTAGGACTTGACTCAAGCTACCAACTTCCGACTGTCATTTGGCAGGACAATATCGCACCGCAAAAATGGCAAGGTCTTGATAACTTTGGCAAACAGGATGAACTGCATACCTTCTCTCTTGGTAATGAGGAAAAAGTGATTCAAAACCAGTATGATCAAAAAGATTTTGATCGTTATGGTAAGACTTACCAGACCTTCAACACCGAACTTTACCAAGGAAAAGCTAATCAGATCACCATTGACCTTCCAGTAAGTCAAGACATTCACTTAAATGGGCGAGTAGAGCTAAAACTTCGTGTCAAATCAAGTACAAACAAGGGCTTATTATCAGCCCAACTGCTAGAACTTGGACAAAAGAAATATCTACAGCCTTATCCAGCCGTCTTAAGTGCTAGAACCATTGATAATGGTCGTTACCACATGTTAGAAAATCTCTGTGAACTACCATTCAACCCAAGTGCCCAACGTGTCATCACCAAAGGCTACCTTAATCTTCAAAATCGAACCAATCTCTTGACGATTGAAGAAATCCAACCAAATGAATGGATGGACTTCAAGCTAGAGCTTCAACCAACTATCTACAAACTTAAAGAAGGAGATACTCTCCGTTTGGTTCTCTACACCACAGACTTTGAGATTACAATTCGAGATAATACAGACTATCAGTTGACTGTTGATTTAGCACAGTCTAGTCTTATCCTACCTTGTCAAAAGGTATAATCTACCAGACTTTCAATATGGAAGTATTCAAAGGAAAAGTCAATGAATTTGACCATTGAACTTCCTATAACCAAAGTTTTCCACTTGAACAGTCGAATCAAACATAAACTTTGTATCAAATTCAGTTCATCTAAAAGCATTTTAGAAGCCCCTAGATAGAACTTGGACAAAAGATACTTCCTCTAACCAACATGTGTAACCATTTATCATACACGCTACTACACCACATGTTGGAAATCTCTGTGAATTACATTTAGAGTAAATTCACAAAACGCCGTGACAAAAAGCTACCCAAATTGAATGATTCACTGTCATTAAAGAACATCAATGTAGATAAACGGATCGCTACCCAGTTTATCTGCACGCAACTAGTGACAAGTTAAAAGAAGGAGAATCTCTCCATCTAGTTCTTTATCCTACTGACTTTAAAATCATCATACGTGACAATACCGCCTACCACCCCGACTGACATTTTCGTTCAGTCCACGCTACTGTACCTTGTAAAAGGAGTACTTACTTTATGAACAAATCAGAACACAGACACCAACTTATCCGCGCCCTCGTTTCAAAAAACAAAATCCATACTCAAGCTGAATTACAAGCTTTGTTAGCGGAAAATGATATCCAAGTTACTCAGGCTACCTTATCACGCGATATCAAAACCATGAACCTTTCAAAAGTGCGCGAAGAGGATAATTCTTATTATGTGCTAAATACAGGCTCTATCTCCAAGTGGGAAAAACGTCTTGAAAACTATATGGAAGACGCTCTTGTTATGCTGCGTCCTGTGCAACACCAGGTTATTTTGAAAACTTTACCCGGTTTAGCCCAATCGTTTGGATCTGTAATTGATTCCTTGGCTTTTCCAGATGTCGTTGCAACCCTTTGTGGAGATGACGTCTGCATGATTATCTGTGAAGATGCTACAAAAGCGCAAGCTTGTTTTGAGAGTCTTAAAAAATATGCGCCACCATTTTTCTTTAGTGAATAAAACAAATCCCGTGATCAAAAGATCACGGGAATATTTTATTTCTTTGACTGTGTATCTTCTTTCTTTGTACGTGCCAATCGAAGAGCACGTTTTGGATTGAGACGATTAAACAATTCTTCTAGTTTCTTTTCATTCCATACATCTGCTGCAGAAACAAAATTTCCATCTGCATCTCGGAATGATATCGGTTTATCTCCCATATCAATCTCCTAGTCTACAAATTCAAATTCAAATTTACCAATCCGGACCAAATCGCCATCTTTGGCGCCACGTGCACGAAGGGCTTCGTCAACCCCCATACCACGAAGCTGACGAGCAAACTTCATGACCGATTCGTCACGGTCAAAGTTGGTCATGTTAAAGAGTTTCATGAGTTTTTCACCAGAAAGTACCCATGTCGCATCATCATCACGACTAATCTCAAAGGCTTTTTCTTCCTCGTCAAAGCCATAGTAAGCCTCTTCTTCCATATCGGATTCATCATAAATCGGGAATTCTGGAGTCTTGTCTAACAATTCAGCTGTCGCGTCTAAAAGAGTCGCCAAGCCTTGCTTGGTCAATCCAGAAATTGGGAAGATGGCTGGAAGTTCCTCAAACTCGTCGTAGTTTGCTGCCAACTTTTCCTTGAAAGTTTTCAGATTTTCCTGACTTTCAGGCATATCCATCTTGTTGGCCACGATAATCTGTGGACGTTCCATGAGACGAAGGTTATAGGATTCCAATTCCTTATTGATAGCAAGGTAGTCCTCATAAGGATCACGTCCTTCACTAGCTGACATATCGATGACATGGAGGATAACTCGAGTGCGTTCAATATGACGTAGAAACTGGGTTCCAAGACCAACACCTTGACTAGCCCCTTCAATCAAACCTGGAAGGTCTGCTACTGCAAAAGATTCACCTGACTGTGTACGAACCATACCCAAATTAGGGACAATCGTCGTAAAGTGGTAAGCACCGATTTTAGGTTTAGCTGAAGTGATGACACTAAGCAAAGTTGACTTTCCGACAGATGGGAAACCGACCAAGCCGACATCCGCTAGAATCTTCAATTCCAGTTGCAACTCACGTTCTTGACCTGGTTCTCCATTCTCAGAGATTTCAGGTGCAGGATTTTTTGGAGTGGCAAAACGGATATTTCCACGACCACCTCGACCGCCATGAGCCACGATAAATTCCTGACCATGTTCAATCAAGTCTGTAATGACTTTGCCAGTTTCTGCATCACGTACAGTAGTTCCCTGTGGCACACGAACACGAAGGTCTTCTGCACCACGACCGTGCATTCCTTTTGTCATTCCTTTTTCACCGGAATCAGCCTTGAAATGACGGTTATAGCGGAAATCCATCAAGGTACGCAAACCTTCGTCTACCACGAAAACAACGTTACCTCCACGTCCACCATCACCACCCCAAGGACCGCCATTAGGGACATATTTTTCACGGCGAAAGGCAACCATGCCATCGCCACCATTACCAGCCTTGACCTTAATCTTGGCTGTATCTAAAAACATACTCATATTTTCTTCTCACTTTAAAAAGGCTGGGGAGAACCCAGTCATTAGTTATTGTTTCTATCCTCGTAGCTTGCTTAGAATCTACTAAAAGCTCCAAGCGCAGTTGCAAAGATACCAGCAAGGGTTACAAACAACATGATGAGCACGACAACAAGTGTCACCTTTTCAAACAAAGTTTTTTTACGTTTTCCGTTATCTCCAAAAGCCATAACTTCTCCTTTTTCTATATAATTTTAATTTAATATTCTGTTGAAACTGGTGCAATCAACCATAAAATGATATAAGCAAGGACTCCTGTCCCATAACAAAATGCAAGAACAGCCCAAATGACACGAACAATTGTTGGATCAATATCAAAATAATGAGCAACTCCTGCGCATACTCCACCAATTTTTTGATCTTTTCCGCTTCTCATTAATTTTTTCATTTTTTCTTCCTCTTATTCTATTATTTGAATTCGTCTCTCCAATAATCTCTGATGCTAGACAATTGTTTTCGAGACGCTCTTAAAATACGCTTGGATTCTTTTACTGGGCTTGTAACAGCCTGTTGAGGTAGATAGAGAATCGTTTTTAAGAAGCGTTGAGTGACAGGTTGTCCATCATGTAGCTCATGTTCAAAGTTATTTGAGATAATGGCATCAAGGTAAAACTCATGAACTCGTTTCCCAAAATTTTCAGCCGAAATCTCGTACAACTTATCCGCTAACTTTTGTTCAGACATATCAGGAGTAGCGATCAAAGCTTCAAGGATAGCTCCTGCAAGCTCTCGTTCTCCATAGTAGAGGGTCCCAAACATTTTATCATTGATCAGATTTTCAAGATAGGGATTGCCATGAGCAATAACAGGCGTTCCACTGGCTAGACTTTCTAGATAGGTTAAACCCTGAGTCTCACTCGTAGAGGCTGAAATAAAGAAATCAGCTGCTTTATAGTACAAGGCTGTCTCACTTGGAGCAATCATACCTGTAAAAATCACATGTTTTTGTATGTTTAATTTCCCTGCTTGTTCTTTCAGACTGTCCAGATAAGGTCCGTCTCCAGCAACAACCAACTTCACCTTGTCTTCTTCTTTCAAAACCTGCGCAAAGGCAGCTAAGACTGCTTGGATATTCTTTTCAAAGGAGATACGAGAAAGGCTCAGTAGCATTTTCTCGCCTTCCTGAATACCTAACTTCGAACGAAGTTCTTGCAAGTTTTCCTCTTTGATCTCAGGTCGTTCAAACTTAGCCAGCTCAATTCCAGTTGGGATGACCCGCTTTTCAACCTTGACTTTGTATTTAGATAAAAGGTCACGAACAATCTCACTAGGGCAAATCACGCCATCTACATCATGAAGGAAGCCACGCACCAAATATTTTACCATACTCGGACGAATTAGCATGCCCTTAGCAATGTAATGCACATAGTCTTCATACTGGGTATGGTAGGTATGAATAACTGGAATTTTCAATTCTCTAGCAATCCAAATCCCTAACAAACCAAGAGAAAATTCGGTCTGGGTATGAATAATATCGAGTTGATACTGCTTGGCAATTTCAAGTGCCTTTGTAAAACCTCGGTAGGCAAATCGTCGATCCTTAAACGCAAAGAAAGGGACACTCGGAATGCGAATAATTTGCCAATCTTCGTATCGGTTTACGTCTTTATCAGTCGTTGTAAAGATAAAAACTGCATGTCCTTGCTTTTCAAGCTCAGTTTTCAAGGTCCGTATACTAGTCGCAACCCCGGAAACTTGAGGGAAATAGGTGTCTGTAAATAAACCAATTCGCATAAATTACCTCACTTTTTGCCCAAAGCAGCCTGTTCTCGATAAAATTTTAACCAGATTTCCAACAAATGCTCCTCAGAGTACTCTTTGGAAATCTCACGAGCTTTTTCTTTCAAGTCCTTTAAGGCTTCAGGGTCATTCTTGTATTCTAGGATTGCTTCTCTCATCTCGGAAACATCACTTGTAGCACGATAATTCCCATCAAGAATAACCTTATACAGATCCAAATCTCTTAACATAATAGGAGCCTCGCAACTAGCAGCCTCTAAGATAGTCATAGGGAATAATTCATTGTAACTTGGTAGCAAGAATAGATCCGCCATAGCGTAAAGTTCCCGCATCCGTTCCGGTGACACAATTCCAGGGAAAATAAGATTTTTGGGTGGATTGTCCATTATCTTCTTGTAGCGTTCATAACCATCTGTCATCCCACCAAATGAAAAACCACCTGCCCAGATAAAGGTAATTTCTGGCAATTCCTCAGCAAGACGGATAAAATCATCAATTCCTTTACGTTTCTGAACCTGACCCGCACCGATTACGACAAACTGATCTTCCGCGAGATCCATTTCCTTCCGGAGTTGAGCAACTTGTTCAGCTGGTAATGGATGCCATTTTTCTTTGTTTACAAAATTTGGAATATAAGTTACTTTTTCACGCGGAATACCAGCAGCCACTAAATCCTCGATAAACATGGGATTGACCACCACCAAGTGTTCCATTCGGTTGTAAAAGGAAAAAACATAGCGTTTGACAATTCCTTTTAGGAAAAATGGAATCTTCAAACTCCCCTCAAGCGTATCAGGCAAAAAATGCACATAGCCAATTTTTCTCCCAGAGCGTTTCTTTTGGAAAGTAGATAAATAGTAGGGGAAATCAATGGTATGAAAGTGAGTTACATCCGCTTCTACAGGAAGATTCTCTGTAACAATCAACTGGTCTTTGGCTTCGCGGTGAAGGAGACTAACCAATTCTCGATAAGCTCCTGACACTCCTTGACCAGCTACTTTTTCACTTGAGCTTAGCATATTAATACGCAATTTTTCGTTTTCCATACCTTTCATTATACCATTTTATTTCCAGAAAATCAGCAAAAGAAAGAAGAGACGATTGGAAAAAGGATAAAATTATCCTATTTTCCAATCGTCTCTCGCATTTTTCTTAGTCTTTATTTAATTCCTAGAGCGATACGCGCGTATCGGCTCATTTTTTCAACTGTCCAAGCTGGATACCAGACCAATTTGACCTCAGTATTAGTTACCTCAGGCACATCTGTCATCGCATCATGTATCTGGTCTGTCAAAAGGTCAGCCAGTGGGCAGCCCATAGTTGTCAAGGTCATATCAATTTCAGTGTGACCTGTTTCACCATCAAAACGAATTTCATAAATCAAACCTAAGTTGACAATATCAATTCCCAACTCAGGGTCAATTACTTCTTCCAAAGCATTTAAAATGCGGGTTTTGATAACCTCAATTTGCTCTTCTGTATAAGCCATGTTCATCCTCACTCTTAATCTTCAATAAAATCACGAAGCGGTTTGCTACGACTTGGTTGACGTAGTTTTCTCAAAGCCTTGGCCTCGATCTGACGGATACGTTCACGAGTTACGTTAAAGACTTTACCAACATCTTCAAGGGTACGCATTTTCCCATCGTCCAGCCCGAAACGAAGGCGCAGAACGTTTTCTTCACGGTCTGTGAGAGTATCCAAGACTTCATCCAACTGCTCACGCAAAACGATACGAGTTGTGTAGTCCACTGGATTCTCAATTACTTCGTCTTCGATAAAGTCCCCGAGATGGCTATCGTCCTCTTCACCAATAGGTGTTTCAAGAGATACTGGCTCTTGGGCGATTTTCAAGATTTCACGCACCTTGTCAGGTGTCATATCCATGCGCTCAGCGATTTGTTCAGGTGTTGGATCTTGCCCCAATTCTTGAAGGAGATTCCGCTGTTCACGGACAAGCTTGTTAATGGTTTCAACCATGTGGACAGGGATACGAATAGTGCGGGCCTGGTCAGCGATGGCACGGGTAATCGCCTGACGAATCCACCAAGTTGCATAAGTTGAGAACTTAAATCCTTTAGAGTAGTCAAACTTATCCACTGCCTTCATCAAGCCCATGTTTCCTTCTTGGATCAAGTCAAGAAACTGCATGCCACGCCCTACGTAGCGTTTAGCGATCGAAACCACCAAACGAAGGTTGGCTTCTGCAAGACGTTGTTTGGCTTCGATATCACCAGCCTCAACTGCTAGGGCCAATTCTTTTTCCTCTTCGTTGGTCAAGAGAGGAACAACCCCGATTTCCTTCAAATACATACGGACTGGGTCATTAACCTTGGCAGAAGTTGAGCCAATCAAGTCCTCATCACTGAGTTCTGGTTCTTCTTCTGCACTAAGCACACGCGCACTTGGATTTCCTTCGTTGTCTGTGATAGAAATTCCAGCATCTTGAATCCGTTGCAAAAGGTCTTCAATGCCGTCTGCATCGAGGGTAAAAGGAATAACCAGACTTGAATTGATTTCGTCATCTGTTGCTGTTCCTGTTTTTTTGTGGTTACGGATAAAGTCTGCTACTTGCACATCAAATGTGGTTACTTCTTTTTGTTTTGTTGCCATTATTACTCCATTCTTCTCTTTTGGGAAATCAATCGTTGCAATTCTTCCAAGGCTGTGTCTGTATCTCCTACATGACTAGCTTCCTGCACTTTCTTTTTAATTCTTAAGTTGTCCTTGCTGAGGAGGGCACGGTTTCGAGTCGCTTCGACCTCCGCTAGCTCTTGAGGCGACATCTCAGCTGGCAAATCCAGACTAAGCACGTGGTACCAAGCATTTTCAACCTCAGGTGTCTGATGAGAAAGCTCCTCTGAGCCGATTTCTCCCTGCTCACTTAATAATTCGTAAAGAATCTGAAATTCTGGGGTATCAAAGAAAAAATCTTCTCTTAATCGATAGTCATTTAACACAACTGGATTTTCAGCCATCCTATAGAGGAGATGCGCCTCTGCTCTCATGACTGCTGTCAGTTGCCGCGTTACAGGCAAACTAATCGCTGCTGGAGGTTGCTCCTCTTTAACTCTTTCCTGCCTCTGAACAATGCGACTTTCATTTACTATCTGTTCCACCTGCTGGTAATCAAACGAAGGTAGATTATCCGCCAGAATGTGGATATAAGAATTCTGGGCAGTGATAGACTTTTCTTTGGCGATTAGGGGTGCAATCTTTTCAATGAACTCGATTTGCGCCTGCAAGTTATCACTATTTTCTGGCTTGAGCTGGTGAATATAGAACTCTATAGGACTGATCCGAGTCTTGGTTAAAAGGTAAGCCAGATCTTCAGGAGAATTCTTTTGCAAATACTCATCTGGGTCCATGGCATCAGGTACTCGAACAACCTCCACTGAAAAGCCTTTTAACTCCTCCAGAGCCTTGGCTGTTGCTGCCTGCCCTGCCTTATCGCCATCATAGCTGAGAACTATCTTTTTGGTAAAACGTTTGAGATGATCAACATGCTCCTTGCTCAGGGCTGTCCCCATAGAAGCCACAGCATTTTCTATACCAGCACGGTAGGCTGCAATCACATCCATGAAGCCTTCCATCAGATAGAGCTCTGTGATCTTACCTGTACCCTTTTTTGCCTTGTCCAAATGATACAATTCGTAACTCTTGTTAAAAATTGCAGTCGAACGACTATTTTTATACTTAGCAGTCTGAGTATCAGTTTCTTGCCAAATACGACCTGAAAAGGCAATAACCTGCCCCTTGTCATTGGTCAATGGAAAGATGATCCGTCCGAAAAAGGTATCATAGAATTGATTGCCATCTGACAGGTAGAACAAGCCCGAATCCAATAAATCCTTTTCCTCAAACTTGTCAGCTAAACGTTGGTAGAGATAAGTTCTCTCTGCTGGAGCTAGTCCAATCTGGAAGTGCTTCAGAACATCGTCTGTCAATCCGCGTTTGTAGAGATAATCCCTTGCTTCTTCTCCCATCTTGGTCGTCATGAGGATGGCATGGTAAAAACGGGCAGCTTCTTCATGCATATCATATAGAGCTTGATGAGGGGAAGCTTGTTGGGGACGAGACTGAACAGGCATAGCTAGTTGAATACCGACGCGCTCTCCTAAGAGCTGAACGGCTTCCATGAAGGACACGCCTTGGTATTCTTCGATAAACTTAAAGACATCTCCTGAACGACCACAGCCAAAACAGTGATAAAACTGCTTGTCTTCCACAACGTTGAAAGAGGGGGTCTTTTCACCATGAAAAGGACAGAGCCCTAAATAGTTCCGTCCAGCCTTTTGTAAAGAAATCACATCACCTATGACTTCCACAATGTTGGCATTGTTTTTGATTTCTTCAATGACTTGCTTGTCAACCATACACAATACCTCCATCTTATCATAGTTTCACGTAAACTAGTATAGCTTATTTCTGAAAAAAAGTAAACCATTTCATACGCTTTCCGTAATTCTCTTTGCCTTATTTCTCTAGATAGAAAGAGGAGATAAAAAACTCAGAAACACTTCCATCCTTCTAAGTTAATCTTCACTATTTTTTGATGAAATACAGGCTCATCTATTCAAATAATTGATAGTAGTCTGAGATTTTCATCTGAGCTTTTTCTTCTTTATTGAGATCTTGGATGATACGACCTTCCTTCATGACAATCAGACGGTTTCCATACTTTAGTGCATCTTCCATATGGTGGGTAATCATCAAGGCTGTTAGATGATCCTTGCTGACAAAGTCATCTGTTAACTCCATCAAGGCAACACTAGTCTTTGGGTCGAGAGCTGCTGTGTGTTCATCCAACAAGAGCAACTCAGGCCGCTTCAAGGTTGCCATCAAGAGACTCAAGGCCTGGCGTTGACCACCTGATAGAAACTCAATCGGAGTATCTAGATGTTTTTCAAGCCCATTTCCCACTTTTTCAATGGTAGCCTGAAACTCTTCCCGATGACTTGATAGCCTTCTAGGCAGGAGTCCTCTCTTCTCACCACGAAACTTGGCAATCAAGAGATTTTCCGCCACCGTCATACGGGGAGCCGTACCCATCTTAGGATCCTGAAAGACGCGAGACAAGTACTTAGCCCGCTTTTCAGGTGAAAAATGCGTCACGTCCTCGCCCATGATACGGATACTTCCACTTGTTAAAGGCAAGGTACCTGCAATAGTGTTAAAAAGCGTTGATTTCCCTGCTCCATTTCCCCCTAGGATGGTAATGAAATCATGTTCGAAAATTTCAAGAGAAACATCATTCAGAATGATTTTTTCCTCATCAAAGCCATTCGTAATGACTTTGGTAGCATTTTTTAATTCTACAATTGCTGTCATTTGCTAAACTTGACTCCTTTCAGGTATTTGCTTTTGAAGGTTGGAATCATGAGGCAAACTGCTAAAATCAAGGCGCTGTACAAACGAAGATAACTTGTATTAAACCCAAGAGCAATCACTCCCCAGACGAGGAACTGATAAGCAATAGACCCCACAACTATGGTCATGAGTCGCTCTGCCAGGGTCAAACTCTTGAACAATACTTCACCAATAATCAAGCTAGCAAGCCCTACGACAATCACTCCAATTCCTCGAGAAACGTCTGCATATCCTTCTTGTTGAGCAATTAAAGCCCCTGCAAGCGCGATAATCCCATTTGAGAGAACCAAGCCCATGAGTTCCATACGTCCCGTATTGATACCAAAGCTACGAGCCATATCAGGATTGTCACCTGTAGCGATGTAGGCCTGACCTAGTTTGGTATCAAGGAAAAAGAGCATGAGACCAATAACAAGAGCTACAAAGATTAATCCAGTCAGGAGTTGGTTAAGGTCTGAATCGAAAGGCAAGACATCCTGAATTTGCTTGGTTCCAAGAAGCCCCAGATTGGCACGTCCCATAATCATGAGCATGATGGAATGACAGGAAGTCATTACTAAAATCCCTGATAAGAGGGTTGGGATTTTTCCTTTGGTATATAAGAGACCTGTCGCCATTCCAGCTAGACAGCCCGCTCCTACTGCGGCTAGGGTTGCTAAAAATGGGTTGACTCCCTGTGTTATCAAGGTTACAGCTACTGCTCCCCCAAGAGGAAAAGAGCCCTCAGTAGTCATATCTGGAAAATTCAAAATTCGAAAAGTCATAAAGATTCCCAAACCTAAAATCGCCCAGACCATCCCCTGAGAAATAATGGATACTATCATAATCTTTCACTCATTTCTTTCTTTAGTAAAAATGGGAGGAGATGTGTCCAGCTCCTCCTTTATCTTTATTCAATCACTTGTCCTGCTTCTTTTAGAACGGACTCAGGAATGGTGATACCAAGTTCCTGCGCTAGTTTTTTGTTAATCACTGACTTACCAGTTGAAAAGACATTAACTGGTGTATCAGCTGGTTTTTCACCTTTCAAAACTTTGGCAATCATTTTACCAGTAGCCACACCAAGATCGTGTTGGTCAACTACTACAGATGCTAATCCACCTGCTTCTACCATGGCAGTGGCACTTGGATAGATTGGCTTTTTAGCTGTTTGGTTGCTTGAAACAACTGTTGAAAATGCGGATGCGATGGTGTTATCAATTGGAACCCAAATCGCATCGACCTTGCTGGTCATAACATTGACTGTTGAAGCAATTTCATTGGTTGATGGAACGGCAAATGTTTCGACTGTCAAACCTGCTTTTTCAGCATAAGCCTTGAATTCTTCAACTTGTGATTTTGAGTTATCTTCACTGCTTGAGTAGAGAGCTCCGATCGTTTTGACATTTGGTGTGAGGGTTTTAATCAACTCTACTTGCTGTTCAGCTGGGTTATGGTCTGACACCCCTGTGATGTTGCCACCTGGTTTTTTCAAATCTTTGACCAAGTTAGCACCGATTGGGTCTGTAATAGCAGCCATGATAACAGGTAGGTCTTTTGTAGCACTAGCAAGTCCTTGAGCAGCTGGTGTTGCGATCCCAACAACAACATCGTTTCCATTAGCAACCAATTGTTTACTCATGGTTGCAACCTTGCTCTGATCGCCTTCAGAGTTCATAAAGTCGATTTTTACCTGGTCGTCCTTATAGCCTTCTTCAGCTAGTCCATCTTGAATTCCTTGGTAAATCAAGTCCAAGGATGGGTGACTAACAAATTGAAGGACACCAACCTTAGCGACCTTTTGCTCTTCCTTAGCTGCTGGTTTGTTCATTGATGAATAAATCAAGCTAGCCACCACCAATACTGCTAATCCAGCGACAATTCCAATCAAACGTTTATTTTTCATTTTTCTTTCTCCTTAATTCTTTTACCTTAACTTTTTAAATCACATCATCAAGCGATGCCATCGTTTAAATTCCAATATCTTTCCTCCCCATAGAAAAAGTCCTCACACAAAAAACTTGTGTGAGGACGTCGATGCGCGGTGCCACCTCAATTATAGGAATATTCCTATCGCTCTTTCTCGCAATAACGAGTTGCACTGTAAGGTGTGCTCACCGAATTTTTATGATTTCAAATTCTTAAGTACATTCAGCCCAATTTCATCAATTTCATCTATCTGCTTTCACCAACCACAGACTCTCTAAAAAATGAGCAAGATTACTTTCTGAATGTTTAAATTATATCATTTTTCAACTACTTGTCAAGCTTATTTTTAGAATTTTTTAAACAATTCAAAAACTTCCCCTTTATAAAAGAGGAGGTTTGTAGAATATCAGCCTGAATTACGCAAACCAGTTGCAATTCCGTTGATAGTTGTATGGATCAGTTTTTCTTCGTCTGCCGACAATTCTCCGCGACGTTGACGTTTGATCAACTCCAACTGGATGTAGTTAAGGATATTAAAGTAAGGCATACGATAGTTTAGACTGTCTTTTAGGTAAGAGTTTTCTGCCAAGAGTTCGTCATAACCTTCGATAGCTAAAATAACGTCCTTAGTCAACTGCCATTCATCTAAAATAGTGTAGTAGATAGCTTGTACTTCTTCGTCTTCACAGAGCTTGGCATATTCAAAAGCAATGTTCATATTAGACTTAGACAAGACCATGTCTACATTGGAAAGCAAAGATTGGAAGAAAGGCCAGTTTTGGTACATATCTCGAAGAAACTCGATATTCTTTGGATCTTGATCTATAAACTCTTTAAAGCTGGATCCTACTCCATACCATCCAGGAAACATGACACGGCTTTGTGACCATGAGAAGACCCAAGGAATGGCACGCAAACCACCAATTTCAGTGATGGTCTTACGAGCTGCTGGACGCGAACCGATATTGAAGCTTGAAATAGCTTTGATTGGACTTGATTCAAAGAAATAGTCATAGAAATGTTCATTTCCAAAGACCAAATCACGGTAGATATCATAACTACGGTCCACTACTTGATCCATGATAGCTTCGTAACGATTTGACGTATTGATATCACTCTTCTTCTTGGTAATCATGCGGTTAATGGCTGCAGAAACCAACATTTCAAGGTTATAATAAGCAGCGTCTTTGTTTCCGTATTTATTTCCAATGACTTCTCCTTGCTCAGTCAGACGGATACGGTCCTTAATAGACTTGAGCGGTTGAGATGTGATGGCTTCATAAGTTGGTCCACCACCACGACCCACAGTACCACCACGACCGTGGAAGAAAGTGACCTTAACGCCAAATTCATCACCGATAGCAGTTAGTTGTTGTTGCGCCTTGTAGAGAGTCCAACATGAGGACAGGTAACCACCATCCTTGTTACTATCAGAGTAGCCAAGCATGATTTCTTGGTAGTTGTCTTTTGAAGCAATCCATTTTTTAGCCAAAGGAAGAGAGAAATATCTTCTCATGGTTTCTTCCGAATGGTCTAAGTCCTCAATAGTTTCAAAGAGGGGAACAATCTGAACTCGTGCTTTTTGGGCATCCACCAAGCCGACTTCCTTGAGCATGATTGCTAGCTCTAGCATATCTGATACACTGGTTGCATGTGAGATAATGGTTTGACGAATGACATTTTCACCCAGTTTATCCTTCAACTTGCGGGCAGCTTTAAAGATAGACAGTTCCTTCTCAAGAAGTTCTGACTTTTCAGCATGAGTGGCTGAGAGGATACGAGGATCTTCTTCCAACTCTTTTAAGAGGAGGGCACATTTTTCGTCTTCAGACAGATCGCTATAGTGGTCGTTGATTCCTGCGGATGCTAACAATTCAGCCACACAGGCTTCGTGAACGCTAGAATCCTGGCGCATGTCAATAGAGGCAAGGTAGAAGCCAAAGATTTCGACAGCTTGCATCAACTCGACAAATTCTCCAGAAATCAGGTATTCCCCTTTGTTTTCAAGGAGAGAGTCCCGAATGGCCAACAAATCTTGATAAAATTCATCTGCAGTGGCATATCTAGGCTGAAGTTCCTTGTCTTCAATGAGATAAGCCTTAGTTGCCTGCATCTTAGCTTGAATGTCAAAAAGAGCACGACGATAGAGTTCTTTTTCACGGTAAATGGAGTTATCTTGTGACTTCAGCGCCATCTCACGAACCTTGTCGCTGACATTCACGATGCTGGTTGACAGTGAAAATTCACGATAAAGATTATAAATCTTTTCATCATAGTAGTTCATGATGACTTCACACTGAGTCAAGGCTGATTTATTGAGAGTTTCCGCTGTTACAAAAGGATTTCCATCACGGTCTCCTCCGATCCACATCCCCATGGTAATCGGTTTTGGATGTTGGAGATCGATACCTTGTTCTTTTGCCATTTTTTTATACTCAGCTGTCAAACGTGGAACAGCATTCAGGAAAGAACTTTGGTAATACTCCATCACGTTGGTGATTTCGTTGGTTACTTTCAATTTTTTCTCACGAATCATGTCCGTTTGCATGATAATTTCAATATAACGACGGAGATCCGTGTGCCATTTTTCTTTATTAATCAAACCGAGTTTGACATCACGGTACTTGCGCAAAAGCGTATGGATATGGTTGGTCAAGTCCAGCATACTCTTGCGTTGTACTTGCGTTGGATGAGCGGTCAAGACAGGAACGACATTTAACTTTTCTAAAATTTCGGCTGCATTTTCTTTTTCAGCTACCATCTTAATCGTTGTAGATAGTTTTCCTAGATAGTCTTGGTCCACATTGTTTTGGTGATTGATTTCATAGGCCAAATCCACATCCTCAGAGATATTAATCAAAAGTGGAAGGATAGAGAAATAGCGTGAAATGTAAATCATTTCTTCATTCGAAAGACTGGTCACTAGGTCATTGAGCCCTTGATAATTCTCGCTAGTTGATAATTCCTTCAACTGGATAATCTTTTCAAAGGTTTCTGGCGCCAGCATATTTTTTGTGATATCTTCTAATAGCTCAGTCAGAATCAAGACTTCTTCTTGGACGACTGCTTTATTACTATAGTTTTCTAATTTTTGAAGAGACATATACTTTCCTTTCCATACAATCCTTACAGACTTTCATCGGTTTGATTCTCGTATTCTCTGATAAGCTTGGCACGTTTTTCACTGGCATCAATGTTCAGTACAAGCGCGATGGCTACGGATAATACCAGTAGACTGTTCCCACCTTGTGAAAGGAAGGGGAAGGTTACCCCTGTAGAAGGAATCAACCCTGAAATCCCACCGATATTGACAAAGACCTGAACAAGGATCATCCCTCCGACACCAATAGCAACCATGGAGTTAAAAGGATCCTTTGCTCGAATACCAACCAAGATGATTCGCAAAATCAAGAAGAAGAGTAGAGCCAAAATCATACTGGCTCCAACGAATCCAAACTCCTCTATAACGATTGAAAAGACGAAATCCGTATGGGCTTCTGGCAGATAACCACGCTTCTCGATAGAATTTCCCAGTCCCAGTCCGAACCAGCCTCCATTTACCATGGCATAGTAGGAATTTGCGAGCTGGTGTCCTGCCCCCGCCAAATCATTAAAGGGATTAAAGAAGGCACTAAAACGTTTAGCAACGTAACCAAATACAGGAATTTGAGAGAACTTTTCAACCCCAACAAAGCGAATGACAGACAAGACTAACATTGAGCTCCCTGCCAAGAGAGCCAGAATGGTCGAGAACCAACGATAGGCGATTCCACTAACCGTATACATGATGAGCGCCACCAAGACCAAGATGGTCGCATTTCCCAAGTCTGGGAAAATTCCCAGGCTACCAATCAGAACCAGCAGAACAAAACGCCAGTCATTAAAAGCTCGAGGTAGCCACTGATTCTGTGTCAAAACCTGGAAGTCATAAACCGCAATCTCATCTTGTTGTTTTGAAAATCGATGTGCCAGGTACCAGATGATGATAATCTTAAGGTATTCCGCAGGCTGAATCGTTACAGGTCCTACAGAGATCCATCCGTATGCTCCATTGACAGGTGTTCCGACCAGTCGCGCCAGAGCTAAAAGAACCATCTCCACAATCATTACGATAAAAATAAGACGTCCATTTCTTAGGAAACCTAATTTTAATTTATAGATTAAGGCAATCAGAATCAAACTAGCTATCCAGAAGATCCCCTGGTTACGCACCAATTGAAAGGCACTTTTTCCTTCTTCGATCAAGGTTGCACTCGTTGTTGAGTACACTACAATCAGCCCCAAAATCGATAAAAGGAAGTAAGGAATCAAAATGGAATAGTTTAGTAGGTGCCTTTTACTAATTTTCATATTTCACCACTCTAATAGGAACAGACGCTTCTGTTCCCAATTCCGTTTTATTTTCTAGTTTTGATTGCTATTATACCACTTTTTCAGAAAGAAAAAAACTCTTATCCTTTAATCCTTCGAATTTTACTCATTTTCTAGGATCAGGTATAAAAAAACAAATCTCTTTTGAGATTTGTTTTTTGCTTTCTTAGTTAGATGAAGAGCTGCTGCTTGAACTTGAGTCACCACCACCGATGTATTGGGTGAAGATGTTTTGGAAGGCTTGGTCTTTAACCTTGATGTTTGCTGCTTGCAATTCTTTACCAATTACTCCTTGAACAAAGGCTGAATCATTTTGTTTCTGAGTCAAGATGATGGTCTTCAATTTTTCTTTGTAATCCTCTATATTAGAAGATTTTTCTGTTTTCTTCGTTACTTTGATGATGTAGAACTGACTGCTGTAGGCTTGTGTTCCAGTAGCTGTAATCACATCAGAAACCCCGTTCACATCCAAGGCAAAGGCTGCTTTCTTGACTTGTTCTGGAAGTTCTGTAGAAGCAGAGTCAAAAGTGATTTCTCCACCATTTTCTTTTGTTTTGTCGTCGTTAGAGTTGTCTTTTGCCAACTGAGCAAAATCTGCACCTTCTGCTTTAGCTTTCTCAAGTACTTCTTTTGCCTTGTCTTCATTATCCAAACGGATGATTTGAGCTGTTACATCTGGTGTGTAAGACTCAAAAGCTTTTTGGTAAGCTTCGTCTGTCAACTCACTCTCAGCAGCCTTCTTAACTGCCAATTCAACCAATTTGCTAGTGCGGATTTGAGCTTTACGAGTCTCAGGTGTCATACCTGCACGTTGAAGCACGCTGTTGTAGCTATCGCCGTATTTCTTTTGTTCTTCAGCAACGGCATCATCCACATCTTTATCCGTTACCTCTGATCCATATTGTTGTTCAAATACTTTTTGGATGGTCATATTGAGCAAGACTTGTTGTGCAGTTGGATTGTTCTTTACTTCTTCAAAGAATTGATGCTCTGTAATCACATCGCCCTTCATGCTGATCAAATCTTTTCCTTCAGAACTGTTTGAACAAGCTGCAAGTGTTGCTACTGATAAAAGTGTGATGGCTCCTGCCATAAGTTTTTTCTTCATTTTTACTCCTTTTACGGTAAGTGTTACCTTATCTATTTTACTATAATTTCTTAAATTTTTCTGAAAATCATTCGCTCTCAGGAAGCTCTACTTCTGCTAGATTCTTTCGTAGCATGAGAATACCATCTCCAAGTGGAACTAGAGTTGCTGTTAAACCTGGATTGTCCAAAGTTGCGTCGAAAAGTCTTTGCAAACCACGGTAAATGGTTCGTTGACCACGGCGGACTTCCATGATGTCCTTGGCAACATCTCCTCCTTGGAAAATATCATCCAAGACCACTACTCCACCAACTTCCAAGTGCTTGAGGATTTCTGGTAGAAAGACGATGTACTTGGACTTGGCCGAATCCATAAAGACAAAATCATATGTTTCTGTCAAAGTAGATAAAACATCAACAGCATCACCTTCAAGTAAGGTGATTTGCTTACGACTGTCAAACTGGGCAAAGTTTTCCTTGGCAAAGCCTATCATCTCAAGATTACGGTCAATGGTTGTAATCTTGGCATCTGGCGCATGTTCCGCCATCAAGAGGGCTGAAAAACCAATTGCCGTCCCAATCTCCAAAATGTTCTTGGGCTGTATGGTCTCCATGAGAAATCGAAAATACGCGACCGTTTCATGGGGAATGATGGGAATGTTCTCCTTGCGAGCAAAGGTCTCCAATTCTTTCAAAGAACCTGTCACCTGCTTTTGACGCTGGCGCATGAGTTCAACGATTTCTTCCTTGACGACGGGCCGACGCATATTGTGATTGGCATTTTTACTATAAGACTCTACCATCTTAAGCTAGTCCCAATTTTTCAACAAGGGCTTCAAACTCGTTCAAGCGACGTTCAAAGACTGCAAAGGCATCGTTGAGATAGTCTTCCTTCTCCATATCCACTCCCGCTTTTCTCATGACATTGAGTGGATAGTCTGACTTACCTGCCTTGAGGTAGTCGATATAGCGGTCACGATCTTCTTGACTACCATGGACAATCTTTTCAGCTAAGGCTGAAGCAGCTGCAAAACCAGTTGAATACTGATAAACATAGTAGTTATAGTAGAAGTGAGGAATGCGTGCCCACTCGTATTGGATCTGAGGATTGTCTTCCTTGCTGAGTCCATAGTACTCTTGGTTCAAGTCAGCGTAGAGTTTATTGAGGAAATCACTTGTCAAGACTTCTCCATTTTGGTCTGCTTGGTGGATAGCATGTTCAAACTCAGCGAATTGAGTTTGACGGAAAACTGTTCCACGGAAACCATCTAGGAAGTTATTGAGAATTGCAAAACGAGTCGCATTGTCTTCTACTTCTTCCAACAATTTCTCTGTCAAGATATTTTCGTTAGTCGTTGAGGCAATCTCTGCTAAGAAGATAGAATAATCCCCGTAAACATAAGGCTGAGTTTCACGAGTATAGCTTGAGTGCATACTGTGACCTGTTTCATGGACAAGGGTAAAGAGATTGTCTAGATTGTCCTGCCAGTTGAGAAGCATAAAGGCATTGGTATCGTAAGAACCACCAGAGTAGGCACCAGAACGCTTGCCTTGATTTTCATAGACATCAATCCAACGCTCACTGAAGGCACGTTTGACACGGCTCAAGTAGTCGTCACCCAAGACCGCCAAGGCTTCTTCTGCCTTTTTCAAGGCTTCTTCGTAGGTAAAGCTATAATCTACTGAAGATAGCGGTGTGTAGACATCGTACATCTTGAGGTCGGAAATACCCAAGATTTTAGAACGAAGTTCTAGGTAACGATGCAAGAGTGGCAAATGCTTGCGAACTGCTGCTACTAGATTGTCATAGACACTTTCTGGAACAAAGTTTGCTGCGAGGGCTGCATGGCGAGCACTCTTATAGTTGCGAACTTTTGCTCGGTAGTTTTGCACCTTAACATTTGTCTGCAAAGTCTTAGCATAAGTGTGTTGGAATTGCTCATATGTCGCATAAAGGGCTTCATAGGCACCACGACGCACTTCACGGTTTTTAGACTCCATCAAACGGATGTAAGTACCGTGTGAGAGTTGCACTTCCTTGCCTTCGTCATCAAGCACGTATGGGAAGCTAATATCCGCATTGTCCAAAATAGCGAAGGTTTCACTAGCAGAACCAAAGATTTCTCCTGCTCCAGCAAGCAATTCTTCCTCACGTTGTGAAAGAACATGGTCTTTCTTTTGCAAGAGCTTGTCAAAAAAGTGCTTGTAAACTTGGAGTTTTGGTTGAGCTTCTAGGAAGGCCGCATACTCCTCTTCGCTAATATCCATAAACTCAGGTTCATAGAATGAAAAGGCTTGTTCTAACTGACTGTATAGGGTCATTGCCTTAGCATAGTACTCTTGATACTTGGCTTCACGCGTGTCCTGGTCATTTTTCATATGCGCATAGACATAAAGTTTTTCAACTTGGCGTTCCAAGTCGAGTGAGAATTCTGTGATCTCAAGCAAACTGTCTGCGCTATCCAAGAGATGCCCCTCATACTGGGACGCTGTTTGTACTTTTTCAGTTAAATCTTTCAAGGCTTCTTCCCAAGCCTGGTCTGTTGGGTAGATTGTTGAAAGATCCCATGTATCTTTTTCATTTATTTCATGTCGTTGTAAAACCATAAGATTCCTCCATCCTTTCTATTTTACCACATTTTTTGAGAAATATAAGTGATAAAAGGCTGGTGGATAGAGCTTTTGGAGATTATTTTTCTGATTTTTTTGATAGTAAGCCTGAAAATTTCTATAATAGCTAGCCAAATCCGTTTCAATCTGCAAAAAATCACCTGATGCTATCGGTCTGACCTGGGGATACCAGTCGTCAAGTTGACGGTTTAATAGATTGTCTCCTTGATAATAAGCTTCCTCCTGTTTTTTCATCCAGTAGGGCGTTTGATAGTACAACTGCTGGCGAATGTAGTGACAGATAGTTGAATCTTGCACAACTGCAAAACGAGGCAGTTTTTGTTTCTGATAAGGAAATCGTAGAATTTCCAAGAGATTTCCTTGACCATAGGGAAATTCTTTGACCTGAAAATGAAGCTTGCCACGTAGGTCCTGATGCAGAAGATATTTGAGTCTCAAAATTTTCCTTTTGAGATCCAGTTCCCAAACAAAGAAACCCATATTTTGACTAAAATAGAGAAATCCCCTTTGCAATTGTGTTAATCGCTCTTTTAACCAGAGTTTTTCTCCCAGTAGCCAGATAACCTGATAGCCCTGGCTGCGGTATCCTTGACTTCTATCGCCTAAAAGCTTTTGAGACAAGGGACTGCACTGAACTTCTAGTGCTAGTTTCCCATTGACGAGAACATCCGCAACCTGCTGAATCTCGGGCAGACTATATTCCAAGGCGACCTGATTGTCCTTCTTGGCCCAATGATAAAGGGCCTCTTTGTTGCCCATGTGTTCTGGACTTTCATTCTCGAAAATAGCGATGCAATCCCTTAACCTTTCATGGGCAAAGTGCGTTCGAATACTCTGTCCTTGGCGTAATCGTAGTCTGCCCCCACAGGCTGGACAAGTATAAGCTTGCTTGGTCACATCTTTTTCAAGGGCATTCACCAAATTCCCCTTGGCATCTCTGGCTACAAACATGGGCTACCTCCTTTTCTCATTTATTCGAAAAAGAAGAAAAAAAGACTGGAATTCCAGCCTTTCATGATATTATTTCTCATCTTTTTTGTCTCTTAGAATATTTTTTTATCATGGGAATGAGATTGGAAATCTGCTCACTTCTAATGACCAGCACGCCGTATTCCTGGCAGCGATTGGCATAAACAGGATTGATTTTCCCCGTACAGACAATTAGCTTGAGGCAACTCTCCCCAGCAAAATGATTAGCGTAAACTTCTAGTTCATTGATGGCTTCGACTGATAAATCTGTCATCTTGCAGGAGATAAAGGTAATCGAGCGTCCCTTTCTCAGAATGACATCAATCTCATTTTGAACATTGTCTGCCTCTGGAAAGATGCCATTCCAATCAATCTCACCACCTATCATGCACTCATCAAACAGCTGAGACTCAAGTGCCAAGAGATAGAGATATACCTCTAAAATATGTCCCTTGTTGCGGCAAAAGACTTGAGCTTCTTGACTTGGAAAGCTGTATGCTACTCGTTTCTTGCCTTCGCTTTCCATACAAAGCATCCCCGCTTCCACAAGTAAAGGGATAAGGGATTCTGGGTAGTGATAATACTTGCCGTTGTTTTCCAGTATCTTTTCGGTCTCAGCATGCAGGTCATTGGTCTTAGCTAGAGAGAAAAATTGGGTCACCTGATACCAGTGGGCAGGGTTGGCAATGGCAGAGCTGGCTAGTTTTTTGATGGCTGCAATTTGCTTAACTGAGTGGATAGGGCGTTTTGATTTGAGCATTTTTCCACCACGCAAGGCTATCAGCTGTTGGATGTTTAGGGTTGGAATGTCCAAATCTTCTTTTTCTAACTGACCGGCTACCCACTTGTATTGTTTTCCTCGCTCGACATCCATGGCAACGATGGGGAGGTGGCGATCCAAGCCGTATTGATAGAGAGATAAAGCTAGTAGCGAATCCCCACCAAAAACATCGAGAAGGACTTGGTCATAGCATGCTAGGCAATAATCTAACTGATCCGCTAGTTGTTCTAAGGATAACTGACGAAAGGTCACTCGTTGGATATGAGGCACCTCTTCCATGATGAACTGACGGAGAGAGAGTTTTTCATTATTGCTTATTTTCGTCAAAGAAAGGAAGAGAATCTCGTCACAATCACTGATAAAGGCCTGGTAGACATTCTTTTCCAATACATGCCGATCATACAATTCCACCAAAAGACTCGTCATTGGACCACCTCCATCATCTACACTTTCTCAAGCCGAGAGAAAAATAATACAGCTCTACTGCTCACATTTCCTACTTCTAGTATAGCATAAAATCCTGCTTCCCCACTCTACCATCGCAAATAAAAATGAATAGAAACCTTGTAAAGTGGTTTCTATTCGCTTGTAAAGATTTGATTTACTTGATTTTCTTGGCTAGCATAGTCGCAAAGCGTAGTTGAATGCGATTACCATTTTCATCACGACGGTGCAGATGTCCTGGGTTTTCATTGTACTTAATCAATTCCCAATCCTTGTAGTAGTCCGCCAACTCCCCTTCTTTAAAAGTGAATGGGAAGTTGATTGAGCAAGGATAATCCTCCGTGTCCATGGCACAGACGATGAGATTGTAGCCACCGACTGTGGTGTGCTCCTGCATATTTTGGATAATAGCTGGAATGCGGTCCGCTTGTAGGAACATCAGAACAACTGTCGATACGATGAAATCATAGTCTTGGCTAATGCTGGCTGAATTGATATCGTATAGTCCGACAGGCATGTCTAGATCCTCTTGCTCTACGATGCTTTGCAAGATTTCAAGGGACAATTCATTTTGATCAACAGCTGTCACATCAAAACCATTCTGTGCAAGAAAGAGAGAGTTACGGCCTTGACCACAACCCAAATCCAAGGCTCTTCCTGGTTTCACCGTCTGCATAGCTTCTAAGACTTCCGAATGGACTGGATTGGTCTGGTATTTCTTAGGGAAATAATCCTCAGGTTTACAATAAAATTCCAAGTACCATTCTACATCGTCTGTTGCAGCCTCTACTCGGTGCCAGGCTTGCGGTTGTGCCATAGGATTGTCAGCTCCTGCCTCAAAGCGGTGCTCAGCTAGAACCTCACCATCTTCAGTCAACTCAATAAACTTGAGTGCCCCCTTCAAGACAGTAATTTTTCCCCAAGTGCCGACTTTAGTATTGTGCTTTTGCTGAACAGCTTCAGGCATGGTCTGTTTATTCCACAAGGGCATCCGTTTATAGGCAATTAATTTTTCCATTTTACTTCCTCTTCTTAACGCTGGTTGACAGCTTTCATCACACGCGCGATGTCGCGGTTTTGTTCACGACGTTTGATAGACTCCCGTTTGTCATAGTCATGTTTCCCTTTAGCAAGTCCTAAAAGGAGTTTAGCATAACCATCTTTAATATAGACTTTAAGGGGAACAAGGGTCATTCCTGTCCCTTTGGTCTCTTGTTCCAATTTTTGAATTTGCTTCTTATGGAGCAGGAGTTTACGACGGCGTTCTGGTTCCTGGTTCCAGATATTACCCTCTTCGTAAGGGGCAATATGAACATTGCTCAGCCAGACTTCCCCATTTTTTACTTGGGCAAAGCCGTCCTTGAGGTTGATTCGAGCAGCTCGAACGCTCTTGATTTCAGTTCCGGTTAGGACCATTCCTGCCTCTAGCGTATCTACGATTGTATAGTCGTGGTGCGCTTTTTTATTTTGTGCGACGACCTTTCCCTCGCCCTTTGCCATGCTTGGCTCCTTTCTTAGCTACTTCCTTGTAAAAAGGTTTCTTGCCTTTTTTCTTTTTATCTTTTTGTGAATGCTTGTGCTTATCATTTGAGTGCCCTGATTTCCTCTTGTCTTCCTTCTTATCTGAACGACGACTTGAACCACGCCCTCTTTCTTTGCGACCAGCTTGTTTCAATCCTTTTTCAATAACATCAAACTCACTTGGGATATAAGAGAAGTCAATTTCACCTGTCATCTTATCGGCTCTTTCAACTCGAATGCGAATCTGCTGACCCACACGGAAAGTTATTCCTGATTTCTCTCCACGGAGTGTCAAGTCACGCTCGTTGAAATGATAAAATTCAGGTAGATTGGCGATGTGAATCAAGCCTTCAACTGTATTTGGCAATTCGACAAAGAGACCAAACTTGACAATGCTGGATACAACTGCATCGTACTCTTCACCAACGTATTCTTCCATATACTCAGCCTTTTTCATGGCTTCGACTTCACGCTCCGCCTCGATGGCACGACGTTCACGGTTGGAAGACTGGGTTGCAATCTCTGGAATCACTTGCTCAAAATGCTCTGCTATTTCCTTGGAACGCCCATAGTCGCGAATCATCCGATGGACTAGAAGGTCAGGATAACGGCGAATCGGGCTGGTAAAGTGAGTGTAATAGTCTGCCGCTAATCCATAGTGACCGTGGTTATGCTCCGAATAGCGAGCTTGTTGCATTGAACGCAAGAGCATCATAGAGAGGACATCCGCATAGGGTTCTCCCTCAACAGCACGCATGATGTCTTGAAGCGCCTCCTGGCTAATCTCACTGGCAGTCCCATAAATCCGCAAACCAAAGCTCGAAGCATAATCAATAAATTTCTGAACTTTTTCAGCCTTGGGCTCTTCATGAATCCGATAGATAAAAGGTAGGTCCAGCTTGCTAAAGTGCTCGGCAACTGTTTCGTTGGCAATCAGCATAAAGGACTCAATCATCCGCTCTGCAATTCCACGTTGGCGAAGAACGATATCCACAGGCTTGCCTTTTTTATCCACTAGAATCTTAGCTTCATTAGTATCAAAATTGAGAGCTCCACGTTTCTCACGCATGTTTTCTAGCCTTTCATGAAGCTTGGCCATTAACTCGATACTAGGAACAATTTTCTTAAACTCTTGTCTCTTCTCCTCGTCACCAGCTAGGATATCATTAACAGCGCTATAGGTCATACGGAAACTTGTCTTGATAACCGTTTGGGTAATGGTGTAATGAACCACACGACCATGTTTATCAATTTCCATAATAGCAGACTGGGTCAAGCGATCTACTTGAGGATTAAGCGAGCAAATGCCGTTTGACAAACGCTCTGGAAGCATTGGGACCACACGGTCTGTCACATAGACAGAAGTCGCGCGGTTAAGGGCTTCCTTGTCAAGGGCAGAACCCTCGGTCACATAGTAGGAAACATCCGCGATGTGAACACCGAGTTCGATATTACCATTTTTCAAAGGCTTAATGTGAACTGCGTCGTCCAAGTCCTTGGCATCCGCACCGTCAATGGTAAAGGTAAGCTCATCTCTCAGGTCCAGACGACCTTCCATATCCTTTTGAGACGGAGCATCTGGTACACTTTCTGCCTCCTTGAGAACAGTTTCTGGAAATTCTGAGACAATATCCATGGACTCCAAGACTTCAAGGACATCAATCCCCGCATCAGTCGAGTGTCCGACCACGTCGAGCACACTAGCGACAAAGAAATCATGTTTCTTACTCGGGTATTTGTCGATAAAGACCTTGAGAACTTCAGTACCTTCCAACTTGATAGGCGGTTTCTTCACATAGATCGGTTGGCTGATTTTCTGATTTTTTGAACGGATGTAGCCCGCATACTTGGGCTTTTCCTGATCCAGAACGATTTGCCCGACAACTGTTGTCAGACTATGCTCTAGGATATCGATAATTTTGGCTTCTGCAGCAGTTCCCTTGTTGCGGTCAGCGACTTTCTTAATCACGACCTCAACGGTATCACCATCAATGGCATAGTTGACATCGTTTTTTCCTACAAAAAGATCGTCCTCTTCGCCTTCTAGACTGACAAAGCCAAAGCCGTTTTTATGGGCATGAAAAATCCCTTTGAGGGTGATTTCATGTTTCCTCTTTTGGTCCAGACATAAACTACCATCATCTTCAAAACGAATCTGGTGCTTTCTTTCCATCAGAGACAGGGTTTTAATCAACTCACGGAAATCCTTGGACCCATCCTTTCCGAGAGCCTGAGCCAGGTCATTTACCGTCACTCGCCCCTTCTCTTGCAAATATTCTTTAATTTTATCTTTCATGTTTTCTTTCTAGATTTTTATAATTTTTTGAGTGATAACTTTAGTAAACATCATTCAAAATAAAAATAGGCTAAGACCTAGTCTCGCCCATTTCTTATCTACTTGATAATACCGTCAATGCTAAGGCAATGGCTAGCCAGAAAAAGACTAAAATACCTGTCAAACGTTGCATCACAGCTTCAAAACCACGCGCTTTACTACGTTCAAACAAATCACCTGAGCTGGCATCAAATACATTGCCGGATTGGTTCTTAGTTGGTTGCATGAAAATCGCAATCACAATCACAACAGATAATACTAATAAAATGGTTAATAATAGGTTATACATATCAAACTCCTTAAAATCCCTATTATTTTACCATAAATTCTACTTAGATTCAAGATGTAAAGTTACTTTTCTTTCCTTTGGACAATATTTTAACACCTCAATCTTGTCTGGATGGGTTTTGGAGTTCTTACTGGTTAGATAATTCATGCTGCCACAAGAGGAGCACTTGAGATTGATTTTTACTCGCACTAGATTTCCTTTACTTTTAATAATGATCTAAATTGCACTAAGTTACATAAACAACTGAAAGCTACACAGGCTGCTGTCGCATAAAAGACAGCATGGTAGCCCAAATATCCTGCAACTGCGGATCCCGCCATAGGTCCGATCACTCCACCAAGGTAAAAAAAGACTTGGTTGAAGGCGAAAATCCTTGAAATACCTGATTTTGGAGTCATTTTGCTAAGAAGCGCATTAACACCTGGTATGAGAGCTCCCGTTCCCAAACCAAAGAGAAAACGATACAAGCCAAGTTGAAGGGGGCTGGTTGCATGGGCACAAAGAAGGTAAATGATGACGGAATAAATCTGCGCTGCAACTAACAATCTATGATTCCCTACCTTATCGCCAAGTTTTCCTAGAATTCCAGCACTCATCATGCTAGAAAACCCCATGCTGGATACGATTAATCCTGATACAAAGAGGAGATTCTCAGTCTGCCCTAAGTCCCGCACATAGAGAGCTAGAATGGGACCAATTAATTGAGCTGAAAATTGAATGACGAAGCTCGTCAAAAATAGATTCACTAAAAGCCTAGGATACTTGAAAGAAGAAAATACTTCTTTCGTTGGGATAGCCTTCTCCTTAGCCACTGGTTGAAAATCTTCCTTGATAAAGAAAATGGTTAGGATTGCAGCTAAAAATAAGAAAGCACCTACCAATAAAAAGACATTACGAATGCCAAAAATTTCAGCAATAAAGCCTCCAACAAAGGGACCCGTCAGTGTTCCTGCAACAACTCCTGTAGATAGAGTTCCCAGAGCCGCTCCAGACTTATCTTTAGGTACCTGACTAGCAATCAAGGCCGTCGCATTGGGGACAAAACCTGTAAATACACCATTGAGCAAGCGCAAAAAGAGTAGCCAATAGATATTTGGCACGAAGGCCAAACCTCCCATAGTGATGGTCATGGCAAGACCCGCTCGAATCATCATGGGTTTTCGACCATATTTGTCAGCAAGAATACCCCAGATGGGAGAAACTAGAGCTGCTGAAACAGCCGAAACTGAGATGGCTAATCCAGCATAAAAAGCAACTTGGTCTCCTTCAATTCCCAACTGCTCTACAAAGATAGGCATGAAAGGAACGACCAAGGAAATGCTGGCGCCCGTTAGAAAACTACCGAACCAGGCGACACGAAGATTCTCTTTCCAACTAATCTCTTGCACAGCTATCGCCTCCTTCAAGTAACTTCACTACTTGAGCCACAAGCTGATCACGACTGCCATTGTTGTCTAGAACATGACTGGCCAAATCTTTCTTTTTCTCTAAAGACCACTGGGCGGCCAAACGAGACTCTGCTACTTCCTTAGAAAGATGATCCCTTTTCATGAAACGTTCCACCTGAACATCACGGTTCACATAGACCAGCCATGTTTCATCAAACCAAGCACTGTAGTCCTGTTCAAAAAGCAGGGGAATATCCATGAAAAAAATCGCTTCTGTCTGGGCTAACTGGTCTCTCAGTGCAGCCAATTCCTCACGAATAATTTCCCCTTGGGTTTGCTTAGACCATTCCTGCTCCTCAGGATTTGAAAAGATGAGACTAGCTAGGAGAGGGCGATTGAGTTCTCCATTTTCGAGGATAATTTCCTGCCCAAAGTGGTGAACTAAGAGCTGATAAAGACGACCCCCGGGTTTTTGTAGCTGGTGGACGACTGCGTCAGCATCCACCACTTGAAAGCCTTGCTCTCTTAGGAAATTTGTCACAGTTGACTTACCAGAAGCAATTCCTCCTGTGATTCCGATGATTTTTCCCATCAGCCCCTCCTTTGACACTGAGGACAAAAATGAGTTCCTCGTCCACCGAGCTGGAATTTCTCAATCACTGTCCCACAGCGCGAACATGCTTGTCCAGTCTTATCATAGACCTGATGGAAATCCTGCATGGTTCCGTCTTCCCCAAAGGCATTGGTATAGGTCCGAATGGTGGAGCCGCCCTTTTCAACAGCCTGACCCAAAACAGCAATAGTCTGGTCATGGATGGCCGACGCTTCTTCTGCCGTCAAAGTCTGGGAAGGTCTAGCTGGATGGACCTGCGCTCGCCAGAGGACCTCATCCACATAGATATTGCCAAGGCCAGCTACCAAGGTCTGGTCTAGGAGATGGGATTTGATAGGCTTTTTAGACTTGGCTAGGGCAGCTTGAAAGACCTGCAAATCAAAGTCCTGTTCTCTTGGTTCAGGCCCTAGTTTTTTAGATACAAAGTAGGCATCCAAAAGGTCGGGTACCAGCAATTCCATGGTACCAAACTTGCGTACATCCTCATATACAAGAGTGCCACCATCCTCAAAATGGAAGAAAACATGGGCGTGTTTACGTTCTGGAACTTGGTCCGGATAGTAAAAATACTTTCCCTCCATCCGCAGATGGGAAATCAAGACCTTGTCTGTCAAGTAGAAAAGCAAATATTTTCCACGACGCCCCATGGACTCAATTACTTGACCAGGCACTTCCTTTTGAAACTCTTTCAAATCCGTCTTGATCATCTTGGGATAAGCAATTTCTACATTAGCAATCTTCTTTCCCAAAATCAATTTTTCTAAGCCACGACGAACCGTTTCAACCTCAGGTAATTCAGGCATAAGTCCTCCTTCTGTAAAAACAAGAAGCAGGCATGAGCCCACCTCTACTTAGTATTCTTTTTCATTATAGCCAAAGTCAGCCAAATCTAGCTTTTTATCACGCCAATTTTTCTTGACCTTGACCCAAGTTTCTAGGAAAACCTTATCCCCTAGCATGAGTTCGATATCACGACGGGCCATAGTCCCAATTTTCTTGAGCATAGCGCCACCTTTTCCGATGATAATGCCTTTTTGGCTATCACGCTCCACCATGATGGTTGCACGGATGTGAACCTTGTCTGTCTCTTCATCACGCTTCATGGAGTCAACTACCACTGCAACTGAGTGAGGAATCTCTTCTCGAGTTAGGTGCAAGACTTTCTCACGAATCATTTCTGAAACCAAGAAACGCTCAGGATGGTCTGTGATTTGATCAGCTGGGAAATACTGGAAACCTTCCTCTAGATTTTCACTCAAAATATCGATTAATCGAGAAACGTTATTTCCCTGAAGGGCTGAGATAGGAACAATTTCCTTAAAGTCCATCTGGTTACGGAAATCATCAATCTGAGCCAAAAGCTGGTCTGGATGGACCTTGTCAATCTTATTCACCACCAGAATCACAGGAACCTTGGCAGCTTTCAGACGCTCGATAATCATATCGTCACCCTTACCACGTGGCTCATCAGCTGGCACCATGAATAGAACAGTATCCACTTCACGCAGAGTACTGTAGGCAGATTCCACCATGAAATCTCCAAGAGCTGTTTTGGGCTTGTGAATCCCCGGTGTATCGATAAAGACGATTTGCTCCTTATCCGTGGTGTAAATCCCCATGATTTTATTGCGCGTTGTTTGCGCCTTGTCACTCATAATGGCAATCTTTTGCCCCATGACGTGATTCAAAAAGGTTGACTTCCCGACATTGGGACGCCCTAAAATGGCTACAAAGCCTGATTTAAATGTCATAATTTCCTCTTATAGTTTAAAATAGTATATCCCAAATGCGTGGGAGAAAGATAAGTGCACCTGTCACTGCAGCAAAAAGAGAGACAACTAGCACGGCTCCTGCTGCCATGTCCTTGGCTTTCTTTGCCAACATAGAAAAGTGATAGTGACTGGCTAAATCCACCACATTTTCGATAGCGGAGTTAATAATCTCAAAGGCTACTACCAAGAAAATGCTCATTAGGAGAAAGAGCCATTCGATTCGTGACACCTGAAAAACAAAACCTGCAAGGATGACTACTAGAGCCGTCACTGCATGTTTTCGCATATTGCGTTCTTCCTTGATGGCAGTCAGAATGCCTGTCAGGGCAAATTCTAAACTGGATACAAGGTCACGATTTTTCCATTTTCGTTTATTGTCTTGTGAGTCCATAGGCTGTTAAAATTTCTTCTTGTAAACCGAACATCTCCGCTTCTTCTTCCGGAGTGTAGTGATCGTAGCCGTTGATATGTAAAAAGCCGTGTACTGCCAAGAAGCCCATCTCACGCTCAAAGCTGTGACCGTATTCCTCAGCCTGCTCATGCGCTTTATCGATAGAGATGAAAAGTTCCCCAATATAGGCATCGAACTCAGACATCATTTCTGCTAATTCAGGGTTTTCAAGCAAATCTTCCTCGTCAAAAGTAATGTCCAATTCCGGTTTATATTCAAGGCTGATGACATCTGTCGGGCGATCTGTATCACGGTACTCGAGGTTGAGTTCGTGACTACGCTCATTGGTCACAAAAGTAACTGCCATCTCCTTGTCTTCTTTTCCTATTTTTTGGGCTGCAAATTCCAAAATTTCTTGGGTTTGGTGCAAGATTTCTTGTGAAACTTGACCAGTTTCATCTACCATTTCAATATACATGTGCTTCTCGATTCTCTTTACTTGGCTTTATTATACCATATTTCCATGATTTTATTCTACCTTTTTGATATAATACTATGGAATACAATCACAAGGAGAGAACGATGTCATTTGACGGATTTTTTTTACACCACATGATTGAGGAATTGCGAAGAGAGTTAGTCAATGGTCGCATCCAGAAAATCAATCAACCTTTTGAACAAGAATTGGTCTTGCAAATCCGCAGCAATCGCCAAAGCCATCGCCTGCTCCTCTCTGCTCATCCCGTTTTTGGACGCATTCAGCTAACCCAAACGACCTTTGAAAATCCAGCCCAACCTTCTACCTTTATCATGGTTTTGAGGAAGTATTTGCAGGGTGCCCTGATTGAGTCGATTGAGCAAGTGGAAAATGACCGTATTGTGGAAATCACGGTTTCCAATAAAAACGAAATTGGAGATCATATCCAAGCTACCTTGATTATCGAGATCATGGGCAAACACAGCAATATTCTCCTTGTCGATAAAAGTAGCCATAAAATCCTCGAAGTCATCAAACACGTCGGCTTTTCACAAAATAGCTACCGTACCTTACTTCCAGGTTCGACCTATATCGCTCCGCCAAGTACCGAATCCCGCAACCCTTTTACTATCCAGGATGAAAAACTTTTTGAAATCTTGCAAACACAGGAACTAACAGCAAAAAATCTTCAAAGTCTCTTTCAAGGTCTGGGACGTGATACGGCAAATGAATTGGAAAACATTCTTGTCAGTGATAAACTGTCTACTTTCCGAAACTTCTTCGGGCAAGAAACCAAGCCTTTCCTAACGGAGACTTCTTTCAGCCCAGTTCCTTTTGCAAATCAGGTGGGAGAGCCTTTTACCAGTCTTTCTGACTTGCTGGACACCTACTATAAGGACAAGGCTGAACGGGATCGCGTCAAACAGCAAGCCAGTGAACTGATTCGTCGTGTTGAAAATGAACTTCAGAAAAATCGACATAAACTTAAAAAACAAGAAAAAGAGTTACTGGCGACAGACAATGCTGAGGAATTTCGTCAAAAGGGCGAGTTGCTGACAACCTTCCTCCACCAAGTGCCGAATGACCAAGATCAGGTTACCTTGGACAACTACTACACTAATCAGCCTATCATCATTGCGCTTGACAAGGCCTTGACTCCCAGCCAGAATGCTCAACGCTATTTTAAACGTTACCAGAAACTCAAAGAAGCTGTCAAATACCTGACTGAGCTAATCGAAGAAACCAAGGCTACCATTCTCTATCTAGAAAGCGTGGAAACCGTCCTCAACCAAGCTGGACTGGAGGAAATCGCTGAAATCCGTGAAGAATTGATCCAAACTGGCTTCATTAGAAGACGCCAACGTGAAAAAATCCAGAAACGCAAAAAACCAGAACAGTATCTGGCGAGCGATGGCAAAACCATCATTTATGTCGGTCGTAACAACTTGCAAAATGAAGAGCTAACCTTTAAAATGGCTCGCAAGGAAGAACTTTGGTTCCATGCCAAGGACATCCCTGGAAGCCACGTCGTCATCTCAGGAAATCTTGATCCATCTGATGAAGTCAAGACAGATGCAGCTGAACTAGCTGCCTACTTCTCCAAAGGGCGTTTGTCAAATCTAGTTCAAGTGGATATGATTGAAGTCAAGAAACTCAACAAACCAACTGGTGGAAAACCTGGCTTTGTAACCTACACAGGACAAAAGACCCTCCGCGTTACACCAGACCCAGAAAAAATCGCATCTATGAAAAAATCCTGATTCAACTTGAAATCAGGATTTTCTTTTACATTTCACTCTGCAATCAAGGTTTCCAAGCCGACTTTCATCATATCAGTGAAGGTGTTTTGGCGTTCTTCTGCAGTGGTGTCTTCATCTGGATTGACCAAGCTATCAGAAATGGTCATGATAGCAAGGGCATCAACGTGGTGTTGGGCAGCAAGATAGTAAAGAGCTGCTGCTTCCATTTCCACAGCCTTGACTCCCCATTTACCAAGCTCGATGTTCTTTTCAAAGTAGTTTGAGTAAAAGACATCTGATGACAAGACGTTCCCAACGTGGGTTGTCATACCAAGTTCTTTGGAGATATGGTAGGCCTTGTCTAGCAAATCAAAGCTAGCGATTTGTGGGAAATCATACTGTGGCCAGTCATTGCGGATGATGTTTGAGTTGGTTGCAGCTGCTTGCGCCAAAACCAATTCACGGACGTGGACATCTTCATTCAAAGAACCAGCAGTTCCCACGCGGATCAATTTCTTTACACCGTAGTCCACAATCAACTCACGCGCATAAATCGAAATGGATGGCATCCCCATCCCAGTTCCCATGACCGATACACGGTGGCCCTTGTAAGTACCAGTGTAACCAAACATGTTCCGCACTTCGTTAAAACAAACAGCATCTTCAAGGAAGGTCTCCGCAATAAATTTCGCACGAAGAGGATCCCCCGGAAGAAGAATTTTATCAGCAATTTCACCTTGCTGAGCAGCAATATGGATAGACATAATATAAGATACCAAACCCGTCAAAAAGCGAAGGGAAAATAGGAGTTGAGCGCAGTGAGCGATGCTCGCTAGACCAACTATCTTTTTCCCACTGCTTTTAGGGTGGGTTCAATTCCTTTCTTTCTTAATTTTGATAATAAATAGGAGAATAGCTCGGGTTCAATTCAAAACCAAACTACCCTACTTTTCAATGTTTTAGAAAAGTTTTCCGCTCGTGTTCAAATTAGAACACTTCGCTCTACCTTTCTTTATTTATTTTTATATTTCATAGCTAGGAAAAATCGTATTCAATCATGACTCCGACGAGCCTAGTTCATTTTTATTTCAAACAGTTATTGATAAACTGACAATAGTTTTTAATCCTTTAAGATAAATCCTTGATTAGAAGAAACGGGTATTTCCTACCTAACTACTTTATTCTTTGACATCTTACACAGTATACTAGCCCAAGGAAAGCGGTCTAACACTTTTGCAAAACCATAAGCTAGGAAAGCCGTTACTAAGAGATACGGAAGAGAATCTAAACCTAACCCAGTGAAACCAATTACTAATCCAGTTGCAGACCAGGGAGCCCTCAAGGTCACAGATAAAAAGCAAACCGATCCCAAAAGCAAAATGCTTGACTGGCTGTCCAAACCTAGAATCATGGCTAAGAGAGCAGCTCCAGCCATCCCCAAGGCAAAAGATGGCGTAAGAGTACCACCATAGGCCCCTGCCCAAAGGATAATAAGAACGACCACTGCTTTTAGGAAAAACATGAGAAGCACTGTTTTACCATCGCTACCATTTATAATTTCCTGAGCCATCATGCGTCCATTGCCAAGTAGATGTGGAAAGTAACTTGCCAGACCAACAAGAAACAGAAAAACTGAGGGCAAAGTGAGAAGTATTCGTTGATCTTTTATCTTGTTTGAAGACACTTTTTTACTTAAGCGACCAAAAAGCCAAGCTAGGGGAGTTAAGAAAAGAAGTAATAAAGGGACAATCCACACTTCCTTTAATGACCATGTGATAGCTGGAAGCTGGTAAAGAGCATGATCTGAAATAACCAAGCCTGCTATATAGGTAGACACATAGGTAGTCAAACCGACTAAGACAAATCGCTTGATAGATAAAGTAATTCCTAGAGTCTCAAAAACGAAGAAAGCACTTGTTAAAGGAACCTGATAGACAGCTGATAAACCAGCACCAGCACCACAAGCAAGGAGAAAGATTCGATCCTTCATAGACAGTATACATATTTTTCCAATTGGACCTGCAAATAGGGCTCCAATCTCTCGTGGTGCAGCTTCTTTGCCAATAGGTGCTCCCCCTCCAACTGCAATAATCTGCCAAATTGAATGAAATAGCTGTTTTAAAAAATGAAGCTTGTATTGTGAAGTCTCATCCTTCATCTGAGCTTTGATGGAATAAATCTTCGACCTTTTTTGCAAGAAGTACCAGACTAAGGACGAGCTAAGACCCACGATTATTAAACTTAGTCCTATCCGTGAGGAGGAAACTCCATCTGTCAAAAATCCATTATGATGCTCTGAATGACCAAAAGCTAGCCACTCCGCCATCTCTAAAAGATAATGGAGAAATATACCAGATAAACCCGAAACTATTCCTTGCAGAATTACTGCTATGAATAATCTAAGATTATAAGGAATCTTTCGAAAAATTCTCCTCAATTCTATTAACATGATTACAATTCAGCAAGAATCGCTTTAAGCAAGCCTTTGAAGTCACCTTTGACACGCTCTGTCACTTCCACAACTTCTTCGTGGTTGAGTTCTTCTTGGAAACCAGCAGCATGGTTAGTAATACATGAAATTCCTAGAACTTTCAAGCCTGAGTGGGCTGCCACGATAACTTCAGGAACCGTAGACATACCAACCGCATCTGCTCCCAGTGTCTTATAGGCACGAATTTCTGCTGGGGTTTCATAAGTCGGACCAGTTACACCAATATAGACACCTTCATCAAGCTTGATACCAAGTTTTTTAGCCACTTCATGGGCAGTAACGCGGTATTCTGGCGTGTAGGCCTTGGACATATCCGGGAAACGAGGACCAAAATCATCCAAGTTTTCACCCATCAACGGATTTTGACCCGTAAAGTTGATATGGTCTGAGATAGCCATCAAAGTACCAGGACCGTAGCCGATACCTCCTGCAGCATTGGTTACAATGACACCTTCGCATCCGAGAACTTTCATCACACGTACTGGGAAAGTCACGACTTCAAGAGGATTGCCTTCGTAGAAATGGAAACGACCTTGAAGAGCCAAGACCTTGCGACCTGCAAGTTCTCCATATACCAATTTACCAGCGTGACCAACTACTGTCGAACGACCCCAGTTTGGAATGTCTACATAGTCTACTACAACTGGATTTTCAATTTCTTCTGCAAGTTCTCCTAGACCTGATCCAAGGATTAAACCAAACTCAGGCGCTTGGATTCCTTTATCTTTCAGAAAAGCAGCTGTTTCTTTGATCTTATTTAAAAATGTCATTGTGTCTCCTTTATTATTTGACCAATTTTGTCAAAAGTTTTAGCATTACGAATGGTGATTTGGCGGTAGAAAGGCATCTTGAGTAAGTACTTATGATAGGCCGTTTCGTAGTATGATTCTTCGGAATATTTTCCCCAGAAAATACCAAGTTTTCCAAAATGAACGACTTCATCTTCCAGTTCCAAACTGTCCACTTTCTCGATAACTTGATCCACATCCAAGCCCTCTGTGTAAAAGAGGACATCTTTTCGAGCTAAGTCTTTGGTCCACCAATCTGGCAGATTTTCCAGCTCTGCTTCATAGTCTTCCTGACTCAGCAAAGAAAAACTCTGAATAAATGGGTAATGGACTTCAAAGAAAGCCTCTAACTTTTCAACCAATTGGGCTTTGGGAACAGCCGAAGTAAAGAAAATATTGCCACTGTTGATGTAGGTTTCAACTTTTTCAAGTCCCAACTCTGTCAGTTCTTGACGAAGTTGCGCCATGACAACCTTATTCTTCCCACCGACATTAATGCCCCTTACCAGTAAAGCATAGCGTTTCATCTTATACCAATTTATCTAAGAAACTTTCCCCAATCATGGCAGTTTCCACACCAAAGTTATCCGCAACTGTCGCTGAGATATCTGCAAAATGTCCAACTGGAATGACACCATTTCCCTTAAAGCTAGGGCTGTAAGCTAAAAGTGGGATATATTCACGAGTGTGGTCTGTTCCTGCATAGGTTGGGTCATTTCCATGGTCAGCAGTAATCAAGAGAAGGTCATCCTCTCTCATAGCTGCGATAATTTCAGGCAAGCGTTCATCAAACTCATGCAAGCAATCACGGTAACCATGAGCATTGCGGCGGTGGCCGTAAAGGGCATCAAAGTCAACTAAGTTTGTGAAAGAGAATCCTTTTTCAAACTCAGCAAGTCCCATGGTCTTCAATAATGTATCAATTCCGTGGCTGTTTGACTTGTTGTGGCCCATGTCATGATTGATACCAGCTCCGTTAAAGATATCGTTGATTTTACCAACAGCGTAAGTATCGATACCAGCTTCATTCAATTTATCCAAAACAGTCGGTGCAAATGGAGATACTGCCAAGTCACGACGATTTGCTGTACGAGTGAAGTTACCTGGCTCACCCACATAAGGACGAGCAATGATACGACCTAGAAGAGCAGGGCGCTCAAGGGTAATCGAACGAGCGTATTCACAAATACGGTACAATTCATCTAAAGGAATAATGTCTTCGTGGGCAGCAATTTGCAAAACAGGATCAGCTGAAGTATAGATAATCAACTCCCCAGTTTCCATCTGACGCGGTCCAAAATCATCGATAACAGCTGTTCCTGAGTAAGGTTTATTGGCTTCACGAATGACCTTACGTCCTGAAAATTCTTCGATTTTTGTCAAGATTTCTTCTGGGAATCCGTTCCAGAAAGTATCAAAAGGCTCGGTAATGTTGAGTCCCATGATTTCCCAGTGACCAGTCATGGTATCCTTACCAAGAGATACTTCTTCCAATTTTGTCACATATCCTGTTGGATTGCTTTCAGCTGGTACAGTCTTGAGAGGAGTTTCACGAGGAATATTTCCTAGACCGATTTTAGCCATGTTTGGCACATTCAAACCAACTGTTTTAGAAATATGTCCCAGCGTGTCAGAAGCACCGTCTGGAACCCCTGCATTGACAAAGTTATTGGCATCTGGTGCAGCACCGATTCCCACAGAATCCAGTACCACCAAGTGAATCCGATTAAATTTTGACATAGTCTGTCTCCTTATTATGTTGATTAGTTTGCTTTTGTTGAAGTTAAAATCTGAACCCCATCTCGTCCCGCTACGATGACCTTATCCACCATTTGGTTAAACAAGCCGTGCTCTACGACACCAACGACATGGTCCAATTCTTGCCCGAAGGCAATTGGATCTTCAATGACATCCAAAGCTAGGTCAATGATAAAGTTCTGCATATCGGTCACAAAACGTTGGCCGTCTTTTTCACGGAAACTTGGTTTATAGCCAGCTCGCTCAAACCGACGAAAGACCTGTTCTGCACCATACTGAACCACTTCTACTGGCAATTTAAAAGCACCTAGTTTCTCTACCAGTTTGCTTTCATCTACCACCCAAATGTATTCTTTTGAGGGCGTTGCGACAACCTTCTCCATCAGAAGGGCACCACCACCGCCTTTAATCCCGTTAAACTGGCTATCTACTTCATCCGCCCCGTCAACCGTCACATCGACAAAGTCTACTTGATCAATCGACTTGAGCGGGATGTTAAGACCTTCAGCCTGTTTACTGGTCACACTGGAAGTCGTTACAGCAGTAATCTGCAAACCTTCTTCCTTAATCCGACGGCCAATTTCTTCTACGAAATAGTAGGCAGTTGATCCAGTACCGAGTCCAACAACCATGCCATCCTTGACAAACTCAGCAGCCTTGATACCTGCCATCTTTTTCAGATTCTCCACTTAAACACCTCCATTAAAGAGCTATTTTTATTATAACATGTATCCGTTTTTATTTCATGGATACACTGGAAAAACCCGAACATTTTTATTTCGGGTTTTGGTGTCCTATTTAACCATATCAGGATCGTAATCATAGAATCCTGTGTCGAGGAAACGGTTTTTAGTGTGTAACTTGCGCACTTCCTCATCTAACAAGAAGGCTTGGTCATGGCTGAAATTCCCCTCTTGGATCAAGCCACGCGCTTGAATAAAGAGTTTAGCAATCTCAACAAAGTTCTGACCTGGTGTGTAAAGCCCTTCGAGTTTCCAGTGAGTAAAGCCATGCTCCACTAGTTCTGTCAATTTGGTCATCAAATCAAGGTCGTTATTTGCAAAGATGTGGGTACCATGATTGTCTTCAAAGATGGAATAGTGACTTTCTGGGTCACTCGGTTCTGCCAAGAAGAGGTCCCGCTTACGCGTCTTTTCATCATCGATATGCGTAAAGTTATAGTAGTTTTGTAAGAGCGGACGCTTAGAATGGTGAATGACACTAGCACCATAAACCAAGACTTCAGCAGGAATTTCCAAAATCTCTGGCATCTTGAAGAGTTCAGCAGATGGAATTTCTCGCGCCAAAACAGCTTCTGATGCTCCTGCCTTTTGACCCCAGAAGTTAATCTGACGACTGCTTGTCACCATAGTTGAAGCATCGTAAATGGTTTTAAAGGAATAGCCATCACGGTTGACCACATAAAAGACACCTGCATCCCCAACAGTAATATAGTCTGTCTTGATTTCTTCCAAGAAGTCTAGGAAGGGCTTGATACTGTCCATCATGTCTTGGTGCATGAGGGCGTTGACTGCAACGATCAATTCCTTACCCGCATCATGAACGAGCTTAGCGATGGTGCGCAACTCTTCATAACTAAAGGTCGTTGGCAGACGAAGTCCAAAATCTTTCTCACCAACGTAGATACGATCTACGCCGGCTTCGAGTAGTTGTTCAACTTGTTCAATACTTTCAGCAGTTGCTGTAATGATAATCTTTTCCATAAGAAAAATTATACCACATTTCTCAAAAATCAGCTATGGTTACTGAGAGTTTCAGAAAAAGTTAAACTTGTTTCTATCTTTCCCAATCAAAAAAGTGAACGCTAACCTGTACCGTCCACTCTCTTTATTATACTTGTGTTTTTTCAACTAGGTGGCCATCATTCATAACATAAATACGATCAACCTTATCAAGAAGACGAGTATCATGCGTAATCATAACAACTCCTCTACCTTGTTCGTGGGCAATGGCAGCCAACATCTCTGTTACTTGATAGGCACGCTCAGTGTCAAGACTGGCTGTCGGCTCATCTGCAAGCACGATGCTTGGATTGTTATAGAGCGCTCTAGCTATCGCCGCACGTTGACGTTCACCACCCGATAGAGCCTTGGGATAATGATTTTGTACCTTTTCCAAATCCAACAACTTAAAGAGCTCTTTTCGGTCACTTTTACTATTTTTTCCCTTATCCAGTCTGTCAATCAAATCCAGCTGTTCCTTGACTGTTAGAAAAGGAATTAGGTTTGAAGCCTGGAGAATGAAACCAAACTCTCTAAAACGGAGGTCTGTTTTTTCCTTCTCCGTCAAACTGCCTGTTTCCTTCCCTTTGACTAGAATCTTTCCACTCGATGCTTCCTGAAGTTGTCCTAGAGTTGTTAGAAAGGTTGTCTTTCCAGAGCCAGAAGGCCCAACGATAGATACGAACTCTCCCGCATTTAGCTGAAAATTCGTCTCATGCAGGGCTACGACTTTCATCTTTCCTTCCCCATACGTTTTTGTCACTTGAGTCATTTCAATCAATGCTGTCATACTATTCTCCTTATCATTCTGCAATCGCAGTAATCGGGTCCACCTTTAACAAGCGTGGAAGTGAAATGACACCACCTAGAAGGGCCATCAAGCAAATTACCAAACTTAGGACAGAGTAGGCTATCCAACTTGGATAGAAAAAGAAGGTAGCTGGTAAGACTAAAATCGCTCCTCCGATTGCCAGTAAGGCTAAAGCAATCCCCATACCAGACAAAAGGAAGATTTGACAGAACAGAGACCATACAATGGTTTTGATCTGTATTCCCTGAGCTCGCATTATTCCATAAAGGCCTAGTTTTTGGATGGTAATGATATAAACAAAAATACCCACAATCAAGCCTGTGATGACAATCATAGCAAGAATCATTCCTGAAAATACATTCACCTGAGGTGTGTAACCAGGAATTTTCGAAATCATTTTTGGAATGGAAATCTGTTTCAGTCCATCGCCAGCCACTTCTATATCATTTTTCAATACCAAGGCAGAGATGGAACGATTGGCTTTCAAGGTTCCTTGTAAGATCCAATAAGTCGTCAGACTCGTAAAGACAACAGGCTCAGTGAAAAATTTATTTCCTTGAGTCAAGCCTACGATCTTGTAACTCTCTTCGCTTCCATTGAGCTGAATGGCATCACCTAGCTTCATCCCATAGTTCTCAAAAGACTGATCCACGACAACCTCATCATCTCCTTCAGGATAACGACCCTCCGTCAAACTAGGAGAGATAAAAGAGTCCCAGTTTTGAGCAAAGATGGAAACGTTAATCTTTTCACTACCATCGACTAGATTGGTCACAGCGAACATATAGCCCAATGGAGCAGCCTCTTCAGAACTCTTTTCCTTGTAGTCTTTTTCAGGAATAAAAGATGCCGTCAAATTATCATTTGCGTAGTCGGATAAAACGACACCCGTCGCTTGCCAATTATCAATAGCGGCCCGGTTGTTTCGCACAAGACCAAGAGCTAGACTGGTCATAAAAAAGACCATAAAAGCGATAAGAAAAATGGTCGTTAAGATCAAACTATATCGAAGTTTGTTTCGTAATATCTCTTTGATAGCAAGATACATGCTTATCTCCTTTTACTTTTCCCAGAGGTAGCAAGAATGCCACCCAGACCAATAGACAGAATCTCTGTCTTATCATCCATTCAAAACAACTCCTATCAATACTCTTCAAAAGTATCCAGGTAGCAACTCAACAAATCATCTTAGGAAAAAGCCTCAGCTTGCTATCAATTTATATAAGTTATCCTTACCTTTCTCAGTATATTTATAATAGAGAAAGTTAGGTCATCTGTTTTAAGTGTAACATCCATGCTATCATTTTCCCTTGTAGGTGTCAAGAGAGCGACTTAGAAGTTGATAAGAGACTTTAGTAGTTTTGTAACAATTCTGTAATAATTCTCTGCATAAAAAATGATAAAATAGTTATGTACTGTTAAGGAGAGAATCATGTCCGCAAGAAAACTAGAAGCATATGAGTTTGAACAAGCTCCCGAATCGAAACAAACTCCGCTTTACCAAGATTACACACCTGAAGCCCCAGTCGGCCCTAACCTAAAAGAGATTTTATTTTTTGTAAATATCGCTTGTTTCTGTATTTTTATGGCACTTTTTAGTTTTATCTTTTTAGCTATAAAATTAAATACAGCTTTATCCTTTGTCGCTGCAATGGGTCTTAGTTTCGCCCTTTTACAACTTCAACGAAAGATGATTAAACGAAAATTTTCAAAATAAAGGTTGGTAGAAGTACCAACCTCTTTTCTAGTTATCAAAAAAGACAGTTATCTAACTGTCTTTTTTATTTATTCTTACGTTTTGAAGGAGATTGAATAGCGATTTTAACTTCAAAAATTGTTCCTCTAGGTTTGTTATCTTTTACGCTAATCGCTCCTCGTAAGGCATCTACAATCTGCTTGGCTAAAGATAGTCCAAGACCAAAGCCACCTTTCTGACGGGTTCTTGCCTTGTCTACACGGTAAAATCGGTCAAAGATTTTCTTCTTGTCAGCAGCTGAGATTCCAATTCCATTATCCGTTACTGTTAGATAGAGATGACGATCTGTAGCATGAACTACAAACTCAATTTTCCCATCTTCTTCGGTATACTTGATGGCATTGTCAAATAAAATGGTCATGAGCTGTTTTAGGAGCAACTGATCGGTCATGAAGGGACGATAAATCCGATTTTCATACTCAAAAATACGATCATTTTCAGAAGCAATCAACTCATAGTTAGCAAAGGTAGTCTTAAAGAACTGTGGTGATACTTCTGCTATTTCTGGTTTAATTCCATCATCGCGACGTGCAAGGTTGAGAAGATTGGTCGTGAGGAAGCGCATGTTGCGAACTTCTTCAAGGCTCGAAGCGATACTTTCGCTGGATTCCATGATCGTTGCCTCTGGTTTTCGAAAGAGATTCTCTAACCGATTTTGTAAAACGGCCAAAGGCGTTCTCAGTTCGTGACTGGCATTTTCAACAAAGGACTTCTGCTTTTGCATACTTTCCAGCAAGGGTTTGACACTGACACGTGCTAAGTAAACACTGGCAATTAAAGACAGGAGCCAGAAACTAGCCATGACTACAACAATTAAATGCTCGTGGTTTTGGCTGATTTGCTCGAGCTGGCTGGTATTGATTAAAACCGCCGCATATTTGACATTGCTTGATACGGAGGAAGAATTGGTTTCCATCAAAATCATCCGGTAGGTTTCTTCCTGACCGTAGCTATTGACAACTTGGATTTGACGAATGTGATTCAACTCTTTCTTGTCCAGCTTAATCTTATCCAATCCTAAAAAGCGATTGCCCAGTAAGAGTTGGTTAAAATCCTTGTCAAAGAGCAAGACTTCCGTATTGGAGCTGACATTGGGCTTGATTTCAGCCTTGTTGGCATCCGCTGTTGCTGGTTGAATATCCTTGACCTCTTCAGTTGCCCGATTCAAGGCTAACTGGATAACCGCTTGGGGACTGCTACTAAGGGCTTGGAGTTTTTCATCTACAGAAGTGTAGAGACTCGAGTGCATGACCTGGAGGATAATCAAGGTCATAGCAGAGAAGATCAGGGTGAACACTCCAAAGTTTCGAATGAAATAGCTGAAATCATCCGCATACCATGTTTTTTTTAGTTTATTGAACATCTTTTAAAATATACCCGACACTACGCAAGGTTTGAAGATTTTCAGCAAAGGCTGTTCCCTTCAATTTCTTACGAACTTTTGAGACATAGACTTCTACAACAGAAATCGTCGTATCGCTATCAAATCCCCATAGACGGTCAAAAATTTGCGTCTTAGGAAGAATAACATTTTGATTTTGAAGAAAATAAACCAACAACTCAAACTCTTTCCCGAGTAGTTCCACAGGAGCATCTTCTACTTTCACTTCATTCGTTGAAAGGTTGACGACAATATCCCCAAAGGTCAAGGTGTTTTCGTTAAACTTACCTGAACGTTTGAGAAGGGCTTGGATCCGCATTTTGAGTTCTTCTAGATAGAAAGGTTTGGTGAGGTAGTCATCCGCTCCCAACTCAAAACCATGTCCCTTGTCATCCAAACTTTCCTTAGCAGTCATGATAAGAACTGGTGTCGTGATTCCTTTCTCACGCAATTCTTTCAAGACTTGGAAACCATTTTTTTCAGGCAACATCAGGTCAAGCAAAATCAAGTCATAAACGCCACTTTCAGCTTCGTAGAGCCCTTCTTCTCCATCAAAAACCTGCATGACATCTGCAAAATCATCCAAAAAGTCAAATACTGAGTTTGACAACCCTAAGTCGTCTTCTACTAGTAAAATCTTAATCATCTTGTTCTCCTCCTGCTATAAGATACTAATCAGCTTCATCTAAGGTTATTATAAAATAAAGAATTTTTGTATCATTTTTTGGATCTTAGTATAATTCTTTAATTATTATATCATGGCTTTAACAAATGGATTAAGATTTTGTAGTGTTTTCTTCATTATTTTGGTTAGAATTGATATCCTTGGCCTTCGTACTTCCATCTGCATTGGCTGGTTTCTTCTTAGAATTGCTACCGCCTTCTTGATTATTATTTCCTTGCGGCGGCTGTCCACCGTGACTTTGCATATTATTGCCATCTTGATTATCTTGCTGGGTTTTCGATGTTTGAACGGTCGACTGCTGATTTGTTGATTTTTGAGTCAAAGAACCGAATATATAACCACCAAGCAAGCCGACCACTAAAGAACCACTTGCTACTACTGATAGCCTCCACTTGGTGCTTTTTTCTACAACAATCATTTTCTCTTTATTCATTCTATATTTTTCTTTCTTTCTGCTTTAAGTTTCTGTGAAAAAATGAAGAAGCTCTACTTCATAAATTCACCACATCCTTTCTTTAGGCTACATACATCTTAATTATTTTTTCTTAAAGAATACTAAAAGATGAGAAAATTCTTAGAAAAATAATAGAAAATTTATCCAAAATATTTTTTTAAAATACGACCGTATCGTCTCAGTAAAAGATAATCCGCTATTGCTGGGGATAGAAGGTTTAATGTTGTAAAAATCTTTGTACCTTGTCCCATCAAAATCACTCTTTTACGAGATTTTATACCTTTAAGTAAAGCTTGGGTTACTTGATTTGTACTTGATATAGAGATCCCCATTTCTCTCCAAACTGGATGATAAGGCTTTTCTGATGGTGTGTCTGCTGCATTGGGGCAAAAATAAGTTATATGCATCTTTTTCTGCTCCTGTATTAATTCTCGGTTCATTGATTCGATAAAAGAAAAAAGTCCGGCGCGGCTCGCCACATCTACACTATAATAGGGGAAGGCCAGCCTACCATCTGCAAAACCTCCTGAATGCACAATGGTTGCTCCTTTTTGATTTTTTAACAAAGGTAAAAAATGTTTGCTGACAAGGATAGCCCCTATTAGGTTAATCGTCATAGTTTGATTGATCTCCTCCTCAGAGTGAGATAATAAAGATTTTCGTACATCAAATCCCGTTGCATTAATAACAATATCTATATTACCCGACCACTTTTGAACTTCAGACACTGCAACTTTAATAGAAGTTTCATTCGTTATATCTACTGAGCAAATCGGAATCTTGGAAGCAATATTCTCAGAAAAACTGGCTAATTTATTCATATTGCGACCTAAAAGAAATAAATGAGCACCTGCTTGAAAAAAAGCTTGTGTATAGGCTTGTCCCAAATTTCCACTGGCACCAATAATAACGACTCTTTTATTCTTAAAATAATTGTCACCCATAACATACTACCTCATTAGTGAACCTTTTGTGATAGGTTTAATATAACAAGCCCCACAATAACTAAAGCAATTCCCAAGAGACTTGCGAACGTTACTTTTTCATGAAAAAGCAAAATAGATAGCACAGTTGTTCCAACCAAACCAACACCAGACCAAATAGCATAGACTAGATTTAGTTGTATGCCTTTCAAAGACAAAGATAGAAAGAAAAAACACAAGCCATACAAAACTAAAGCAAGAATCCCAAAAAGCATTTTCGAAAAACCTTGCGACAGTTTTAACAGACTTGTGGCAGCTATTTCAGATACAATAGCAAGAGTTAAATAAACGTAAGACATCATTGTCCTCCTAGAATCAATAGAATTGAAAAGCTAGTCGGAAAACAATTGATTTAGCGATGAGTGGAAGCGAAGCAGGTCCAAAGTGTACAAGCATTAGCTAAAATCATAGACTTGATCTTTGAATTCTTGTAAACAGGAATCTTTTTTCGTCCACATAACTCATCTAAAGAGATCTGATAAAAATCAGCTAAGCGAATCAAACTATGACTATCTATAATTGTTTTATCATTTTCCCAATTTGAGATAGTTTGACGAGTCGTCCCCAGACATTCTGCTATTTGATTCTGACTGTAGCCATTTTGTTCTCTAAATAATTTTAATTGTTTTCCTAACATCTGCATTTCCTCTTTATATTATTCTTTTCTTCACGAATTGGCTAGACGAAATTCTTTAACATCCTATACAATTCTAGGTAAAATTTCTTTGACATTGCTATTATAACACGATTTTCAGGATGGACACTTTATACTGACTTCCAAAAAACAGCAGATTGCAAGATCCGCTGTTTTTTATCTATTACTTACTTGCTTTCAAAACCTTTTCTACTGCTGCTTTTTCACGCTTAATCAAGTCAACACGCGCTGCGATATCCTTGATTCCCATGCGGATGTTACGGCTAAGAGCTAGGTCAGAAAGTTGGGGCTCAAAGAATTCCTTGTATTCCGCCAAGCGTTGCTCTGTCTTAAACACATGAGCAGGAAGGATAACAAAGCTATCAAAGCTCATGTCTCCACCAAGAGCCGCCTTAATCCAATCCCAGTTTTCACGCGCCCATACCCAAACAGTTTCCTGAGTTGTTTGATGAGCAAGAAACTGGTAATACCAAGCAGACAAGTCTTGTGGTTTCACCACAAATTTATCCTTCCATGAACGAATCAAGGTTTGGATATTGTCAGCATCTGTACTGTAGGCAAGAGCCGCTGACAGCTGGCGTTTAAAGACCGCATCAGTGGCATGAGTGTAGAGGTCCAGATAAGTTGCGACCAAGTCCTTGGTCTCATGGTGTTTCATTTCATTGATGAGAACTTGAGCTCGGACGGCTGCAGGAAGTCCTGCAAGATTTTCCTTGTGAGCTGCAAAGATTTGGCTAGCGACTTGACTAGCTTCTGCATCATTTGAGCGAATCATCATAGAAACAGCCAACTGACGAACCAATTCGTCTTCATCCGATTCTCCATCTTTGGCTTCAAAACCAAGACGGGCATAGTTATGACGAGCCAATTTAGCAACCAGACGGTTAAAGGCTTTCTCAGTTTCTGTTCCTTCATCGATAAAGCGCTCAAGGGCAGAAATCACTTGAGAAACAGCTGAAACCACAAGGTAAGACTCTTCTTTAGAAAGTTTATCAAGGACTGGGAGCAAGTCTGCATAAGAAATGTGCCCTGCTTCAGCAAGCAGACGACGTTCTTGAACGATTTGCAGTTTGCTTGTATTATCAAGTGTCTCTAGCTCAGCAAGAACAGCATCTAACAAGTCTCCTTGATAGTCGGTAATGTAGTGGGCTGTATTTTCAGTGTTGAGACGGAGAGCTCCTTTATTTTCAGCAAGAAGAGCGGCATAGCCAGGGATTTCGATACTTTCAGTTTCGAGTGTATCTGGTAGGCCTTCCCAGTTGCTGTTGAGTGGCACTACCCAGAGGCGGTTCTTGTCTTCATGCTCACCGATGAAGAATTGTTTTTGTGAAATCTTCAAGACGTCATTTTCAACTTTGACAGCGAGAACTGGATAACCAGGCTGTTCCAACCAAGAATCCATGAAGGCTGCAACATCACGTCCTGATGCTTGACCAAGGGCATTCCAAAGGTCACGACCGATGGTATTACTGTACTGGTGCTTTTCAAAGTAAGCATGCAATCCTTTAGCGAAATCCGCATCACCTAGCCAACGACGAAGCATGTGCATGAGACGGCTTCCTTTGGCATAGACGATAGCGCCATCAAAGAGCGTATTGATTTCATCTGGGTGTTTGACTTCGACATGGACAGACTGAACGCCATCCGTCGCGTCACGTTTAAGCGCCGCTGGAACTCCACCTGTTTGGAAGTCTTCAAAGATATTCCAACTTGGCTCGATGGCATCCACACAGACGTATTCCATCATGTTTGCGAAGCTTTCATTAAGCCAAAGATCATCCCACCATTTCATAGTCACGAGGTTACCAAACCATTGGTGAGCCAACTCATGTGCCACAACAAGGGCAACTTGTTGTCGACTAGCAAAGGTTGAGTTCTCATCCACAACCAAGTAAACTTCACGATAAGTCACAAGACCCCAGTTTTCCATAGCACCTGCTGAGAAGTCAGGAAGGGCGATGTGAAGTGATTGAGGGATTGGGTACTTAACTCCGTAGTAATCTTCATAAAACTCGATAGAGCGAACGGCGATGTCCAGTGAGAAATCAAGGTTAGATAGGGGATGAGCTTTGGTTGAGTAGACACCTACAAGGGTACCGTTTTTAGTTTTAGCGGTCACACCTTGCAAATCACCTGCTACAAAGGCCAACAAGTAAGAAGACATACGAGGTGTTGTCGCAAACTTCCAGATGCCTGTTTCCTTACGGTTTTCCACATCAATTTCTGGCATGTTTGACAAGGCCACTTCACCTTCTGCTTGGTCAAAACGTAGAGCGAGGTCAAAAGTCGCTTTTGCTTCTGGCTCATCCACACATGGGAAGGCTTCGCGCGCAAAATGGCTCTCGAACTGAGTAGACAAGACTTCCTTCTTGACTCCATCAACTGTGTAGTAAGAAGGGTAAATCCCTGTCATGTTGTCTGTGATTTTTCCTGAAAAGGCGATGACCAATTCAACTTGACCTGCCTCAGCCAGTTCGATATGAAGGGCTTCATTTTCATGATCAACTGTAAATGGACGAGCTTGACCCGCAACTTCTACAGAAGCGACTTCCAAGTCTTTTTGATGAAGGGAAATACGGTCACTCTGTGCTTGACCAGTAATAGTCACCTTCCCAGAAAAGGTCTTGGTCTCACGACTCAAGTCTAAAAATAAATCATAATGTTCAGGAACAAATTGGGTAATAAAATGTTCAACTGCTTGCATAGTTTTCTCCTATTCTAAGTTTAAGAGTTTTACTCTTCTTCAAACAAACTTATTATATCATGTTTTGCTTTAGAAAAAAGGATTGGACGGTAATTTCCAAAACTTTCTTCCTTCTGCAGTCTAGAGTGGGTAGACCTTGCGAAATTCTTCCAAAACAACCTTGCTGTCAGGTGTAAAAGTCAGTCCTGCCTCTCTCAGCCACTCGGCGAAACAGTCCTCATGAACCTGACGCCAATAGGCTAAAGATTTGTCTCCCTCACCTTCCCTTATAGGCATGGTCAGCAGAAACTTGATGAAAGGGCTGAACGGAAACCTTAGTAATTTCGACAATGCAGACAGCTCGATCTTGGCTATCTAAAATGATGTCAAAGGTTCCTTCTCGTGGAAGAGGTTCGTCTTCTATTGCATAGAGGTCGTAGGCTGAGGCAGTTGCTGTCTTTTCGCCTTTTAAAACCAAATCTGCCAAGAGATCTGCTTCCACTCCAAAAGCCCAGGCATCTATCTCATCTCCGATAGAGGGGTTGATTTGCTTGTAGTCATTCCACATTTCTTGCGGTGTCATGGGTTGCTCCTTTGTAATTTTTTACTTACTTCTTTTATACGTTTGAGGTGGTCTGGATGATCAATCTCTAAATTAAAAATCTCTGGAATAGAACTGTAGTGGATAATACACTTGATACCCATCTGATTCATTTTTTGTATGAAAGAAGTATTCAGATAGCCTGCTACAGTAAAGTCAATCTTTTTTATCCTTGCTTTATCCTGCATATCTCTTAGCATATCTAACATTATTGGACTTTCCATATCATGCCATTGACTGTTTCTCACAGTCGCAAAAACAAAAGAAGTCAAATCATTCATTCCAACTATAATCTTTGAAATACCAGTTTCCAGTATCCTGTCCAAGTCAAAATAAGCTGACGGTAATTCAATCATTGTGCCGACTTTTCCAGTAAAACCATGCTCACGCAATACTCTAATAGCTTGTTTTAACTGCTCAGCATCATTGATAAAAGGAAAAATAACAGACAGATTGGGATTTGTTTGATAAACTTCTGTAACGACATGTGCTTCAGCCTGAAATTCATCAGGACACGCCAGCAAGCGCCTAGTTCCTCTATAACCAAACAAGGGATGATTTTCATCAAAATGCTCTTTAGTCCCCTCTAAACAATTAGCTTCTGTATTTGTTAACTCTGAAAAACGATACCAAACCTCTTCATCTGAGTACAAGGAGCAAATGGTATCTAGATAATCTTTTACAAATTGTTGACAACTTGCTAATAGGATATTTTGATTGAGCTCTCTCAGTAAGTATTCTCCACGAATCATACCGACGTGGTGCAATAACTGAGGATAAACTTTTTCAACAATTTGTTCGCCACTAAGGACAAGTTGGTTTCTCATCATTCACCTTCCAATTCATATACAAGGTCTTGTCCAGCTCTGGAAATCCTAATAATTCAGACTTAATCTTCAAGACTAATGGTGATGCATTTTCTTCTGTGATTTTCTGAATATCCATCCAAACATATCCGAGTGAATCATTCGCACCATCAGAGACAGCTTCCGAAATAGTAACTTGAGCTTCCTTCTCGTTGACCTCAATATCATAAAATGCCATGATATGGTGAACCACACAATTTTTTAACTCTTCCCTGACGAAAATATCGTAGATTCGAGGATTGGAGTAGCTTCTAACAGTAAATCCTGTCTCTTCCATAACTTCTCTAATCAGCGTTTCCGTCAGTCCTTCACCAAGTTGCTGACTACCACCGGGTAGATCATAACGATGTTGATAAGGGCCTCTCGTTTTTTCAATGCAGAGTAACTTCCTATTTTCAAAGCAAACAGCATAGACTCCAAAGTGTTTTTTGATTTCCATCCAACTCCTCCTACTTCAAAGACCAGCCACCATCAATAGTCAGGATTTGTCCTTGCATGGCGCTCGCTTTTCCACTTGCTAAGAAAAGGCTAATCACTGCTACTTCCTCTGGCTCAATCCAGCGTTTGATGGGCGTTTCACTAGCCACCCAGTCAGCTAAGCCACCTGGTTCAAAGTCGGCAGCGGTCATAGCTGTCTTGACTGCCCCTGGAGCAATCCCAAAGACCTGAATACCATCCTCAGCATAGTCTAGAGCCAACTGCTTGGTAAAGCCAGCTAAGGCGTGCTTAGACGAGGTATAGGCGTGACCACCTCCGCCAGCTAGACTTGAAGCAATCGAACACATATTGATGATAATTCCTTTTTTATTTTCCAGCATTTGCGTCAAATAATAACGAGTCAACTCAACAGGAGTCATATAGTTGATTTCAAAAATCTCTTGAATTTCCTGGGCTGATTGTTCCAAAAGTGGTTTGAAATCATCCAAAACTCCAGCAGTATTGCACAAGACATCCACCTGAGGACACCAGTCAAAAATTGGCTCCAAGTCCAAGGTCAAATCTCTCTGTAAAAAGTGAAAATCACGCTCTAAGAGTGGATTTTCACCTTGGTCAACTCCATAAACTTGATAGCCATTCTCTAAAAAGAGTCGTGCTTGAGCCAGACCAATCCCTGAACTTACTCCCGTCATCAATACACGTCTAGTCATGGACTTCTACCCAGTCCGTCGCCAAAACATCACAAGGTGTCGGGCTCCACATGGAAAAACCTTCTCCCTCCCCAGACACGTTGATTAGGAAATAGGGCGTCACTTCAAGTGCAATCCCGTTTTGCTCGATAGTGTCAAAGAGTTGGACATAGTTTTCAGCCCCTCCCCAACCAGTTCGTACATATTTTTTCTTGGCCTTTAACCCAGGCAGGATTTCTTCAAAAGTCATGATGTTCTCCTTTAATTCTACATTCTTCATTTAATTATAACAAAAAACCGTTTTCCAACGGCTTTTTGACTGTGTATCTACTAAATTCTTCTTACCACTGCAATCCGGCTTCTCTGATTTCTTTCTTAGAAGCAAATTTACCATTTGGTCTGTGCCATCTCCCTTTTCTATCTCTAAAGTAGCCACCTGAATTTGTTGATGGCGAGTTTGATTCCTGGCTTTCTTCCTGTTCTTGTGCGGCTTGGCGAGCTTTTTCCTGTTCTTCTTCTTTTGCTTTCTTTTCAGCTGCTTCTTTTTCTTCTGCCTCTTTCTTGGCTTTTTCCTCAGCTTCCTTCTTAGCCTTTTCTTTTTCTTCTTTTATCTTTGCATCTTCAACTGTATTTTTAGCCGTACCGTCCAAATAATTGATTTCCGCATTAGCTGAAACATTGTCTAAAACAACATGCGTCACTGAATACTGATCAACCTTTTCTTTACTACCACCCAATTTGATTTCCAAGAGTTTGCCATTTTCATCTATTCCCACATACTGCAATTCAATTTGTCTCGGAATTAATTCATCTTTCTGATAGATTGGGTTTACCTTGTAGTCAAGATAATAGTTGGGGTGATTGGCCAACCAAGAGTCCAATCGATTTTCATAATAAAGCATGCTACTTTGGTTTTGGTCATCTGTTCCAGAATAATTTCCAGCATTGAGCCAGTTAGTCATAGGAACCAAGTTTTTCTTTTCATCGTTTAATCCACTAAATTGGTAACCAATCAGATGACCTCTACTCATCAACCAAGCTTCTTTTTTACCATCACCATAAAAGAATTTATAATTGTGCCATCCAACTGGATCATAAGTCAACTTGGACTCTCTCTTCTCAGTTGGCTCATCACTGTCCTTAAGTTGAATATGAGCACCCGTTGCGCGTGATTTAGAATCCAATTCTCCAAGTTCTAGTTGTTTCTCATTTTTAAAAGGCAAGAGTCCAGCTTCTTTAAACAACTTCTCATCAAACTTGATTTGCTTCTGTTCAATTTTTTCTTCTGGGACCTTTGATTCCGCCTTATGTCCAGAACAAGCAACTAATGTTGTGATGGAAAGCAAAGCAATTGAGAAGGATAGTAACTTTTTCATAAAATTCTCCTTTTTATATAATAATTAGATTAATATCTACTATTACATTTTACTATCATTTTGTTAATTGTTCAAGAATAAAGATACTGTTATTATACTATTTCTCCTCCAATGTTTAAAACAAAAACGATAACCACTTCTCAGTAGTTACCGTTGATTTCTTTTGATTAGTCTTTCCCACCAAGTTTGCTGTTGATGGTCATCATGATGCTGGCTATCTTCTCACCCCAGTACGGATCGGAAGCATAGCGAACATTCATTCCAGTTGCCTTGTTTCCAAGGTGGTCTCTACCATAGTCAATGTAATTTTCACGAATCCACTTGGCCGCTCCAAGAATTCCTTTGTCCACATTATCAAAGCTCTTGGCTGAGAGATATGGGCTAGTATCATAAGCAGCAATACCAAAGAAGTTTTTCTTATCTCTGGCAATTTGACTACGTCCCCACGCACTTTCAAGAGCGCTATGTGCCATCAAGTAAAGGGCATTGACACCGTAGCGTTCCTCAGCTTCTTTGAAAGTCGCTCCTTTACCTGCTAGAGGACTATCCTGCAAGTTCATCATCGAATACAGTTTATCCAATTCAGCTGCACTATAATTACTTGGTTCTCTTAAGTTTTTATAGAGGAAAGGATTTTTAATGGTAAAGCCATCAAAGTGCTCTCCATCAGTTGAGTAGTACTTCTTACCAATAACCATAGCAGAGGTGTGTGGAGCTACTTTGATACTCGTATATGGAGAGAGTTCATGGTAGAGGAATTTCCCATCACTAGTATAATGAGGGATAAACTCGCTACCTTCATCTACTGCTGTCAAATCACTTTGATTCATATAGCCAGACAAGCCAGAAATCGAAACTGCAAGTCGGCCGCCTTTTCGCGTCGAGCTATCCAGTGAAACAATGCTTCCTTGGTTAATGTAACTCAAGATTTCTCCAGATGCACTATAGACATAGGCAGTGATTGGTTTAACTTTGTAATATTTGGTTTTATCCGCAACATGCCATCTACCAGAAGCATCCAAGGTATGACCATCCACAGTTTCATTTTTTGCCATATAACCGCCTGATTTAAGGTAATACCATGATTGGTCGGATGAATCGTAGATTAATTCTTTCTCAGCCATCTTTCCATTTGACTTGAGGTAGAACCAGTTGTTCTTGTACCATACCCACTCACTCGCAGCCATATAACCACCAGATTTGAGATAGTAGTAACCATTATCCCAGAGCCATTCTTTATTGGCATAATTTCCATCAGAGTTGATATAGAACCAAGAGTTATAATTCTTGTCAAAGAGCCACCCTTTGCCAGCTTTTGCTCCACTGCTCGTCACATAACTGCGGTCAATCCAAGTTTCCATAGAGAGGTAGCCGCCTGATTTGAAATGGTAATCCTTGCCTTTGATGGTTTGCCAACCTTTTTCAGCATAGGTTCCGTCAGCTTTCAAGTAAAACCAAGAGTTATAATTCTTGTCAAAGAGCCATTCCGATTTCAATTTAGCTCCACTCTTCGCAACATAGAAGCGATCTATCCAGCGCTCGGTAGAAAGATAACCGCCTGATTTGAAATGGTAATCTTTTTCTTTAATCGTTTCCCAGCCTTTTTCGGCATAGGTTCCGTCAGCTTTCAAGTAAAACCAAGCATCATAATTCTTATCAAAGAGCCATTCCGATTTCAATTTAGCTCCACTCTTCGCAACATAGAAGCGATCAATCCAACGTTCAGTAGAAAGATAACCGCCTGATTTAAAATGGTAGTCCTTCCCATCTATAGTTAACCACCTATTTTCAGCATAGGTACCATCTTGTTGAAGGTAGAACCAACTGCTATAGTTGTCATCATAAATCCAGGCTTGTTTAACCTTATTACCATTTTCTGATATATAGCTTTTACCAAGCCAAGCATTTTTCAGCATTTTACCTTGTGAATTGATGTAGTACTGGTTCTCACCTTGAGTGATCCACTCATCTTTGGCCATTTTCCCGTCTTCTTTAAGGTAATATTTTTCTTGACCTTGTTGAATCCATTCTTTTTGAGCTTTCTGACCATCAGACTTTAGATAATACCAGGATTCTTTTTCCTGATTAAATACCCACTGTTCCTTTGCTTTAGCACCACTTTCAGTCACATAGTACTGGCCAACCCACGTTTTCGTAGCTAATTTTCCAGCTTCGTTAAAATAGTAATCTTTACCAGCAACAGTCAACCAGCCATTTTCTGCACGTTGACCATTATCTTTAAGATAAAACCAGTTCTGATGCGTTTGGTCAAAAAGCCATTGCTTGGTTGCTGGTTTCCCGTCTGCTTTGAGGTAGGTCTTTCCTTGCCAAGTCCCCTCTTCTGCTTTTGCTGTCTCCACTACAGTAAAAAAACACCCCAATAAGCCAGCACTTACTAGGGCCACTTTCCATCGTTTCATTTAAATGCTCCAATAACGTTTTCTAAACCCTATTGTAACATAGTTAATCGACGGAAATATTACAAATTGATGAAGATTCTATTTCTTGTTGACGATAAGGAAGACCTAGCTTATCTCAGATTGGCTTTGACTTCCTGACGGAGATTTTCTAGACTGCTAATGCCGTATTTATCCATGACTTTTGGTAAATTTTCAATAATATCAGGACAGGCATATGGATTGGTAAAATTGGCTGTTCCAACTCCGATAGCAGAGGCACCAGCCAGATACATTTCTAGCGCTGCTTCAGCAGAATCCACTCCTCCCATTCCAATGATGGGAAGGTCGGTTGTTTGGGCGACTTGGCGGATGAGTTTGAGGGCTACTGGAAAGACTGCTGGTCCAGACATTCCACCTGTTCCATTGGCTAGGATTGGTTTTCTGGTTTTAAGGTCAAAGCGCATACCGACAAGGGTATTGATCATGGTTAGGCCACTTGCCCCTGCATCTTCTGCGGCTTTGGCGATGGTGACAACATCCGTTACACTAGGGGTTAATTTAACATAAACTGGCACATCAGAGGCTTCCACAGCTGCCTTTACCACTTCATAAGCCAAGTCAGGATCTTGCCCAATCAAAAGTCCATGATTGCCGTGATCCACATTCGGACAAGAGATATTGAGCTCGATAGCTTTTACATTTGTAGCCTTGGAAATCCCCTGAGAAACGGCAGCGTACTCTTGTTTTGAAAAGCCTGCTACATTGGCGATGATGGGAAGCGAAGGATATTCTCTTTCCAGCCAAGGCAACTTTTCAGCTAAAACAGCTTCTAAACCTGGATTTTGTAAACCGATTGCATTGAGCATACCTGCAGGCGTTTCTGCCACCCTGGGAGTAGGATTCCCAAAACGGGGTTCAAGTGTCGTCGCCTTGATCATAATGGAGCCTAAAAGGTCTAAATCATAGTATTTGGCATACTCTTGGCCGAAACCAAAACAGCCTGATGCTGGAATGATGGGATTTTTCAAATCCAAGCCCGGTAGAGAAACTTGTAAACGTTTGTTAGTCATGACTTTCTCCTTATAATACAACTGTTCCTGTGCGAAAAACAGGGCCATCTTCACAGACGCGTTGGCTGACGGTCTCACTATCTGGCACTTTTAGAACGCAGGCATAGCAAGCTCCCATCCCACAAGCCATACGAGATTCTAGAGATAGATAGGCTCTTGGATGATCATAAAAGGTTTGATTGATATACTTCATCATTCCCGGAGCACCACATGAGTAAACCGCATCAAATTGACTGTCTAAATCATTGATAACAACAGAAACATTTCCCTTGATGCCATAAGAACCATCATCTGTCGTTACAAAGACCTGACCATATCGGGCCAATTCGGTTTCGAGAATAACAGCATCCTTAGTCGCAAAACCGAGGACTGTCACTACTGTCACCCCACGCGCATGCAATTCCTTGGCTACTTCTAGCAAGGGTGGAACACCAATCCCACCACCAACGAGGAGGACTTGACTCTGGTCGTCTAGGTCAGACAAGTCAAAACCATTTCCCTGAGGTCCCATCACATCAAGAGTATCTCCCTGACTTAAGGTTGAAAAAATAGCTGTCCCAGCCCCCTCAATCCGATAAATAAGGTGACACTGCTTGTTTGCTTTGTCAATAGACGAAATTGAAATAGGGCGGCGCAAGAGATGGGCGTCATCAGGCACACGCAGATGAAGAAATTGGCCGGCTCGCATGGCTTCAACCATCTCCCCTTCTAGGACTAATTCAAAGATTGCTGGCGCAATTTCCTCTTGTGCGACCACCTTCATGGTTTCCAAACGAATGGCACCCAAACGCTTCTTACATGTGGGATTCATGACTTTTCCTCCTTAAATTTAAGGGGACCAGATAAAGAAAAGGCCTTGCTAATGCAAGGCCTCAGTTGGGTTAGGCTAGAACTCATGCGCACACTTAAAAAGTCTCCACAGAGAGTCCCCTTATCCCTTTTATCTGACACCTTGTGAGTCTCTCTGGACTCCCCTTAAAGGTTAAATTTGTATTAGTATACTCTTTCAAAGAAAAAAAGTCAAGTAGAAAACGAACATTCTACTTGACTTCACTGGATTATTTTTCACGAATGACTTCGACCTTGTAACCGTCAGGATCCTTGACAAAGTAATAGTTTGGTTGAGTTCCTGGAAGTCCATTAGGAGCTGTCACCTCATAGCCTTTAGCGCTATGTTCTTGATGTAGGGCCTCAAGGTCAGGTGTACTGAGGGCGATATGGGCGAAGCCATCTCCTACCACGTAAGGACCGTGATCATAGTTATAGGTCAACTCCAACTCATAGTCATCCCCCTCAAGTCCTAGATAGACAATGGTGAAAGCATGATCTGGAAAATCTCTGCGACGCAATTCTTTAAATCCAAAAGCATCTTGATAAAAAGCGATTGATTTTTCAAGGTTTTCTACTCGCAAGCAAGTGTGTAGCATTTTTGAAGCCATTTTCATTACCTCTTTCGTTTTAATAGTTCTATTATACCTTTATTCAGGAAAATTTACTAGAAACTTGAACCAGAGTCCTCTTCTCTACGCTTTCATTCTAAGCAGCACTTTTACGATTTTCCTTGCGTATATTGCGAATAAGGAAAAGCATGATCAGGATAAAAAGCCCCTCGAGGAAGTAGAACGTAAATTCGCTGTTCATGATTAGTAAGTCTTTGTAATGATAGTTATTACCGAAAACTGAATTTGGTGCGAATAGGATTCTGAATAGTCTTCTTAAGAAAATAAAGATCTGCAATCCATAAATCATAAAGACCTTCTTCACACCAATCATGAAGCCTTGTTCCTTTGTAAAATAAGACAAAGCGATTCCATTTAACAAGAGGATAACGGTTATGGCCAGAGTTTCATTTCGTAGAATAGTTGGATCAAAGATATCTAAACGGCTGTGAATATATGGCAACGTTTGAAAGAGTAGAATTCCCAAGATTGCTGGAAGAAGGATTTTCTTCAGAGATGGTGGAAATCCAGGACTAAATCTTGTAAAGGACAAGCAAATCACAAGGATTGCAAAAATATGGAAGTAAGATATTGCAACTCCTGAAATAGTCTGGCTTTGATTTGCCAAAGCAGAAAGAAAGCCAGCAGAAAGAAAGATACCAACAGGAATCAGCTTATCCAAAGAATAATCCCATTTCAGCCCCTGACTCACTTGGAAACCATCGATGAAGCTGAAAAATGTAATGAACATAAGGGCACCGATGAGGCCAAACGGTAAGGATGGAATGACGAGGGTCAATAGCAAGATTAGTAGGAACCATGGATGGGGGCTGTAGTAGAATTTCCGTTTTTCTCCTCTAGCAGTCACTCCCTCCTCAATCGGTGTTTTCCTTAATTTTAGCATATAGACGTAAAAGAGAGAAAACATACCAGCATGAACCCATGAATTATAACCAGGTCTCTCTATAATACTGAGCAGCAAACTTACAATCGTAAATAGACTAAAGAAAAACTGAAGAAACTTATTTTTAAAGACCTGTCTTTTTTTCCAATCCAAATAAGAGAGTCTGGCCTTCGGATGACTAAGTTCATAGGCATAAGTCGTCATCTCTTCTAGTTTCTGGTCTGTCTCCTCCGTCATCATTTGGGGAGCCATTTTAGAAGTAGGAAAAGGAGCTAAAACATATCTCAGGAGCTCCCCGTCTGTGAATCGACGGTACTCCTTATAGATCTGTTGAAGCAAAACCGTTAGAATGCGTGGTCTTCCTTTAAAGTAGCTTCTCCACTTATCCCAATCATTGATATCTTCATCGTTCTTAGTGAGTTTATCTATATAAAGATAACCTTCATTGTACCAGTAATCAAAATTTTCTTTTTTGTTAAGTGCATACTCCTCTACCACTGAAGGATAAGAATGGATACTCTTCCAGAAATGGAGTTTTTTCAGGTAAGGATTTGATTCCTCATCACTGTAACGCTCTACAAATTGAAGAACGAGAGCTAACACTTTCGCATTGGTTAAAGGATAGACGTCCACCTTTTCTAACAAATCAAGTAGGAGCGTGTGATCTTGAACTGTTTCAAAAAGATATTGCCAATCACGTAACAGTTTGTACTCGTCTTCATAGTGAGCATGGAGCAACTCATAGAAGGCTGCCTCAACTTCATCCGGATTATCTAGAGTGTAATGACTAAAGTCAACGTTTTCTCCCAGCTCCTCTTTTACTTCCTCTAAGTAATCAGCCAAGTCATTCAAGAGTGGATAATCCTCTTCAAATATGACTTGTCGGTTTTTTTCAAGAATATAGGTTAAAACGGGCACACTCTTGATCATCTGACGATTTTGATTTACTTGATCCAAGACCATAAAGGCCAAATAAGGGTGCTTGAAAAACTCTATCCAGGAGCTCAATTGATTTGCTTTGTTAAAATCTTGGAGAATTTCTTGGCAAAGTTGATAAGAATAATAGAATTCTTCAGTGGCTTCATGTGCGCTTTCAAGCGAACTGCCTTCCTCTTCTGCTATAGCTCTTTTAACTTTCCAATACTTCAATTTATAGTAATAGCCCCAGTGTCGGAAGTCAGGTATATAATCTTCCAGCAAGGGAATGAGGATAGAGAATTGCTCTGGTTTATTAAAAATATAAACATCCATTTCCTCTAAAACGGATTGAACAATGTCCATATCATACTGATACTGATGAAAGAACTGACGCCATAGATGCTCTTGTTCCTCTTGGTTATAACCGTCATTTCCAACAATACTTTCAATCGCATTTCGAATCAGATAAGTTTCTTCATTATAACCACTAAAGTCAAGAGTAGACCTTGTTATTCCTTCTTGCCCTTGGTTCTCTTCGTCACCAAACGTTTCAAAGTTGAGGGTATTCTTAGCTCTTTCTTCAGAATCTCCATTTAGCTGAACTTCCTCATCATAGTCACTAAAGTCAAGGGTTGACTTTTGCTCATCCTCTTCTGCTTTAAAGGTTTCAAAGTTAAAGGAATCGCTGGTTTTATCAGTCAATTGCTGATAATCACTAAAATCAAGACTAGATCTTTCAGACTCTTCGTTCTCAGTCTTCGTTTCTTCAATCAAGTTTTCAAAGTTGAGACTTGAGTTAGGCTTTCCATTCGCCTCTTCTTCAAGTTCAGTAGCTTCTTGAGAGTCACTCGCTTTTTTGAGACTATTTTCTGGTCTTGTGTTTCTAGACCTCGCATAAGTCAAAGCTTTTTGATAAGCTTCAACAATTTCTTGGTAAATTTCTGGTTGGTCTTCTGGGTGATAAAGCCGAACCAGTTCAGCATAACGCCTTCTAATAAGCTTGACGTCAGTCGTTGGCTCTATCCCTAAAGTTTCCCATATATTCATAAGGTATCCTCTTTTATAGTCCTCGCTCTAGGAAGTCTAGATAGTTTGAAAATGATTGATAGAGTTTTGGCAAATGATACACAGATGCTTGACTGACCTCTTCTTCAAATCGTCTAGTTTCAGCCATTAGCTCATCTCTTCTTCTCCCCAAGAGCATACTGTACACGCGATTCGCTTTTTCAATCAAGAAGCGATAAACCTCTGTTTCTTGAGCATTGATCTTATAGCGAGTCAACTCTGCTTGCTTAGCCTTGATTTCCTTTTCTGTCAGAGTAACACTATCTTGGAGAATAACATGACTAAAGACTTCCTGTGTTGAATCAATTTTCACTTCGACATCCAAAATTCCATTTAAATCATAGGTAAACCGAACTGTGAAACTTTCATTTACTCGAGTATTCACAGGGACGGGAACTTCTAATTCTCCTAGGAACAGATTTTGTGATGCCTTCATCATCTCACCTTGATAGACCTTTATCTTGACTTGGCTCTGTCCCAATTCAGCCGTATAGTACTGCTCGATGCGTGAAGCAGGTAGGGTGGAATTTCGCTCGATAATCGGCGAAAAACGGTCTCCAACTATCTCAATTCCTAGTGTAAAAGGACAAATATCAGACAGCAGCAAATCTCGTATCTCACCCTGCCGTTCTTTTATTCCTGCTAGAAGGGCACAACCTCTCGCAATCATTCGATCAGGATCATCCGATACCTGAACCATTTGATTGATACAGTAGGATAAAAAGTCCTGAACCAAGCGGAGTTTCGAAGTCCCCCCAACAAGAACAAAGTTATCTGATGATACATAGCTATAGCGTGCATCCATCAAGGCACGATCCAAAACGGCCTTAACACGGGCTAGCAGTGGTTGACAAAGCTCATAAAAGCGTTGGTAGCTCAAGTCTAAAGTGTATTCCTGATCTTGGTCCAGAACCGTCATCTTCACTTCTTCTTTATCATTAAGTTCTAGCTTTGTCTTTTCAGCCTGTACCAGAATTTTGCTATAAAATTCACGGGAAATCGTATCCTTGGTTAATTGATTGGAAACTAAAAATTCCTCAGCAATAGCCGCAGTAAAGTCTTCTCCTCCCAAACGATTGTCCCCTGCAATCGACACGATTTCAACTATGTTATCAAAAAGCTCTACAACTGAAATGTCTAGAGTCCCACCACCAAAATCGACTACAATAAAAGATTGATCTTCTTGGTTTACCATAGATCTTTTAGCAAGAGCCGCTGCGGAAGGTTCATTGATAATCCGATCAATCTGAACGCCTGCAAATTTCCCTGCTAGTTTGGTCGCATAACGTTGAGCATCATTGAAATAGGCTGGAACACTGACAATCACTTCCTCGACCTTTTCTCCAAGATAGGTCTCTGCATCGTCTACCAACTTTCGAATGATAAAGGAGCTTAATTCTTCAGCTTTATATGCTCGATTTCCTAACGTCAACTCATGCTTAGTCCCCATAAAACGCTTGAACTGAGAAACCGTCTTATCTGGGTGGGTTACCAAGCGTTCCTTGGCAATTTTTCCAACTATAATCTCATCATTGTCATCTAAAGCCACAACAGAAGGAGTCAAATACTCACCAAAAGCATTGGGAATCAGCTTAACCTGGCCATCTTGATATACCCCTACTAAAGAATTAGTCGTTCCTAAATCAATACCTACTATCATCTTCTTCAAACTCCAAATCTTTTTTAGATATTCCTATTATACAAGAAATATCCTATTTTCTTTGAAAAAATCTGTCATTTACTCTCTAAAATAGAAAATCATTTATGGAAAATAAAAAAGTTTCACCCTACTCTTGCGGTAAAACCACGAGAGTAAGAATGAAACAGTTTGTCATTATTTACCAAGTTTTGCTTTAGCTGCATCTGCAAGAGCTGTGAAAGCTGCTGCGTCGTTAACAGCCAAGTCAGCAAGCATTTTACGGTTAACTTCGATTTCAGCCAATTTCAAACCATGCATCAATTGTGAGTATGAAAGTCCGTTCAAACGAGCTGCCGCATTGATACGAGTGATCCACAATTTACGGAAGTCACGTTTTTTCTGACGACGGTCACGGTATGCATAGTAGTAAGAGTTCATTACTTGTTCTTTTGCAGTACGGAACAAGATGTGTTTAGCTCCATAGTAACCTTTTGCTAGTTTAAGAATACGTTTACGACGTTTGCGTGATACAACGCCACCTTTAACACGTGCCATGTTTTATTTCCTCCAAATATTTCCTAGAATTGTTTACTTACTGTTAAGCTATTATTTCAAGCGAGTAAGCATTGCTTTGATACGTTTGAAATCTCCTGAATGCACCATAGATGCTTTACGAAGATGACGACGTTGTTTCTTAGTTTTTCCGTGGAAACGGTGAGAAGTGTAAGCACGGAAACGTTTAAGTCCACCAGAACCTGTACGTTTGAAACGTTTAGCTGATGCGCGGTGTGTTTTTTGTTTTGGCATGATTTTTTCTCCTTTATTTAACTTTCTGACAATTATTTTTTGTCAGTTGCTGGCGCCAACTGCATGAACATTTGGCGTCCATCCATCTTAGCTCGTTGTTCGATGATTGCAATATCTTGTGTTGCTTCAGCAAACTCGGCTAAAACTTTTGCACCAATCTCTTTATGGGTGATCATACGACCTTTAAAGCGAATGGATACCTTAACTTTATTTCCTTTTTCAAGGAACTTGCGTGCATTGCGAAGTTTTGTGTCAAAGTCACCCTTGTCAATAGTTGGACTCAGACGAACTTCTTTCACAGTAACAACACTTTGTTTTTTACGTTGTTCTTTTTGCTTTTTCTGATACTCAAATTTGAACTTACCGTAGTCCATAATTTTAGCAACAGGTGGTTTTGCTTGGGGTTGAATCAATACTAAGTCAACATTTGCACTATCAGCCAATGCTTGCGCTTCGCTGAGTGGCTTGATGCCTAGCTGTTCTCCCTCAAGACCGATCAAGCGAACTTCACGTACACGAATTTCATCATTGATGAATAAGTCTTGCTTTGCTATGGTTTTCACCTCTTTTTTATTATTAGAGAAAAACAATAGCAGGCTCGTAATAATACAAGCCCGCACGTTATGATAGCGTTTCTTAGAAACTTTTCATCCGTAGGGCCAGGCAACTTGATGTCACAAGGCGAGAAGCTCTCACTTCTGCTTTTCTCAACTTTTATATGATACCAAGTTTTCTATTCCTTGTCAAGATAAAAAGTCAATTTTTTAAAAACTTTGTCTATTTTATCGAACCGTTTCAATTCTCCAACTATTCCATCCTTTAAAGCGGATAGCCCCTTGCTGGTCAGTTCGGTAAATCTTACTCTTGATACTTTCCAGTCGTGTCAAGGTTTCCTGATGGGGGAGTTTCGTACGATTGCGCTTTCCGACTGAAATGAGAGTAATTTGTGGTTTGATTTTTTCTAGGAAAGCTGGATTTGATGAGGTTTTAGCACCATGTTGGCCTGCTTTCAAGACATCCACCTCTAGGTCAGGATATTGCTTCAGCAAATCCTTCTCTCTTTTTTCCTCCAAATTTCCTGTGAAGAGAAAGTGCTTATCTAAGAGTTTTCCATAAAGAACCAGAGAATCATCACGATTCCCATCTCCAATCTTCCTTGGAGATAGGACTTCTAAGTAACTGCCAAAAATCGGGAAATTCTCCCCAGCTGCCACACTACGTACCTTGTTTTGACTTGCTTCTAGTTCCGCTACAAATTCCTTCTGTGTCAGACTTCCTTTTGATACTAAAATCTCTCCAACATGGAAAGCCTTGGTCACCTCCAGTAAATCACCAACATGTTCCTTGTCTGTATTGGTCAAAATCAGCTGGTCAATCTTATCTACTCCTCGACTTTTAAGATAAGGAATCAAGGTTCTCTGGGCATTGCTGGTCGTCGCCTTTTCTTGCCAAGCCTCGATTTTCTTATCAGATTCTGCCTTACCACCTACATCTATGAGAATGGTTTTACCAGTTACATCCCGTAGGAAAATACTCTCCCCTTGCCCAACATCTAGCATGGTAATTTCATTTTCAAGTGGATGCTTGGTCAAGAAAAAGAGCCCCACAATAAAAAGACTGACTCCTGCTAGTCTTTTGATGTTTTTCCTCATGTCATAGACCAAGGCTAATGAAACTAACAGTAGAATCAACAGCCATGCGTTGGGTTGACCAAAGACCAGGGGCCTACTTGCCAGCTGCGATAGCAAGCGAATGACGCCCTCCAACCACTCAAAGACAAAGTTAAACTGAGTGACTGGGTAAACGAAGGACAGAATGAATAAGATGGACAAAAGCGGCAAGAAGACCACATCAAACAGAAAGGAAAAGACAAAGGTCAAAAGGATAGACCAAGGCTGAAATTCTGCAAAATAAAAGGATAGAATGGGCAATATTCCCAAAGAAATGACCAAACTTTCTCTGGCAACAGCCTTGATCCCATCGCCTTCTTTGCTGGTCATGGTCAAGATAAAAGCATAAGCGCAGGACAAGACTCCTCCTGCAGTTAGGAAAAAGTTTGGCATAATGATAAAAAGGACAAGGACCGTCAAGGCAAAATTATCCAAGCCCTTAATACCATGTTGTGCTAGTAACTTTTGCAAGAGACTGCGAATAACAGATGCTGAAAATCCTGTCAGACCTGCATAGATAAGAGAAAAGGGATAAGTTAGCCACTTCAACTTTTCTTGAGTTAAGCCCAATCGCAAGAGGAGTTTCTTAAAGGCATCCATGAAAAAGCCTACCTGCATACCCGACAAGGCAAAGAGATGGATAATTCCAAGACTGGAATAGAGCTCATTCATCTCCTCAAAGTCCGTGTCCAAATGTCCTAAAAGAAGACCTGTCATATAATTGCGCATAGGATCTGGAAAGTGCATCTTGATCCAAACTACAGCCTTTCGACGTAAACTGGACAGATTTTCTCCTATATCCCAACTGCTAATCTTTCTCATTGACTGGATACTCTTGATAGTCAAAGTTTGGTAAATCCCCTGAGTTTTCAGATAGGCTTGGTAGTCAAAGCCACCAAAATTCCTCTGACCTTCAGGCTCTGAAAGTTTTCCTTCTATCTCTATCTCGTGAAGGTCTGTTAAGGCCTGAAAGAGCTCTTTCTCCTCCTCAGACTGGAGTTTATAGTAAACTTGGAAGGTGCGACCCTCAGCCTTGCCCCGAAAGGACAGACTGTCTCCATTGACTTTGATGGTATCTGGTAAAATCCGTACCCTTTCAACAGAATCCACTAGGTTTTGATTAGCTTGTGTCTGTTGCCAAGTTTGAAACAAAAACCAAAAACCAAAAACTCCACAAAACGCTAGAACTTTACCGGCCGATTTCCAAGGAAATTGGAAAAAGAGACAGACAAGCAAAAAAACAAAACCTAGCAGTGCGAGATAGGACACTCCAAAAATGGCATAGTAAAGCCAGAGCAACAGGAAACTCAGATAGATTAGGGGGATAGGGAAATTCTTAATCCACTGTAACATAGTCTTTTAGCTTTTCTATGGTCTTAGCGCCAATACCAGAAACCTTCTTTAATTCATCAACCGACTTGAACTTGCCATTTGCCTCACGATGATCGATAATATCCTGGGCTCGTTTTCCTCCCAAGCCTTTGACCTGCTTGAGTTCTTCCAGACTAGCTTTATTTAGGTTGACCTTCTTATCTTTACTTGTCGAAGCAGTCGTTCCAGAGGCAGTCTGCTGACTCACTGCTTCTTCTCCCTTAGTTGGAACATAGACAAGAGCCTCGTCACTGACTTTCTGTGCTAGATTAAGCGACTTACTATCTGCTTCCTCTGTCAATCCACCCGCCTTCTGAACGGCATCATGAACACGACTCCCTACTGGTAAATCATAAATCCCTGGCGATTTAACAGCACCTTTGACATCTACCGTAATCAAATCTTGTTCAGGAGACTCGTCCTTTTCTTCCTTTTTCACTTCTTTGTCAGACGATGAATCCTTTGAAACAGCTGCGACTTCAGCCTGCAAATTTGATTCTTTTACAGATGTTTGTGAAGTTGGCTTTAGTAGGAAAAATCCGCCCAAGGCCAAACCTAAACCAGCACAAATGACAAGGATTTTATACTCTTTGATTTTCTCGATAATTGCTTTCATATTTTCTCCTCTCTTAAATTATTCGTAAGTGAAAGAAAAAACAGTTGAAAATTTCTTTTCAACTGCTTATTTATTTGCAAAATAGTCTTCCTTAGTCAAGACATAATGAACCCTTGTGATAATTCGACCTTTTTCATGTTGGTCCATACAAGCATATGGTTCTACATGGGAAAAGCGCATGCCTGATTTCTGCATGACCCTGCCAGATGCAGGATTTTCCTTATCGTGAAGAGCGGTCAACTTATTCATTCCAATCTTCTCAAAAGCCAGCTCAATCACGGCCCGATTGGCTTCTGTCGTCAATCCTTGATTCCAATACTTTTTATTGATAATGTAACCAATAGCTGCTTTTTTGAGAAGGGGGTCAATCTTGTGCAAGTCAATGGTTCCAATAAACTGACCATTGCTTTTTAGTTCGATTCCCCAGCGTCCCAAGAGATTAGCCAAGTAAAACTGAGCGATGTTGTTCTTGGTTTCTTCTAAACTTTGATTTGTTGGAAAAGTGTAGCGTGTATTTTCTCTATCCGAAGCATACTCAAACATAGCTTCTGCATCGTCTAAAGTTACAGGTCGGAGCAATAAACGCTCCGTTTCTATAGTTGGATACTTGGAAAATTTAACAAATATTGATTCCATACTTTTTCCTCCATTAGAGCTTGATTCTCACTAGTCTAGCATAAAGAAATTTGAATGACAAGTTTTTCTTGATTTTTGAAGCGGTTTCATATACAATAAAACCATCACATTTTTGATTTATGAACTGAAATGTGACAACCAAAACAAGATTGTCAATTGAAAGGTAGGTTATCTCTATGTTAATCGGAATCCCAAAAGAAATTAAAAATAATGAAAACCGTGTTGCCCTCACTCCTGCTGGCGTCCATAGTTTAGTCAGTCGCGGGCATCGTGTCCTCATCGAATCAAATGCTGGTCTCGGTTCAGGATTTACTGATGCGGACTATCAAAAGCAAGGAGCTGAGATTGTCGCTACTGCTGCAGAAGCATGGGCTGCCGAGTTAGTCGTGAAAGTAAAAGAACCACTAGCTTCTGAATATGGTTATTTGCGCGACGATCTTCTCCTTTTCACCTACTTGCACATGGCCGCTGCTCCAGAATTAGCAGAAGCTATGTTAGCAGCAAAAACAACAGGAATTGCCTATGAAACTGTTCGTGACAATCAAGGACAACTACCACTCCTCGTTCCTATGAGTGAGGTTGCCGGCCGTATGGCTGTTCAAATTGGAGCTCACTTCCTTACTAAGCAAGCTGGTGGCTCTGGTATTCTACTAGGTGGTGTGCCCGGTGTTCCAAAAGGAAAAGTAACCATCATCGGTGGTGGTGTCGTCGGTACACATGCTGCCCGCATCGCCCTTGGTCTTGGTGCTCAAGTAACTATTTTAGATATCAGCGCTAAGCGTCTCTCAGTTCTAGAAGAAGTCTTTGGAAATCAAATTCAAACTCTTATGTCTAATTCATTCAACATCGAAGCAAGTGTGAGAGATGCTGATGTGGTGGTTGGTGCAGTTCTCATCCCTGGGGCCAAAGCACCGAAATTGGTGACAGATGAGATGGTCAAACAAATGCGTCCTGGCTCTGTCATCGTTGACGTTGCCGTTGATCAAGGTGGCGTTATCGAGACAGCTGACCGTGTGACAACGCACGATGAACCTGTCTATGAAAAACACGGTGTTCTCCACTATGCCGTTGCCAATATCCCTGGTGCAGTTGCTCGTACCTCTACTATCGCCCTAACCAATGTCACTCTTCCTTATATCGAAGCATTGGCTGGCAAAGGATTCGCACAAGCAATTGCTGAAGATGAGGGCTTGCGTCAAGGTGTGACCACTTATCAAGGTTACTTAACTAGCCTCCCAGTTGCTCAAGGCCTCGATAAAGAGCACACGTCTATCGACGAACTTGTTTAAAGCTAGACACTCATTAAAAAAAAGCAGTTCACATCTGAACTGCTTTTTTGCTATTCTGTTTCTTGGTTCTTTTCTTCAACCTTAACTGGAGCCGGTTCATAAGCTCGGATAATCTGAGCGACAACTGGATGGCGAACCACATCCTTGGCTGAAAAATGAACAAAATCAATTTGGTGAATGTTCTTGAGCTTTTCTTGAGCATCAATCAAACCGGATTTAACATTACGTGGCAGGTCAATCTGGCTGATATCTCCATTGACAATCATCTTGGAATTAAAGCCTAAACGAGTCAGGAACATCTTCATCTGCATGATGGTCGTATTTTGTGCCTCATCGAGAATGACAAAAGCATCGTCCAAGGTCCGCCCACGCATGTAGGCAAGAGGCGCGATTTCGATAATTTCACGCTCCATGAGACGGGTCGTCTGATCTTTGCCGAGAATCTGATACAAGGCATCGTAAACTGGTCGAAGGTAAGGATCCACCTTCTCCTTGAGATCACCTGGAAGAAATCCTAGACTCTCACCTGCTTCCACTGCTGGACGAGTAAGGATAATCCGCTTGACCTGCCCGCGTTTAAGAGCTGTCACTGCCAAGGTCACTGCAAGAAAGGTCTTCCCAGTCCCTGCAGGTCCGATTCCAAAGGTCACATCATGCTGTTTGACACTGTCCACATAAAGCTTTTGACCCAAGGTTTTGACACGGATCGGCTTCCCTGTATTGTCCTTAATGATTTCTTCTTCGTAAAGGGCGACAAACTTGTCAATTTCATCGTTTTTGACCATACTAATCGCAGTCACCACATCTGGTGTGCCAACCGTCATTCCACGATTTACCAAGACCATCAATGCTTGGATAACCTGACGGGCTTCCTCACAGGCAGACTCTTCTCCCAAAACCTGGACAATCTCCGTACGGGCATGAATCACCACATCGAGCTCTTCTTCCATCAAACGAAGATGGCGCTCATTGGAACCAAAAAGATGGAACAAGTCATCTGGATGACTCAGTTGAATGTCTATTGAATGTTCCTTCAAATAAAGAACCTCTCTAATCCGTTTATTTCTTTTTATTATAGCAAAGAGAACAATAAAATACTAGCCTCATCTCATTGTCTCTAGTGTTCTAAGTATTCTTGCCAGATAGCGTCAAAGTCTCCTAGGTTAAAAGAGAAACTGGCATGCTCCTCCAAAAAGCGACTCACCTCATCAAAATCATCTGTGTGTTTTGGAAAAGCCGACTCCTCAAAAGCGAGGTCTGCCAAGATAGCTTTAGGACTGTTACTTTTAGGATTGCGCTCAGTCATGAGCCAAGTGTAAAATGATTTTCTCAATTCTTTCTCCTATCAAGAGTTTTTTGATGACACTTTTCTGATTCTTGAAAATTACTGGACTTGGCCTCTGAAACGTAGTGGTTTATAAAATCTGTTTTCGCATCTGTATAGCCGTCTCGATTGTGTTCAAATTTTTTCCACAAACTTAGTTTTAATTCCTGATACGCTTGGGCAATATCTGGATGCTGGCAGAGATAATCTCTAAAATAAATCTCGTCATGATCTCCCGTCATTCGCAAATGTAAATGAAAAACTTTCTCAGCAAATCCCTGCTCTGTATAGCCTTTATTTAGCGAAATCCTGTTAGGACTTTCCGACATCACTAGCCACCCATTCTTCACCAATAAATCCCTAACTCTTGCTAAATCCTCTATTCTACCTACTTCTAACAGAATATCAACGATATTCTTGGCCCAAATATTAGGGATAGCAGTGCTACCGATATGTTCTATTCTTTTAATAACATTTGCACCCAATATTCTTTTCAGATTTGCTTTTTCCGATTCATACCAGTCTTTCCACTCTGACTTGTGCTCTACTAGAAAAATAGGAAAAAGTTGCCAGAGTTCCTCTAAACTCATTTCTTCAAGTTTCTTTTTCATGTCTATAAGGCCTAAATCAACTCTGTACCAAACTGGTCTTGTTTGATTTTGCCAGCCTTCATCAAGCCACCGAGTGCTTTCTTGAACTGACCTTTAGAGATACCAAAGGTTGCCTTGATGTCCTCAGGAGATGACTTATCATTCAAGATCATGAAACCGCCATTGCTTTCCAAGTAGGTCAAAATCATCTGGGCATCATTTTCCAACATTTCAAAGGAACGTGGTTTGAGGGATAGGTTCAGAGTGCGGTCAACCTCGCGGAAACCAATGACACGCGCATCTAACACTTGCCCCAAACGTGGCTCTGCGTAGCGCTCACTTGGGTGAATGAAACCAAGCATATTATTCTCTGGCAGATAGACAAAGGTCCCTGACAGCTTGAGACGGTAAACAATGGCTGGCCAGTTTTGGTTCTGCATGTTGTTGTAGGCAGGACGAGCCAGACGTTGGAAATCTTCTTGATAAGCCAAGAGTCCCCAGATTCGATCTTTCTTGTCCACTTCGAGACGGATGTAGAGTTTATCGCCCTTCTTGGGCCAGAGTTCCTTGAGCTCAGGGAGAATATCTAGTGATACTACGATTTCCTTATCAGGTAGACCGGTATCAACAAAAACACCCAAGTCCTTACGAACTTCTGTTACCGTTCCCCAACCAAATTGGTCCTGAGTGGCAGTCACTTCTAGAGTGGTCAAGCGGAGTTTTTGCTTCATATCCGTGTAGGCAAAACCTTTGACCGTATCCCCTACTGTATGTTGGCCTTCTTCCTTGGCAAGAGCATAGGTCTGACCATCCTTTTGCACAAAGTAAAAACGGTCATTTTCATCGATGATGAGTCCAACGATAAAACTTGCAAGATTTGTATTCATATTTCCTTCTTTCGAATAAAACTCAGCCAGCAATGCCAACTGAGTTTTTCTGTTTATTTTTAGACTTCCAAGATTTCTTTTTCTTTATTAGCAGTCATGTCGTCGATGTGTTTCACAGCATCGTCTGTTACTTTTTGAATATCTTTTTCAAGAGTCTTCAATTCGTCTTCAGTGATTTCTTTTGCTTTTTCTTGCTTTTTAGCTTCATCCATAGCGTCGCGACGGATATTGCGGACAGCCACTTTAGCATTTTCACCGACCTTCTTCACTTCTTTGGCAAGGTCACGACGAGTCTCTTCTGTAAGAGCAGGGATAACCAAACGGATCACAGAACCGTCATTAGCTGGTGTAATACCAAGATCAGAAGCGTTCAAGGCACGTTCGATGTCTTTCAATGAAGACTTGTCAAATGGTGTTACCAACAAAACACGCGCTTCTGGAATAGTAATTGAAGCGATTTGGTTAAGAGGAGTTTCGACTCCATAGTATTCTACATGGATACGGTCTAGCAAGCTTGCGTTGGCACGACCGGCACGGATACCACCAAATTCACGAGCAAGTGATTGATGAGACTGGGTCATTCTCTCTTTTGCTTTTTCTACAATTGCATTAGCCATAATTTTCTTATTCCTTTTCTTCGATATTGTTTGAAACTGTTGTTCCGATATTTTCACCAAATACGACACGTTTGATGTTGCCTGGTTGGTTCATATTGAAGACAACCAAGTCAATGTCGTTGTCCATAGAGAGGGTTGAAGCAGTTGAGTCCATGATACGAAGACCTTTATTGATAACATCACGGTGGGTCAATTCTTCAAACTTAACGGCAGTTTTGTCTTTCTTAGGATCGGCATTGTAAACACCGTCTACACCATTTTTAGCCATAAGGATGGCATCCGCTTCGATTTCAGCTGCACGAAGGGCTGCTGTTGTATCTGTTGAGAAGTAAGGTGAACCAATCCCAGCACCAAAGATAACGATACGACCCTTTTCAAGGTGGCGAAGGGCACGTCCACGTACATAAGGTTCTGCCACTTGTTGCATCGCAATGGCAGTTTGCACACGCGTATCGACACCAACTTGTTGCAATGAATCTGCCATCACAAGAGCATTCATCACGGTCCCAAGCATTCCAGTGTAATCTGCCTGAACACGGTCCATTCCAGCTTCTGCAGCAGGTTCCCCACGCCAGAGATTTCCTCCACCAATAACAAGGGCAATTTCGATACCTAAGCTATGAACTTCTTGAATCTCTTTTGCGATTGTTTGAACTGTCTGGATATCAATCCCTACGCCACGTTCACCGGCAAGGGCTTCACCTGATAACTTGATTAAAATACGTTTATACTTGGGATTCGCCATTTTTACTCTCCTTTTTTTATCCTACCTATTTTATCACAATTTCTAAGATTTTTATAGTATCATGAGCAATTCTTTCAAAAAAATTAGACAGTTAAAAATTCCTCTAAGTCGGCAAGAGCACGCTCTGCAATTTTTTCATAACGAGCCTTCTTATCACGGATACGCTCACCTTCTAACTCCTTAATAATCCCAAAATTGACATTCATTGGTTGGAAATGTTTGCTATCAGCGTGAGTGATGTAATGAGCCAGACTTCCAATCGCTGTGGTCTCTGGGAAGATAGCTTCACTTTCACCCTTGAAGAGACGAGCCGCGTTAATACCTGCAACCAAGCCTGAGGCTGCTGACTCAACATAGCCTTCCACACCCGTCATTTGACCAGCAAAGAAAAGGTTGGGTTGTTTCTTAGAACGATAGGTTTGCTCGAGAAGATTTGGTGAATCCATGTAAGAATTGCGGTGCATGACCCCATAACGGACAAACTCCGCATTTTCAAGACCGGGAATCATTTGGAAAACACGCTTTTGCTCCCCCCATTTGAGGTGGGTTTGGAATCCAACGATATTGTAGAGACTACCTGCTGCATTATCCTGACGGAGCTGGACAACCGCATAAGGTGTTTTAAATTCTCCATCACGAGGGCCTGTGTAGTCATCTGGATACTCCAGACCGACTGGTTTCATAGGACCATAAAGCATGGTTTTAATGCCACGCTTGGCCATGACTTCGATAGGCATACAACCTTCAAAGTACTTTTCTTTTTCAAAAGAATTGAGCGGTGCTTCTTCCGCATTGACCAAGGCTTCATGGAAATCCATAAACTCTTGCTTGGTCATTGGAGCATTGAGGTAGGCTGCTTCTCCCTTGTCATAACGAGACTTGAGATAGACCTTGCTCATATCGATAGTATTGACATCGATAATAGGCGCCGCCGCGTCGTAGAAATAGAATCCATCGCCGTCATTAAGGGCATGAATCTTCTCAGCTAGAGCATCGCTGGTCAAAGGACCAGTAGCGACCACTGTAATAACATCAGTCGGTAATTCTGTAATTTCATCACGAACCACTTCAATCAAAGGATGATTGGCTACTTTTTCGGTCACCATTTGAGAGAAACCATCGCGGTCCACCGCAAGGGCACCGCCTGCAGGAACACGTGTAGCTTCAGCAGACTCTAAGATAACAGAACCCAAGCGACGCATTTCTTCCTTGAGAAGACCGACAGCATTTGTCAAAGCATCCCCACGCAGGGAATTAGAACAAACTAACTCAGCAAAATTGTCTGTTTTGTGCTGAGGAGTTGATTTGACACCACGCATTTCATAAAGTTTAACTGGAATACCCCGTTCTGCGATTTGATAAGCAGCTTCAGCCCCTGCCAAACCTGCACCGATAACATTGATATAAGATTGAGACACGACACTAATACCTCTTTGGTAGTGTGAATTTAAAAATTCACGCTGAAGAAGTCAACCCGACTTTCTTCGCTTTCGAATTTCTAGGCTCAGGCTGAAAAGTCCCCCGAACTTTTTCACTCCCACAAATCTTTCTAATTTTTCTTTTACTAGTATAACAAAAAAAGGGAAGAAGGCAAACTTCCCTGTTTAGTCATTTTCTTGATTCTCTTCCCAATCGTGGTAGGCAGCGTAGAGCTGGCTTTTATTCCACTGGTAGAGTTTCGCAACTTCCTTAATAGCTTGATTTTTCTTCATTCCTTGCTGGATACGAGCTTGGATTTCTAAGAACAAGTCCTCCTCGTCCTTTTCCTCCACATCCTGACTGGCACCTTCAACGATGAGAAGGCACTCGCCCTTGAGCGGTATTTCAGCCATGCTTTCTAGCAATTCAGAAATCTTTCCTCGTTGGTATTCTTCATAGATTTTAGTCAATTCCCTGACCAAGACTACTGAGCGGTCGCCGTAAACTGCTAGCATATTTTCCAGCGTATCTGCCACACGATGAGGTGATTCATAGAAAATCTGAGTTTCTGGATAGTCTTTTTTTGAGTCAAAAAATTGCTTTTGCTGGCCTGATTTTCTCGGTAAGAAACCGTAAAAGATATGTGGCTGTGGCGCTAAACCACTGGCAATCAAAGCAGAAATCCCTGCAGAGGCACCTGGAACAGTGACAACTGCGATTTCTTCCTCAATAGCTGCCTTGACCAAATCGTGACCAGGATCCGAGATGCTAGGCAGCCCCGCATCGGATACCTGAGCAATACTTTGCCCTGCTTTCAAGAAACCAATCAAATCAGGAATTTTTTCCTTGGCATTGTGCTCATGAAAGCTGATCTGCTTGGTCGGAATGTCAAAATGCTTGAGCAAAAGACCAGTATTGCGCGTGTCCTCAGCAGCAATCCAGTCCACCTCTTTCAAGGTCTGGATAGCACGAAAGGTCATGTCATCCAGATTGCCAATCGGCGTTGCCACTAGGTAAAGCTTGCCATAGGGAGATTGCCCCTTAAAACTTTTTTGAATCTGCATGCCTACTCCCTGTATAACAACTCGTCACAGAACATACATTCCTCGTCCTGCTCTCGGCGTTGTCCATAAAAATCATTACATACGTGAAACCCGTCTTTATAGATCCGACGGACGCTTTCACGAACATGCTTAGCCTTGACGGGAGCATCTGCTTCCACCTCGCCCAAGCGTTCGCGCAACTTACTATTTTCCAAGCGAAGAGCTGTATTTTCCTCTACCAAGCTCTTGAGATTTTTCTTAATGGCTTCCACATCGGCCAAGGTCACTAGTAACTGTTGGGAAAAATCGTCCAGCGCATCAAATAATTCTTTCTTATCCATAAACCAGCCCTTTCCTTTCTATATCGTTCATTTTTAATACTCAATGAAAATCAAAGAGCAAACTAGGAAACTAGCCGCAGGCTGTACTTGAGTACGGCAAGGCGACGTTGACGTGGTTTGAATTTGATTTTCGAAGAGTATTAGTTTATATTTCTTTCAAGACCAGATATTCCATGGCATTTTGAAAGCTGACATTAGCCTGCCACATTTTTCTAGCTTCTAGCAAATCTTGTAAAATCTGTCGAATCCTTACTTGCAAGAGGTCCTGTCCACAGAGAACTTCGAGGATTCGCAAGACCTGATCTTGTTTTTCCTTGTCATCTGCCAAGCTGGTTAATTTGGCTACCTGCAAATAACTCTTTTTTTTCTTGGCTACTAACCAAGTCAGCAGGCGCTCACTTTCATCCACCAAGGTCCAAAAACTTGCTTGATTGACCAACTTTTCAGCTTCAGCTCGTGATTGACAAAACTGGGCTAAGAGAGTCGCTTTTTTCTTGACCAGTCCTGCTTGCTCTAATTGATGGATGAGCTTTCCTTCTTGCTTTTTAAAGTGAAAAATCTGGGTCCGACTACGGATTGTCGGCAAGATTTTTTCCTCATCGCTGGTTAAGAAGAAAATATAAACTTCACTCTGAGGTTCTTCGATGACCTTGAGTAGAGAGTTAGCTGCATTGGGATGCATTTTCTCCGCCTGCTCGATGATAAAGACCTGTTGCTGACTTTCAATCCCTGCTTGGGAAAACTGACCCACCAATTCTCGAATCCGTTCTGTCTTGATGACCTGATTGACTGGCTTAATCAATGTAACATCGGGGAATTCTTCCTGCTCAATCAGCTTGCAGTTTCGGCATTTCTCACATGGTAGAACGCCTACTTTATCCGTACAAAAGAGGCTCTTAGCCAAAAACTGCGCCATTTCCAAGCTTCCAAAGAAACCTGAAAAGAGATAGGCGTGATTGAGCTGGTCTTGTTCTAGGATACGGACAAAACGGTCAAACTGGTCTGGCTGCCAAGCCTTTAGTTGATCTTGTTTCATTTATCCAAGCCCATTCTGTCAAATAAGACAGCCTTGGTCGTTTCCACAACTTGCTCCAAAGGAAGACTCGCATCAATCTTGACAATGCGATTTCCTTCTTTGTCCAGAAGAGAAAGGTAACCTTGACGAACTTTCTTGTGCAAGTCCAAGCCTTCCAAGTCCAAACGATTGACCTCGCGATCACTATTGGCAGCAATGCGAGCTAGCCCTTCTTCCACCTCAATGTCAAAATAGAGTGTCAAGTCGGGTTTGAGGCCATCTGTTGCAAAGTGATTGAGCCAAGCAATGGCATCAATATCCAAGCCACGACCAAATCCTTGATAAGCAACGGAACTATCGATGAAGCGGTCCATAATGACCAACTTGCCAGCTTCAAGGGCTGGGAGAACTTTTTCCACCAAGTGCTGTCTGCGACTAGCGATATAAAGAAGAAGCTCTGTTTTAGGATCCATCTGAGTATGACTTGGGTCCAAAATCACTTGACGAATCTTCTCACCAATCAAGACTCCACCTGGCTCACGGGTCGTCAGCACTTCTACTCCTTTTTCCTTTAAAATTGGGAGCAGAGTCTCTAAAACACTGGTCTTTCCTGCTCCCTCTGGTCCCTCAAGAGAGACTAAAAATCCTTTTGACATGTCTAACTCATTTCTTTTTTTCTACCTTCTATTCTATCAAAAAAATAGGTTTTTGTGACAATCTTTTTGTGTCTTCTCCATTCAATCGACCATAAAAGAGGCTGGGAGTCATCCAACCTCTTATTTACCTAATTCTTGTGTTCGTTTGTAGGCTTGATGAACTGCGTCCATGACGGTGCCTCTAAAGGCATGTTCTTCCAGACTTGCTACACCAGCGATAGTCGAACCACCTGGACTGCAAACTTGGTCTTTCAAAACTCCAGGATGTTGCTGGCTTTCGAGGACCATTTGTCCAGCGCCGACTACTGTTTGGGCTGCCATTTTCAAGGCCCTTTCTCGGGGCAATCCTGTCTGAACACCTGCATCTGCCAAAGCCTCGATAAAGAGGTAGACAAAGGCTGGTCCACAACCTGCAAGACCTGTCGCAGCATCGATTAAGCCATCTCCCAGCTCAACCAAAAGACCAGCCTTGGCTAAAAGCTGACAAAAGAGTTCCCTGTCCTCAGCACAACAGTTTGCTGACATGGCATAACTAATCACTCCTTGGCCGATAGCCACTGGTGTATTGGGCATGATGCGAATGATTCGGTGGTGACTCGGTAAAAATTTGGCTAGTTTTTCCAAAGTCAATCCAGCTGCCATGGAAATCAAAAGAAGACTTTCTCTATTTTCAAGGATGGTCTGGTATTGAGAAAGCAAGTCTGAGAACTGAGCAGGCTTAACTCCTAGAAAAATCACATCTGCTTCTGCGAAGATTTCGTCATTGCTGGAAGCCTGACCACCAAAGTTGGCAATGAAAGCATCTACTTTTGCTTGACTACGATTGGCAAGGAGAATCTGAGCACCCGTCTTGGCCTGCACAACAGCCTTGGCCAAACTAGCTCCCATATTCCCCAAACCGATAAATCCAATCTTCATCTCTTACTCCCTTATCTGTCCGTCCCCAGTAACCACATACTTGTAGCTGGTCAACTCTTTCAAGCCCATAGGCCCACGCGCATGCAGTTTCTGAGTAGAAATTCCCATCTCACATCCAAGACCAAATTGCCCACCATCAGTGAAACGCGTTGAGGCATTGACATAAACCGCTGCTGAGTCCACTTGATCTGTAAAGTAGGCTGCAGCCTCAGCATTTTCCGTCACAATGGCATCCGAATGATGGGTACTGTGAGCTTCAATATGCTCAACTGCTTCTTCTAAACTGCTCACAACCTTAATCGCTAGGATATAATCTAAAAACTCAGTGTCAAAGTCTTGTGCCTCAGCTGCTCGACCTGAAACAAACTGACTTGCTTGGCTATCCAAGCGGAATTGAATTGGTTCCAGTCCAGCTTCCTTACGCTCTGCAACCAGAACTTGTTCCAAGCGAGGAAGGAAACTTGCTGCCTTGTCTTCATGAACTAGCAAGACCTCCATGGCATTGCAGACAGAAGGACGACTGGTTTTAGCATTGTTGATGATAGACAGAGCCTTGTCTTCATCTGCATCCTTATCCACATAGACATGGACAATCCCAGTTCCTGTCTCGATAACAGGCACAATGGCATTTTCAACAACAGCATTGATCAAGCCAGCGCCTCCACGAGGAATAAGAAGGTCTAGATAACCCTTGGCCTTCATCATAGCATAGCTACTTTCACGGCTAGTATCTTCCACCAGTTGAATCACCTCTGGATGGATGATCGTCGTCTCCAAGCCCTTCTTTAAGGCTGTGACAATAGCATGAGCTGTTTGGTAGGCGTCCTTACCACTACGAAGAACGACCGCATTGCCACTTTTGAGAGCCAAAGCAGCCGCATCAGACGTCACATTTGGACGGCTTTCATAGATAATACCAATAACCCCCATAGCCACACGTTTTTTGGTGATTACCAAGCCATTTTCAAGATGACTTGTCTCTAGGACCTCACCAATAGGATCTGGTAAAGCAACCACTTCACGAATCCCTCTTGCCATCGCTTCTATACGTCCCTCATCCAAATAAAGACGGTCTAGCATGACATCTGAGATTTTCCCCTTGGCCGCTGCCATATCGAGAGCATTGGCCTCTAAAATCTCCTCAGTAGCTGCCAATAAATAATCAGCCATGGCTAGCAAGGCTTGGTTTTTCACTGCTTCACTGGCAGTATTGATTGATTTCTTAACAGCCTGTACCTGTTCAAATTGTTCTTGTGTACTTACCATTTTTCACCTCTAAAATTCTGTAAACAGCAGCTGGATTTCAGGAGTGATGGAAATCCAGTCATCACGGTGAATCAAGACTCCCTTAGCTTTTTGAGAACGGAGCATATCTTCTAGGGCTGAGACACCAAATTGGACACGTCCCTTTCCAAGAGATTGACCTGTTTCTTTATCTGCTACTGTGACAATATCATGGTAAGAGAAGTTCCCTTTCACTTCTACCACACCTGATAAAAGGAGACTTTTTCCGTTTTTTGAAAGTGCTTCTGCAGCTCCACCATCTACCCAAATCGTTCCTTGACTTTGAGCATAGAAGGCCAGCCATTGTTTCTGGGTACGAAGTCCCTTCTCTTGTGCAACAAAGAAGGATCCATCCTTGGTCTCCTCCGCTGCCTCAATCAGGGCATCTGATTTCATGGAGGAGCAAATATAGACTGGAACACCTGATTCCGTCGCAATAGTTGCAGCTTTGATTTTTGTCAACATCCCACCTGTACCATTAGACGAACCTGCTCCACCAGCCATATCAATAATCTCACGATTGATAGTCTCAATTTTATCCAAGCGTTTAGCTCTTGGATCTGAGTTGGGATTGCCAGTATAGAGGCCGTCCACATCCGTCAAGAGAACCAAAAGGTCTGCTTGAACCATAGCTGCTACCTGGGCACTCAGAGTGTCATTGTCCCCGACCTTGAGTTCGTCAATAACGACACTGTCATTTTCATTGATGATGGGAATTGCCCCACGATGAAGCAATACAGACAAGGCCTGGTGGGCGTTCTTATAGCGACGTTTATCTACAAAATCATCCTGTGTCAGCAAGATTTGTGCAGAAACGATTTGGCGCATGAGGAGGTTAGTTGTATATTCCTCCAACAAAAGTCCTTGACCAACTGCAGCCGAAGCTTGTTTATCTGCAATCTTGGTTGGACGTTTTTTAAAACCCAAAGCTCCAAATCCAGCGGCAACTGCCCCAGATGACACTAAAATCAACTCATGTCCAGCCTCATGCAGCATAGCCAATTGCTGGGTAATTGCCTTTACTTTACTCCTTGATAAACTCCCGTCTTCATTTGTCAAGGAGGAAGTCCCTACCTTAAAGACGATTCGTTTGTACTTCATATTCTCACTCCGATTCTTCATATTTATCCATTATAACATGAATGCTTTAAAATAGAAAAGACTTGAAATAAAAAGGTTGAGACAGTCATCTCAACTCTTTTATCTATTCTCAGCTTTCCGCAATCTTTCCAGCGTTTCCTTAAAAATCTCTGGAATATCTGCTGTAAATTCCAAGGTTTCACCTGTTCTCGGATGGGTAAAGCCTAGAGTCTTAGCATGGAGAAATTGTCCATGTCCTTTCAAAGTCTTACGAGGACCATAGACTTCATCACCAGCGACTGGATGGCCAATATAAGCCATATGAACACGGATTTGGTGGGTACGTCCTGTTTCCAGTTCCAACTCCACTAAGCTATAATCACCAAAACGTTCCAAGACGTGAAAACGGGTCACTGCAGGCTTCCCTTTAGCAGTTACAGCCTGTTTCTTACGGTCTTTTTCACTCCGACCAATCGGCGCTTCAATGACACCACGATCATTGGGAAGATTGCCATGAACAATCGCCCAGTATTTGCGTAGAGACTTTTTGTCCTTGAGTTCTTGGGCAAGTTCCAAGTGGGCCTCATCATTTTTCGCAATCATGAGCAGACCAGACGTGTCCTTGTCAATACGGTGAACGATTCCTGGGCGGAGAACCCCATTGATACCTGACAAGTCCTTGATATGGTACATGAGGGCATTAACCAAGGTTCCACTGGTATGACCGGCACTCGGATGAACCACCATACCTTGAGGCTTGTTAACGACGGCTACGTCCTCATCTTGGTAGATGATCTCGAGTGGCAGATTCTCAGCCACATACTCTAAAACCTCTGGTTCTGGCACATGGTAGGTGACGATATCCCCCTCTTGGACAGTGTATTTGGCTTTCTTTACTTGCCCATTCACCAAGACTTGTCCAGCCTTGATTTGTTCATTAGCGAGACTGCGCGACAATTCTGTCAGGTCCGACAGGGCCTTGTCTAAACGTTGCCCACCAGTTTCAATTTTTATTTCCATTTACTTCCTCTTTAAGCATTGCAATCAATAAAACAATGACACCAACTGTCAAATAGCTGTCAGCAACATTGAAAATCGCAAAATTGATAAAGTCTAGGTGAAACATATCCACCACAAAACCTTGACTCATTCTGTCGATAAAGTTGCCCAGACCTCCCGCGATGATCAAAATCAGTCCAAAAACTAACCAGAGAGAATCCTCCATGTGTTTATGTAAATACCAAATGGCACCTACCATGACGACCAGTGTAATGACAGCAAATAACCACTGCTGATCTTGTAACATGGAGAAGGCTGCTCCTCTATTTTGCAGATAGGTCAAGCTAACGAGATTGGGTATCCACGAACGAACTTCACCCAGTGGAATCTGCTGGACAACATAGGCTTTAACCCACTGATCCAGCCCAATCAAAAGCAGTACAATGACTGCTACTATTCCTCTTTTTTTCATGATTTCCTCTTCTGATCAAAATATTCTTGCATGACTTCTACGAAAAGAGTACCAGCTTGGCTAAGCTCCACTTCTTCCCGTTTGACATAGACCATGCGGTTATCTAGATTGTCCTTGAGACGAATGACTGTAATCCCATTAACACTGTCACTATCTAAAAATCCAGATCCAGTCGCATAGGCATCTGTCCGCTCCAAAATACCATTCAAAGTGGCACGGTCGGTCACATTGAACATCTGGGAGCTCGCGCTGGTGTCGACAAAGTTCTCTGAATAGTAAAGATACTCATCCTTTTCCTGAGTGAAACGAACCGTTGGCAGATCCGCTAGATCCTCCATGACCAATTCCTCTTTCTGTGCTAAAGGATGTCCTTCACGAAGATAAATGTGAGTCTGGAAAGGAATTAGTTCAATAACTTCTAAACCAAGTTTTTCAACCCGTTGCATGATGCCCTTTTTATTTTGATTGTTGAGGTAGATAATCCCAATCTCACTATGTCCTTGAGCTACTTCGTCTAAAATTTGAACTGTGGTAGACTCAAAAATACGAAAGTTCTTGTAGTCAGGATGGCGTTCTGAAAAGGCCGTAATGGTTGGTGGCAAGAAGTCATAGTGCTGACTGGCAATGGAAAATTCATCCTTTTCTTCCTCAGGATTGGCATACTGATTTTGAAAAACATCAAAGCCTTTGACCAACTCCTGCGCTTTTTCATAAAATTCCATACCACGACGGGTCAAAAACGTTCCCGAACTCGTCCGACGGAAAATCTTAAAACCCAGCTCTTTTTCCAAATCGCGCACAGAAATAGACAGACTTGGCTGACTAACATACATCTTTTCAGCAGCTTCACGGAAAGTACCACTATTGGCAATGGCCACAACATAGCGTAATTGTTGAATGTTCATCTTTTACCCCCAACTTCTCTATCTGTTCATTATACCATATTTTAGAAGTTTTCCACCTAGGAAAAATAATGTCGCTCACAAAATTCATCTACACTAGTAACAAAAAATTGTGGGTATCAAAACAAAAAAATAGGCTCTCCGAAAACTCGGAAAGCCTTATTTTATGCTAGTTCTAGCTTCCTCGCCTTTTCATTTCAAGGCTCGGAATAAAAAGGTTCACTGGACCTTTTTATTTAGCGATTGGGTAAACAGAAACTTGTTTCTTATCGCGACCTTTACGTTCAAAGCGTACTACGCCTTCAACTTTAGCGAACAAAGTATCGTCTCCACCACGTCCAACGTTTACACCTGGGTAGATGTGTGTACCACGTTGACGGTAAAGGATTGATCCACCTGTTACAGTTTGTCCGTCAGCTGCTTTAGCTCCAAGACGTTTCGCTTGTGAATCACGTCCGTTTGATGTAGAACCTCCACCTTTTTTGTGGGCGAAAAGTTGCAAGTTGTTAAGAGTCATTTTTAACATAATGTTTTCCTCCGTGTTAGTTTTCTGTGATAACTCTGGTTTGGACGAACTCAGAAGAGTTCTCCGATAAGTTTGCCATACCTAAGAAAAATGATTCGAAGAATAACTGGGTCATTTCTCTCTGGTGTGAAGGAAGATCCGCTGGTATTTCAACCTTTAGATAGCCACCTTCATCTTCGTTTAATTCTAAGATTGGTTCGTAGCCTGCAAATTTCTCAATGGAATTGACAAAGTTAATGGCAAGCGTAGAAACCGATGCACACACGACATCTAAGCCGTATTCGCCACTTTCGGCGTGTCCAGTAATTTCCGCACTCCTCAGCTCGCCATCTTCGGCTCTCTCAAAGACTGCTTGTATCATGTGTTCTCCTTAAAATTAAGCGTTGATCGCGTTGATGACAACTTTTGTATATGGTTGACGGTGACCTTGTTTACGGTGGCTACCTTTTTTAGGTTTGTACTTGTAAGTAACAACTTTCTTTTGTTTTCCTTGTTTTTCAACAGTTCCAACTACAGTAGCTCCAGCAACAAGTGGAGTTCCGACAACAGTGTTTTCACCACCAACAAGAACAACTTCGTTAAAAGTAACTTCTTGACCAGCTTCAACGTTCAATTTTTCAACGTAAACTGCTTGACCAACTTCAACTTTAACTTGTTTTCCGCCAGTTTTGATAATTGCGTATGTGCTCATTATGCACCTCCTATGATTTTTTGGGTTTCCCCGTATTTTTGTGAAGACTCGCCTAGCATCGTGGGACGAACCACTTTATACTCACTATGTGAGCAACGATGTTCGTGCGGTTGCACAGGACTGTGCATAGTCAACTCTTCAAGTATAGCATATCTTCTTTTTTCTTACAAGCGAAATCAATCAAATTTAAGCTTTTTCTTTCCCTTTTTTCCTCCAAAAAGCAAAAAGCATGCTGAAGTAAAAGATACTCATCATAAAAGGAACACCTAGAATTGTCTTCTCTTGATAGTAAATCGTCAAATAAGCTGAGAAAACAACTCCGAAGACAAAACTACTAAGCAAGCTAACAAAAATCAAGCCCTCTCGTAGAAAAGGCGTATGCTTGGTTCGGAAATAATCCCCAAAAGCCAACATGGTTCGTTTAATATTCCCAGTCATAAAGGCATTATTATAGGCGATACCCGAAACTTCTCCAAAGGCTGTTGTCACCAGTCCCATACAAAACGCTAAGGGTGGAACTAGGTAGATATTGTCTACTGACAAGGGAACAAAACCAATGATTATGGATAAGACCGCGAGTGGTATCAAGGACAAAATCGGCTTTTTAACAATTCGAAGTTTTTCCTTATACAATGTCAGAAAAAAGACACCCATCATAAAGGACAACAAGGTCATCACTTTAGCACTGGCGTCCGAGACATTCTGCTGAATGAGTCCTACAGAGAGAAAAACAACATTCCCAGTTTGTCCAGCCACAAGGGTGTTCCCTCGAACGATAAAGGTATAGGCATCGACATATCCTGCACAAAAAGTCAAAAAAAGCGCTAGCCTCTTAGACTGACGTGATATTTTTCTTATTGGTAATAATCTCATTTTCTCTCCCATTTCAGTTTCATTTACTCATTTCAATATTGTACCATTTTCTCCAAGAAATGCGTAGTCCATTTGAAAATTTTTACCATCTATTGGATAGTCTTTCTTTTCTATGTTATAATGAAGGAAGGATTTGAAGTCGGAAAAGGAGTATTTATGCTTAAATTAGGTGTCATCGGAACAGGCGCTATCAGCCATCATTTCATAGAAGCAGCCCATGCTAGCGGAGAATACCAGCTGGTCGCAGTCTATTCTAGAAAACGAGAAACTGCCGCAACCTTTGCTTCTTGTTATCAAGATATCCAACTCTTTAATCAATTAGAAGACTTCTTTAAGTCTTCCTTTGACGTAGTCTATATCGCTAGTCCAAACTCCTTGCATTTTGCTCAAGCCAAGGCTGCCTTGTCTGCTGGTAAGCACGTCATTCTTGAAAAGCCAGCTGTCACTCAGCCACAAGAATGGCTAGGATTGAGGCAGACAGCTGAGAAAAATCACTGTTTTATCTTTGAAGCGGCACGAAACTACCACGAGGAAGCTTTTACCACTATTAAGAATTTTTTGACAGACAAGCAAATCTTGGGAGCAGATTTCAACTATGCCAAGTATTCTTCCAAGATGCCGGATTTGTTGGCTGGGCATACGCCAAATGTCTTTTCAGATCGTTTTGCTGGTGGAGCACTTATGGATTTGGGGATTTATCCTCTCTATGCTGCCGTTCGCCTCTTTAGAAAAGCTCAGAACGCAACCTATCAGGCTCAACAGCTCGACAATAGCATTGACCTAAATGGGGACGGTATCCTCTTCTACCCTGACTTTCAAGTTCATATCAAAGCTGGAAAAAACATCACTTCCAATCTCCCTTGTGAGATTTATACAGCAGATGGAACCTTGACCCTCAACACGATTGAGCATGTCTGCTCAGCTATTTTTACCGACCACCGAGGAAATCAAGTCCAACTCCCTATCCAACAGGCTCCTCATACGATGACTGAGGAAGCCGCCGCATTTGCACACATGATCCAGCAACCAGATCAGACACTTTACCAGAACTGGCTGGATGATGCAGGTTCTGTTCATGACCTATTATATACCATGCGCCAGACTGCTGGCATTAGATTTGAGGCAGAAAAATGAAAACCAAACTACCGACTGAATGGCAGGAATTGAGCGACCAACTCGGTTTCCAAGAATTTACCCCCATTCAAACTCAACTATTTGAGCCTATTCTTGCTGGAGAAAACCTCCTAGGAGTGAGCCCAACAGGAACTGGTAAGACCCTAGCTTACCTCCTGCCAAGTCTTCTCAGACTACAAAAGAAAAAAGCCCAGCAACTCTTGATTCTAGCACCAAATACAGAACTTGCTGGACAGATTTTTGATGTATGTAAAACGTGGTCAGAGGCTATCGGCTTGACTGCTCAGCTCTTCTTATCAGGTTCCAGTCAGAAACGTCAGATTGAACGTCTCAAAAAAGGACCAGAAATTCTGATTGGAACTCCTGGCCGTATCTTTGAGTTGATTAAATTGAAAAAAATCAAGATGATGAATGTGGAAACCATCATTCTGGATGAATTTGACCAATTGCTTGATGATTCTCAGATTCACTTTGTCGAGAAAATTACCCACTACGCACCTCGTGACCACCAACTCATCTACATGAGTGCGACGACCAAGTTTGACCAAGAAAAAATTGCTCCAAACACACGCACCATTGATCTTTCTGACCAAAAGTTGGACAACATCCAACATTTCTACATGCAGGTGGACCAACGCCATCGTGTGGATATGCTACGAAAGCTGGCTCATGTTGAGGATTTCCGTGGTCTGGTCTTCTTTAACAGCTTGTCAGATCTAGGAAGTGCAGAAGAAAAGCTACAGTATCGTGATATCTTGGCTGTTTCTCTTGCTAGTGATGTCAATGTCAAGTTTAGAAAAGTTATCTTGGAAAAGTTTAAAGACAAGCAACTAACCCTGCTCCTTGCAACAGACCTTCTGGCTCGTGGAATTGATATCGATAGTCTAGAATGTGTCGTAAACTTTGACGTCCCTAGAGATATGGAAACCTATACCCACCGTGCAGGACGTACAGGTCGCATGGGCAAAGAGGGCTATGTGATCACTCTCGTAACCCATCCTGAAGAGCTTAAAAAAATCAAGAAGTTTGCTACAGTTCGAGAAATTATCCTAAAAAACCAAGAACTCTATATCAAATAAGGTTGGCTCACACCAACCTTTTTCTTATCCCCAAGTAATTTCCAATTGATAGCTGGCAAAAGGGTGTCCCTCTTGATTTTGTAGTTGATAGGCTAGCTCAATCTTTTGCCCATCCAGTTTGTAGTGATTCGTTTGAATGATAAACTCCTGCATCCCCATTGGAGTAGGAATATAGGCCAAACTATCACTATCCTTTAGAAAACGCATGATGGTCTTGGGAGTAGAAAAACGGCTCATCACCAGTTCTTCTTGATGAAACTTGAGCACCACTTTTTCCTTTTCCTCATTATAAAAGAGTAAATAGCTATAATCCCCTTTTTCACGCACTTCCACATCATAGAGTTGGTCGATGACTTCCAACTGTTCATCAAGCTGAATCCTATTTCGCATCCGAATCTTCACATCAAATCCTCTTTCTTGTCTCTTGTCCTACTATTTTACCAAAAAGAGCAGGATTTTGCTATAATGGTCATATGAACGAAAAAGTATTCCGTGACCCAGTTCACAACTATATCCATGTCAATAATCAGGTCATCTATGACTTGATCAATACAAAAGAATTTCAACGTCTTCGCCGTATCAAACAGCTAGGGACTTCCAGTTATACCTTCCACGGCGGGGAGCACAGTCGCTTTTCCCACTGTTTGGGGGTCTATGAGATTGCTCGTCGTATCACGGAGATTTTTGAAGAAAAATATCCTGAAGAATGGGACCCTGCTGAGTCTCTCTTGACCATGACCGCTGCACTTTTACACGACCTTGGTCATGGTGCCTACTCCCATACTTTTGAAAATCTCTTTGATACAGATCATGAGGCCATTACTCAGGAAATCATCCAAAGTCCTGAGACAGAGATTCACCAAGTCCTGCTACAAGTAGCACCAGATTTCCCAGAAAAGGTAGCCAGTGTCATCGACCATACCTATCCTAACAAGCAGGTCGTACAGCTCATCTCCAGTCAGATTGATGCGGACCGTATGGACTATCTCTTGCGCGACTCCTATTTTACAGGAGCATCTTATGGAGAATTTGACCTGACTCGCATCCTCCGAGTCATTCGTCCAGTCGAAAATGGGATCGCTTTTCAGCGCAACGGCATGCATGCCATCGAAGACTATGTTCTCAGTCGCTACCAGATGTATATGCAGGTTTATTTCCACCCAGCAACACGCGCCATGGAAGTTCTCCTACAGAATCTTCTCAAACGCGCTAAGGAACTCTATCCTGAAGACAAAGACTTCTTTGCACGCACTTCTCCTCATTTGCTACCTTTTTTTGAAAAGAAAGTTACTCTATCTGACTATCTGGCTCTAGATGATGGCGTGATGAATACCTACTTCCAGCTCTGGATGACCAGTCCTGACAAGATACTCGCAGACTTGTCGCAGCGCTTTGTCAACCGCAAGGTCTTTAAATCCATTACTTTTTCACAAGAAGACCAAGACCAACTCGCAACCATGAGACAATTAGTTGAAGAAATCGGTTTTGATCCAGACTACTATACAGCCATTCATAAGAACTTTGACCTCCCTTATGATATTTATCGTCCCGAATCTGAAAATCCACGGACACAGATTGAGATTCTACAGAAAAATGGTGAACTGGCAGAACTCTCTAGCTTGTCTCCTATCGTCCAATCCCTTGCTGGCAGTCGCCACGGAGACAATCGTTTCTATTTTCCAAAAGAAATGTTGGACCAAAACAGTATCTTCGCAAGCATTACCCAGCAATTTTTACACTTGATTGAGAACGACCATTTTACCCCAAATAAAAACGAATAGAGGAAATTTATGAGTATTAAACTAATCGCCGTCGATATCGATGGTACCCTGGTTAACAGTAAAAAAGAAATCACTCCGGAAGTCTTTTCTGCCATCCAAGATGCCAAAGAAGCTGGCGTCAAAGTCGTGATTGCAACGGGTCGTCCTATCGCAGGCGTTGCCAAACTTCTGGACGACTTGCAATTGAGAGACGAGGGTGACTATGTCGTAACCTTCAATGGTGCCCTTGTTCAAGAAACTGCTACTGGCCATGAGATTATCAGCGAATCTTTAGCCTATGAGGACTATCTCGATATGGAATTTCTCAGTCGCAAACTCGGTGTCCATATGCACGCTATTACCAAGGACGGTATCTATACTGCCAATCGCAATATCGGAAAATACACAGTGCACGAATCAACCCTCGTCAGCATGCCTATTTTCTACCGTACTCCTGAAGAAATGGCTGACAAGGAAATCGTCAAGTGTATGTTTATCGATGAACCAGAAATTCTCGATGCTGCGATTGAAAAGATACCAGCAGAATTTTACGAACGCTACTCTATTAACAAATCAGCTCCTTTCTACCTTGAACTCCTTAAAAAGAATGTAGACAAGGGTTCAGCCATCACTCACCTAGCTGAAAAACTCGGATTGACCAAAGATGAAACCATGGCGATCGGTGACGAAGAAAATGACCGCGCCATGCTGGAAGTCGTGGGTAACCCCGTTGTTATGGAAAATGGAAATCCAGAACTCAAAAAAATCGCCAAATACATCACCAAAACAAACGACGAATCCGGCGTTGCCCATGCTATCCGTACATGGGCATTGTAAAAGGAAAGAATAGACGAAAACCGCTCAGCAGAGCGGTTTTTAGTCTATTTCATCTTAGAATTAGCAATAATTTCAAAAAATCTTATCTCTTCAACTGGTAAGATATCACATTTAATTTATTTAATAACTATTTCAATATTATCATCTGAGTTAATTTTTAAAATTCTATCAACATACGTCATTCGATAATAAGACGAACCATACGAACCATATAGACCTAAATCACTATATCTTGTGTACCCTGCCTCTTCCCAGAGAATATCCACTCGCATGTAAATATTACAGTCAAAAACTGCCACATCAATTCTGTCGTTAACTATCAATTTCCCATTTTTTATAACCGAAACATTTTTTGGTAAAGTTAAAATTCCATTATCTTTTAGATAATCCAAAACAGCACTCATGCTTTCTCGCTCTTCACCAACAGAAAGTTTATTCCCCATCTTAAATATTCTCCTTTTTTTAAAATTTCACAGTTTCATCATCGACCCTTACAGCTATCGTTGACATAATATTTTTTCATTTTATATTGTACCACTTTCAGACCTAAAATACAACTATCCAATAATTAAATACAAAACAAAATAGACCAGCTTCATGATCCACTTTATTCTATATTCATTATTAAAAACTTATTTTTGGTCAAATTTTGGTCATCGTTTGGTCAAAAAATAAAAATTACTAAATTATTCTTAAAAAATAAATTGTGATGATTGCTGTTAAATAAACACTTTGAATATTCTTTATTTTTCTTTGTTTTACTAAGAATGCCCCCTGCAGGAATCGAACCTGCAACTACTCCTTAGGAGGGAGTTGTTATATCCATTGAACTAAGGGAGCTAGAGAAAAACCCTGCTGGGTGAGCAGAGTTTTTTAGTCGAATTAACGACGGATTTCTTTGATACGAGCTGCCTTACCTTGAAGTGCACGCAAGTAGTACAATTTCGCACGACGTACTTTACCGTAACGAACAACTTCGATCTTTTCAACACGTGGAGTGTGGATTGGGAAGATACGCTCAACACCTACACCGTTAGAGATTTTACGAACTGTGTAGTTTTCTGAGATGCCAGCACCTTTACGTGCGATAACAACACCTTCAAAGATCTGAACACGTTCACGGTTACCTTCGACAACTTTCGCGTGTACACGAACAGTGTCACCAGGACGGAATGATGGGATATCTGTACGAAGTTGACCTTCAGTCAAGCTTTGGATTAATGGATTCATTTTATTCTCCTATCTTTGTCAATCTTAAGGAACCTTCCTCAGCGGATAAACTGTATTTTTGTGCGTCCATTACACACAAGATACAGTTTACCAAATTTCCACCTAAAAGTAAAGAAATTTATAGCAGAATTCCTAAAAAAATCGCTAGAAAACCGCCTAGGTAAGTTATGAGAAAATAGCTATAAAATACCTTCTTGTCACTTAACAGTTTTTGCAGCTCGTCATTCAGAGTTGAAAAGGTCGTCAACCCACCACAGAAACCTGTCGCGAGGATAGCATAGACTTCCTTGGAATCCACATGATTGTAGAGCAAGCCAATCAAAAAACAACCGAGAAGATTGGCTATGAGAGTTCCTAGGGGCAATTTCGAGGATTGATTATATCGGGAAAAGAAATACCGCACTAGGGCTCCGAAGCCACAGGCGATTGCAAGATAAACGATTACCATTTCTTCCTCCCTAGAACATAAGCCAAGAGTAGACCTCCACCAATGCTCAAAAATAAGTAGATGCCTAAACTAAGATAACGCCCGGTATCGAGCAATTTCACGGCATCAAGTATTAGACTAGAAAAGGTTGTTAGCCCACCACAAAATCCTGTACCCAGTGCCAAAACCAAGCCTTTACTAGTTCCCTTATAGACCAGATAGCCTTTCACCAGATAGATCAGGAAGATAATGCCCAGATAGTTGACAAGGAGGGTGCCCCAAGGAAATTCAGGACTTGCTGGCAACTGACTAGATACAAAATAGCGGACAAGGCCACCTGACATAGCAGCTAAAAAAATCCCTAGCGGATAGAATTGTTCTTTTTTCATTTGATGTTTTGATCCTGATAATCACGCGAACGTTTGAGAATATCTGAAAAAGTCGCAACAATGGTTTCTTGGTAACTCTTATTGATTACACGACTCCTTACCTTTTCAAAAATGACTGCTTCTCGCTTACTATCTAAAATAGGTTTTCCTGAGGCCTTCTTATAGGCAACAACACCCTCAACCAAGTGCATTCGTTCTTCCAAGAGCTTAACAATTTGGTCGTCGATTTGATCAATTTCTTGACGAATACTAGCTAAATCCATAGTGTCTCCTCCTTTATTTGAATTATTGTATCAAAAAGCCACCAAATAGGCTAGTAAAATCTAGTTTAACTACTAAAAACTGCACCGACTCCTTCCAGTCAGCGCAGCTTGTTTCTTATCCTACTTTTGCAGCCAATTCTTCTGCGAATTGTTCCAAGCGTTCAATATCTTCTTCTTCGGCAGAAAGGTCTACTTTAACGCACTCTGAACCTTTTTCAGCTCCTGTCGCTACAAAAACACGATCAAAGTCATCGACAGCCTTACAGAATTCGTCGTAGAAGGTGTCACCTGAACCAACAACTCCGTAGATTTTACCATTCAAGTTGAGATCAGCTAGGTCTTCGTAGAAGTCCATCATCTCATCTGGCAATTCTCCATCTCCGTAAGTGTAAGTCGCAACGATTGCGATATCCGCTTCCAAGAAGTCTGAAGCGTCAACAGTCGTACATTCATCCACATCGACATCCAAGCCCAAGTCACGCAATTTATCTGCTACAATATCTGCAATTTCTTCGGTATTACCGGTCATACTGGCAAATACAATTTTTGCTAATGCCATATCGTCCTCCTCAATTTATCTTTTTCCATTATATCATATCTTTTTCATTTTAAAAATAAAAATTCTTGTGCTACAATGAAATGAGAAAGAATTGAGGTTACTTATGGAAATTTGCCAGCAAATTTTAGAGAAAATCAAAGAATACGATACCATTATCATTCATCGTCATATGAAACCAGACCCTGATGCCTTGGGAAGTCAGGTAGGCTTGAAAGCCTTGCTCAACCAACATTTTCCTGAAAAGACCATCAAAGCTGTCGGCTATAATGAACCGACTTTGACTTGGATGGCAGAAATGGATACTGTCCAAGACAGTGACTACCAAGGAGCTCTTGTCATTGTCTGCGATACAGCCAATACTGCTCGTATCGATGATAAACGCTATGAACAAGCTGATTTCACCATCAAAATTGATCACCATCCAAATGATGACATCTATGGTGACCTATCTTGGGTGGATACAAGTTCAAGCAGCGCCAGTGAAATGATTGCATTATTTGCTCAAGAAAATCAGCTAACTTTGTCTAGTGAAGCCGCACGACTTCTCTATGCAGGAGTTGTTGGAGACACAGGACGTTTTCTCTACCCTTCAACTAGTGCCCGTACCTTTAGAATAGCTGGCCAGCTCCGAGAAATTGATTTTGACTTTGCTGGATTGTCTCGTCAAATGGATACCATGAGCTTCAAGATTGCAAAATTGCAAGGGTATGTCTATGATCACTTAGAAGTTGATGAGAATGGGGCTGCACGCGTTCTGCTTACTCAAGACATCTTGGAAAAATATAAGGTTACGGATGCTGAAACAGCAGCGATTGTTGGGGCACCTGGTCGAATTGATACCGTTAAGGCTTGGACTATCTTTGTTGAACAAGCTGATGGTCACTTCCGTGTGCGAATGCGTAGTAAAATCACTCCTATCAATGAGATAGCCAAACGACACGACGGGGGAGGGCATCCATTAGCCAGTGGCGCCAATTCCTATAGTCTAGAAGAAAACGAACAAATATACCAAGAACTGAAAGAGACTCTACAGATTCACCAAGGCTAAGAAAGAATTTTCTTGGCCTTTTATATGCTATATTCTTAAAATATACGGTTTCTTTGTACCTTAGTTTATGGTATAATAAATCAAACTGAATAAAAGGAGACATAATAATGGAAAAAAATCGTTTGTATATTCTCATTTCTGCTGGAGTAGCAATCCTTGGTTCACTTTTGCCATGGGCTAGTTTAAATGCAGGTTCTTTTGGATCCTATAGCGTGAATGGTTACCAAGGTGATGGATGGTTTGTCATTATCGCGGCTATTGTGTCTATTGTTCTTGCGTGCTTGAATAATATGAATAAAGCAATGCCTAAAGGGTTCTCAATTGGTGTCATTGTTGCGGGTGCAATTGCAACTCTCGTCACACTAAATAGTCTCTTTAATGTAAATAAGTACATGTCTAACTTTGGTGGATATGGCATTTCAATCGGCTTTGGTTTGATTTTGGCTATTCTTGCTAGCATTGCACTTGTTGTAACTGGTCTCTTGGCAATGTCAGGTGGTAAAATTACAAAAGAATCATTTACTGAATTAGCTGAGTCTGGTAAAGATTTTGCTCAAACTGTCGGACGTGTAACAAGCTCTACCGTTAAAACTGCAGTCGAAGAAATCAAAAAAGAATCTCAAGAACGTAAAAAAGAAGAAACTAATGCTGAAAAAACAGAGACAGCTAAAGAGGAAACCGAGCAAACAGAAGAAGCTAAGGAACCAGCTAATGTGAAAGCCGAATCAGCAGCAGAAAACGCAGAACCAGTAAAAGAAGAAACTACAGAATCTGAAATAAAAACAGAAGCTGAGCCAGTAGCCGAACCAACAGAAACAGAGGCTGAAGCTGAAACAGAAACAACTGAAACAGAACCTACTGAAACTGAAAAAGAAGCAAAATTAGCAGAAGAAAACACAGAACCAGTTAAAGAAACAGAAGTAAAAAATCAACAAGAAGAAAAAGCTCCAAATCAAGAGAACTAATCATTCTTCTACCCTCACTCCAGTAAACACTGGAGTGATTTTTTATCAAGATTTTTAATAAAATCAGGGAAAAGACTTGCCAAACTTATCAGAATCTGATAGACTAGTATGGTAACAATCTATGGCTCGCAAAGAGACCATGGCAGAAAGGAAATATTGCAAAATGAAAAAAGATATCCATCCAGAATATCGCCCAGTTGTCTTCATGGACACAACTACTGGTTACAAATTCCTTAGCGGTTCAACAAAACGCTCTAACGAAACTGTTGAGTTCGAAGGCGAAACTTACCCATTGATCCGTGTGGAAATTTCATCAGACTCACACCCATTCTACACTGGACGTCAAAAGTTCACTCAAGCAGATGGACGCGTGGATCGTTTCAACAAAAAATACGGTCTCAAATAATGATAAAAAAGAACAGTTGCCACTGTTCTTTTTTTGTACTTCTTTTTATGAACCAACCACTACCACTTTCTATTTGTCAACCTTCACGCTGACGCTATGATTGATTTCAAACGAGGTTAAAAAATATCGAAAAGAAGCTTGATATTGAGAATGGTCAAGATGATTGAAACTGCGTAACCTAGGATAGTGTTCCACTTAGCATTGGTAAATTCTCCCATCAGTGACTTCTTAGAGGTCAGATAGATTAAGGGGAAGATTGAAAACGGAAGAGCGATTGACAGAAAGACTTGTGAATAGACCAATAACTGATCCAAAGTTTTTTCTTGATGCCCAAACAAGACAGCAACAATAATCACAGGAAGCAAGGCAAAAATACGGGTACCGATACGGATCATCCACTGAGGCAATTTCAGATGCAAGAAGCCTTCCATGACAATCTGTCCTGTCAAGGTACCTGTAATGGTCGAATTTTGTCCACTTGCTAAGAGGGCTAGGGCAAATAAAGTTGACAGAGTTGAACTAGCTATCGCTCCTGCTATTGTCGAATCCTGTAAAGCATTGTACATTTGAGAAAAAGCTGAAATTTCAGATGCATGACCAAAAAAGAGAGATGCCCCTAAAATGAGAAGCAAGGAATTGACAATAAAGGCTAGGGACAACTGAAGATTTGAATCCCAGGTCATAAAACGCACGGCTTTTCGAACATCCTTCTTATCTTTGTGATTGATTTTCCTTGTTTGGGATAGGGATGAATGAAGATAGAGATTATGGGGCATGACTGTCGCTCCCACAATTCCTAGAGCCAAGGTCAATTGGCTTTCATGACCTGGTAACGGTGTTTCAAATAAAGTTGAAGTCGGTAAATAACCACCAAAGATACCCTGAATACTTGGATTGGATAAGGCTACCAGATAGGTAAAGATGGCTAATATGGTTAAAATAAGGGTCGTAACAATGGCTTCAATTTTTTTGAAGCCAAATTTCATCAACAACAACAAAAGAAATACATCTAAAACGGTTAAGAGGATAGCGACCATAATCGGTATTTTAAATAAAAGATTTAAGGCAATCGCTGAGCCTAAAACCTCGGCTAAGTCGGTCGCCATTAAAGCTAATTCTAAAATCACCCATAAACTATAGCGAAGCCATTTGGGAGCATGATGTGCAGTTGCCTGTGCTAGGTCCATCCTAGTCACGATACCGAGCTTTCCAGCCATCTGTTGTAACTGCATAGCAATGATGGATGAAATCAAAATAACAAATAAGAGACTATATTTGTAGGAAGCACCACCAACCACACTGGTAATCCAGTTTCCAGGATCCATATAACCAACTGCTACAAGGGCTCCAGGTCCTAAGAATGCTTTTAGATTTTGCCAAAAATGATTGTTATTGGGAGTTTCAATAGATTGGTTGATCTCAGAAAGAGAGACTTTTTTGTAAGAAGACATCGGAATTTTACACTTTCTAATCTTGTCTTTACCTATTTTATTAATGGATTTTTTTGAAAATATCATGAAAATAGTTTCCTATTTCCAATTCTTCCTTAATTATATCACATTTTGGAATGATTCTTAAGGAAAGAATGATGGTTGAAATAGGCAATTTCTGTATTGCAAAAGCCAGCGTTTTCTGACGCTGGCTTTAAAACTGTGAAAATTCTTTCTCAACTAGATCGCTTCTGTGACAAAACTACGGCTTTCTAGCACCTTGAGCATGGCATTAGCTGTATCTAGAGCTGTAAAGAGTGGCACACCGTGTTCAATGGCTGAACGACGGATTTGCTCACCATCTTCGTCAGCAGTTCGTTTGGTTCCGACAGTATTGATGATCGCTTGGATTTTCCCTTTGCGGACAAAGCTTGGGATATCCTGTTCATCGTCACCAATCTTACCAACAGGTTGGGCTTGAAGTCCATGACTGGCAAAGAAGGCTGCTGTCCCTTCTGTCGCAAGGATACCATAACCGATATTTTGGAAACGATGAGCCAAGTCCAAGGCTTCATCTTTGGCATCATCAGCAATGGTAAATACAACGTTACCAAAAGTTGGCAAGTGCAGGTAAGAAGCTTCAAAAGCTTTATAGAGAGCTTTTTCCAAAGTCGTATCAGAACCCATAACTTCCCCTGTTGACTTCATTTCAGGCCCGAGTAAGCTATCTACCTTAGCTAGTTTCGTAAAGGAGAAGACTGGTGCCTTGATATGAACGCGAGTGCTTTCTGGATAAAGTCCATCTTGGTAGCCAAGTTCTTCAAGACTTTGCCCAAGAATGAGCTTAGTCGCTACCTGAGCCATAGGAATATTAGTTACCTTAGAAAGGAATGGCACCGTACGGCTGGCACGTGGATTGACCTCAATAACGTAGACTTTTTCATCCTTGATGACAAACTGGATATTCATCATTCCGAGACAGTTAAGACCGATTGCTAGGCGTTTAGTATAGTCTGCGATGGTTTCCTGTACCTTTTGAGACAAGGTTTGTGGTGGGTAAACGGCCATTGAGTCACCTGAGTGGACACCAGCACGTTCGATATGCTCCATGATACCAGGGATGAGAACATTTTCTCCATCTGAAATGGCATCAACTTCACACTCTTGCCCAACGATGTAAGAATCGACAAGGACTGGATGGTCTGGACTGGCCTTAACGGCGGTACGCATGTAAGAACGGAGATCTTCTTCGTTTTCAACGATTTCCATGGCGCGTCCACCCAAGACATAAGAAGGACGAACTAAGACTGGGAAACCAATCTTGCGAGCTGCAAGCACAGCTTCTTCTTCATTAGTCGCTGTTTGGCCTGGTGGTTGTGGAATATCCAAGTCTTTAAGGGCTTGCTCGAAGAGGTCACGGTCTTCGGCACGGTCTAGGTCGGCAACTTGTGTACCAAGGATGGTCACACCTGCTTTTGCCAAGGGCTCTGCAAGGTTGATAGCTGTTTGACCACCAAACTGAACGATAACGCCTTTTGGTTGCTCCAAGTCGATAACATTCATGACATCTTCGAATGTCAATGGTTCAAAGTAGAGCTTATCAGACACAGAGAAGTCCGTAGAAACGGTCTCTGGGTTTGAGTTCATGATAATAGCTTCATAACCAGCAGCCTGAATAGCCTTAACAGAGTGAACAGTTGCGTAGTCAAACTCAACCCCTTGACCGATACGGATTGGACCTGAACCTAGGACAAGTACAGATTCCTTATCAGACTTGATAGACTCATTTTCCCAACCATAGGTTGAATAGAAGTATGGTGTTTCAGAGTCAAACTCCGCCGCACAGGTATCGACCATCTTGTAAACTGGGACAATCTTGTTTTCCAAGCGAAGTTGACGAACTTGGTCAGCTGTTGTTTTCCAGAGTTCAGCAATCTTACGGTCTGAGAAGCCATTTAGTTTAGCTGTTTTCAAAACGTCTAGATCTTGTGGATGGGCGCCCAATTCTTGCTCAATTTCAAAGATATGCAAGAGTTTATCAAGATAGAAGAGATCAATCTTAGTCAATTCAGCAATTTCTTCTGGTGTGTAACCACGGCGAATAGCCTCTGATACGTAGAAGAGACGGTCATCTTGAGCCTTGACAACCTTTTCAATCAAGGCATCATCTGAAACCGCTGCAAGTTCAGGCATTTCATTGTGGTGAACGCCAATTTCAAGTGAACGACATGCCTTGAGAAGTGACTCCTCGATGTTCCGACCGATGGCCATAACTTCTCCAGTTGCCTTCATCTGGGTACCAAGACGACGTTCCCCTTTTTCAAACTTGTCGAATGGGAAACGAGGAATCTTAGCAACCACATAGTCAAGGGCTGGCTCAAACATGGCGTAGGTTGATCCTGTAACTGGGTTGATGACCTCATCCAAGGTCAAACCGACGGCAATCTTAGCTGCCAATTTAGCAATTGGGTAACCAGTTGCCTTAGAAGCAAGGGCAGAAGAACGCGATACACGAGGGTTTACTTCGATAACATAGTACTTGAAGCTATGTGGATCAAGTGCCAGCTGAACGTTACACCCACCTTCAATCTTAAGAGCGCGGATAATGCTCAAGCTCGCGTCACGAAGCATTTGGTTTTCATAGTCTGACATGGTTTGCGCAGGAGCAAATACGATAGAATCCCCTGTGTGAATCCCCACTGGGTCAAAGTTTTCCATGTTACAAACAACGAGGGCATTGTCAGCTGAATCGCGCATGACTTCGTACTCGATTTCCTTAAAACCAGCAATGGAACGCTCAATCAAACATTGGGTAACAGGTGACAACTTCAAACCATTTTCAGCGATTTCACGCAATTCTTCCTCGTTAGCACACATACCACCACCAGTACCACCTAGGGTAAAGGCTGGACGAACGATGACTGGGTAACCAATTGTTGCTGCAAAAGCAACTGCTTCTTCGACTGTGTTGACAATTTCAGATTCTGGAATGGGTTGTTCCAATTCTTCCATCAATTGTTTAAAGAGATCACGGTCCTCGGCTTGGTCAATGGCAGATAATTTAGTACCCAGAAGTTCAACACCAAGCTCATCTAGGATACCATTTTTAGATAATTCCATGGCCATGTTGAGACCAGTTTGTCCACCAAGGGTTGGTAGTAAGGCATCTGGACGTTCCTTACGGAGAATACGTGTCACAAACTCAAGTGTAATCGGTTCGATGTAGACCTTATCCGCAATCTCCTTATCCGTCATGATGGTGGCAGGGTTTGAGTTCACCAAGACAACCTCATAACCTTCCTCTTTCAAAGACAAGCAGGCCTGGGTCCCCGCATAGTCAAACTCAGCAGCCTGACCAATAATAATCGGACCAGAACCAATCACCATAATTTTTTGAATATCAGTACGTTTAGGCATTTATAAGATATTAAGGGCGTCAAGCGGACAAAGCTAAAATAGGAGTTATGACGAAGAACTATCAGTTCTAGGAATAACTATCTTTTTAGCACCGTCCGTAGCCCGTATTCAGTTCAGCAAATACGGACCACCCTTCTCCTTTCTATTCGGCAACTCTCAGGTTGCCATTAAATAAATTCTCCGACGATTTTTTAGAGAAACGATATTTTTCGATAAAAAATTTCGTGCAGGGAGTTTTTAGTTCGCCCGATAGCGACTAAAAGAAACGACCTGCCTTTCTATTCGTCGCCTCACAGAGCGACATTAAATAAGATACAAAGAACGAATAGAGAGCGATTGAATTTTAGGAAACCAAGGAAGAATTGACAATCCAAGTTGGTTTCTCTAAATTCCGAGCTTTCCGTCCGTGTTCAGTTACATAAATTCTCTAACGAGCTTTTACTCGTTCTTAGTTTGCTTGTTTAAAAGCTTCCATCATCTCGATAAATTCATCAAATAGGTAGCTTGCATCGTGTGGACCAGGAGCTGCATCTGGGTGGAATTGAACAGAAAAACCTGGTTGGTATCTGTGACGAACTCCTTCAACTGATTTGTCATTGATTTCTTCGTGGGTAATGATCAAATGCTCTGGCAAGTCCTCACGACTGACTGCATAACCGTGGTTTTGGCTGGTAAAGTCTACGCGTCCTGTAGCAATCTCACGTACCGCGTGGTTAAATCCACGGTGACCAAACTTCATCTTGTAGGTCTTAGCTCCGTTTGCCATGGCAAAAAGTTGGTGTCCCATACAAATTCCGAAGATTGGAATTTTCCCTTGAATACCACGAATCATGTCCAGTGCTTCTGGAACATCTTCTGGGTTACCTGGACCATTTGATAACATAACTCCATCAGGATTGAGGTGGAGAATTTCTTCTGCCGTTGTTGAATACGGAACAACCGTAACATTACAGTTGCGCTTAGAAAGTTCACGTAGGATTGAGTGCTTGAGACCAAAGTCTACTAAGACCACACTCAAACCAACTCCTGGAGCTGGATAGGAAGTTTTAGTAGAAACTTGTTTGATATTGTCTGTCGGCAAGACTGTTGCTTGGAGCTGATCCGTCACATGGTCCATGCTGTCCCCAACGTGGGTCAAGGTTGCACGCATGGTACCATGCTTACGGATAATCTTGGTAAGTGCACGCGTATCAATCCCTGAAATACCTGGAATTTTCTTAGCTTTCAAAAATTCATCCAAGGTCATTTGGTTGCGCCAGTTACTAGCTCGACGCGCCTCTTCAAAAACGACAACTCCCTTACAAGTTGGAATAATGGATTCGTAATCATCACGGTTGATTCCATAATTTCCCACCAAAGGATAAGTAAAGGTCAAGATTTGTCCATTATAAGACTGGTCTGTAATGGATTCTTGGTAGCCGGTCATCCCTGTATTAAAGACGATTTCACCTGTTACATCAATATCTGCTCCGAAGGCCTTGCCTTCAAAAACTGTGCCATCTTCTAATACTAGAAGTCTTTTTGTCATATTTTCACCTCTCGTGGACGCTCACTGGCGTCTTTTAACGTCTTGTGTTTTAGTTGGCGTTTCTACTCGCCAATACGGATTCTAAGATTGCCATTCGAACAAAGACACCGTTGGTCATTTGTTGGACAATGCGTGATTTTGGCGCTTCAACCAAGTGGTCAGCAATTTCCACATCTCGATTCACTGGAGCAGGATGCATAATAATGGCTTCTTCTTTTAAGCGATTATAGCGTTCTTGGTTCAAACCGTGTTGAGCATGGTAGTCCTCTTTTGAAAAAACGGCTCCACTATCATGGCGTTCATGTTGAACTCGGAGTAACATCAAAACATCCACCTGATCAACAATCTCATCAATAGTTACAAACTGTCCATAGTCCGCAAACTCTTGACTTCTCCATTCCTCAGGCCCTGCAAAGAACAGTTCAGCTCCCAAGCGTTTCAAAATCTGCATGTTAGATTTGGCAACGCGTGAGTGGTCCAAGTCACCTGCAATAGCAACCTTGAGACCCTCAAAGTGGCCAAATTCCTCATAAATAGTCATCAAATCAAGCAAGCTCTGACTAGGATGTTGTCCCGAACCATCTCCACCATTGATGATGGAAGTCGTAATTGATGGACTCGCAATCAACTCTCTGTAATAGTCGACCTCTGGGTGGCGAATCACACAGACATCCACTCCTAGAGCAGATAGAGTCAAGATGGTATCATACAATGTCTCACCCTTATTGACCGAACTAGTCTTCACATCAAAGTCCAGTCGTTCCAGCCCCAGCTTAATCTCTGCCACTTCAAAGGACTTATGTGTCCGTGTAGAATCTTCAAAGAAGAGATTCGATACGATAGGTTTGTTCTCGTAGGGGAGTTGGGCTCCGTTTTTAAACTCAATCCCTCGTTTGATCAATTTCATCACTTGATCAACTGTAAGGTCTTCCATGGAAACCACATGGTTCAATGCTTGTTGATTTTCTGACATGGCTACTCCTTCAGCTTTCTAAGCTTCTTCAGTAATCAGAACTCTGTCTTGGCCATCAAGTTCTGTCATCTCTACGATGATTTCTTCAGAACGACTGGTTGGGATATTTTTCCCAACGTAATCTGGTCGGATAGGCAATTCTCTATGTCCACGGTCAACTAGCACCGCAAGACTCACGCGCGCAGGACGACCATGGCCGACAATGTTATCAATAGCGGCGCGGATGGTACGGCCTGTATAGAGTACATCATCCACCAAGATAACTTCACGGTCTGTCACATCAACAGAAATCAAAGAAGTATCTTCTCCGCTTTTAACATCATCACGGAAAGGTTTGGTGTCCAATTCCACAACAGGAACAGTGATGTTTTCCAACTGCTCCAAGCGTTCTTTGATACGATGAGCGATGAAAACACCACGCGTTTTTATCCCAGCTAGGATAATTTTATTCAAATCCTTATTGCGCTCGATAATCTCATAAGTAATTCGCGTAATCGCTCGTTTGACAGTCAATTCGTCTACAACTTCTTTTGTCTTCATGACAAACCTCCAAAAAGAAAAGTCTCCTTCCACAAGGAGACTTGAAATGTATAGCCAAGCGAGCCCTACTATAAACAGTATAGACTTCACCCTTCTACTTTATCGCGCTCCTTGCCTGCCTCACGGGACAGGTTTAAAGGACTATTTAGTTACCATTTACTATAGCACAAAGCACCCTTAAAATCAAGCAAAAACTTTTTCAGAGTCCCCTTAAACATTACTAAAATCATACAGTTGGGGATAGTGGTCACATTCTGGATTTTTGGGATGGCAGATAGCTCGTCCAAAGTAAATCATGGCCTGGTGGGCTGCTAACCACTCTTCTGGTGGCAGAATGTCCATGACACGTTTTTCTACTTCGAGGGGTGTAGCCGATTTCTTGACAATATCATGATGCTTGCAGATACGCTCAACATGGGTGTCCACCGCAAAGGCCGGAATGCCAAATCCCACACTCATGACCACGTTGGCGGTCTTGCGACCAACACCTGCTAGGCTTTCTAATTCCTCTCGAGTCTGAGGTACTTGCCCGTCAAAATCATCTAGTAATTGTTGAGCACATTTTTTAAGGAATTTAGCCTTATTTCGATACAGTCCCAGACGAGAAATGTGTGAAGCAATTTCACTTTCAGTCGCGACAGACATGGCTTGTGGTGTTGGAAAAGCAGCAAAGAGACCTGGCGTGGCCTTATTTACCGCTGCATCTGTCGTCTGAGCTGACAACATCACCGCAACCAAGAGTTCAAAATGATTGCGAAAATCTAGACTTGGTTTGGCATCTGGAAAAAGGGCAATAATTTCCTCAATGACATGACGGGCACGTTTCCTGGATAAAACCATCTACTCGTCTCCATCAAACAGTCCTTGCAAGCCAGCAAATGGACTGTTTTCTTCTTTCTTGACTGCTTGTTGAGCTTGGTATTCGTCCTCAGTCATGATTTGCCAGTCATTTCCAGACACAAACCCTTGGCCAGCCTCTTCTTCTGCCGTCAAGACCTTGATTGGGATATTGAGCAAGATATTATCTGCTACGCTCTCAGCAAGGTCGATTTCCCCATTTTCGATAGGCAAGACCAAGTCATCATCAAGAACCTCCTGGTCCAGTTGGTTGGTCGCTCCTTCCATGAAGACCTCTGTGACTGGATAAGACTCAGCCAACTCAACTGGCTCCATACTGCGGCTGGAAGCAAGGACAATGGTATATGACAACTGATAGTCTAAGAAATACAGACGGTCTTCGTACTGCACCTTCCCCACTGCAAGGATATCTTTGACATCTAAAATCTCTTGATTTCGTTTACACAATTCTGCTGCCAGGTCTAAAGCTTGTTCAAAATGCAGGCCTTCAGGTTGCTTACGAATTTCTTGAATGTTTAACTTCATATTTCCTCCATAAAGATGTACTCACTTGATTATACCATGAAAAGGCTATAAGTCAGCCTCCCAAACTTTGAGATTAAAATCTCATTTTTTAACATATTTACTATGACAAACCTTCCTATTAGTGCTATACTATAGGCAAGAATACATCAGAGCAAGGAGGATGCTCACATGGAAGACAAAGCACTCATCACTGAAGCTTACCAACTCCTTTCCGAGTTAAATAAAAGCTACCAAAGTTGCAAACAGGGAACAGCCGATGATCTTCGACTGCAAGAGCTGCTGAACACTACTCTTAAGGAACTAAAAAAAGCAGAAAAGCTAGACAACAGTATCTTAATCGACCTTGAGAAATTTTACCAACGTACTAGTCTGCTGATTGGACTAGGGAGCTTAAAACTGAATGATCAAGCACGCACCGCTTGGCGCAACTATGACAAGTTCCACTACGAACATGTCAAACACGTATTGACTCTCTATGGACCTGTTTTCGGTTTTTAGAGCTTGAAATCACTTGTTTTCTATTGACAAAATTTCCTGAAAGGTATAGGATAGAGGTACTAATACTCGGAGGTAAGGGAGACATGAACAACTAAGTCTATCAAATAAAGAATCTTTATTTAGTAGATCTTGTTTTTGTCTCTTTTTGTGTGCTCTTTTCATACTAGATTTTCTAGTATCTTGTCCTCATTGAAAATCAAAAAACTAGAAAGCTATGCTCCTCTTGGGTTGGGTTAGGCAGCTCCAAGCTAGTTTGACGAGTTTTTTCAACGAGGATAATAGAGTTTTGACAGTGACTTTGGGCTCTACTAGATAAAGTAGAGCTTTTTGTTATGCACTATCGACATTCTAGAAAGGGCAACAATATGATAAAAATCAATCATCTAACTATCACGCAAAACAAAGATCTACGAGATCTTGTATCTGACCTAACCATGACTATCCAAGACGGAGAAAAGGTTGCTATTATTGGTGAAGAAGGAAATGGTAAATCGACTTTACTACGAGCTTTAATGGGGGAAGCATTATCTGATTTTACTATCAAGGGCGACATCCAGTCTGACCTTCAATCACTGGCATGCATTCCTCAAAAAATCCCTGAAATCCTGAAAAATAGGACTCTACATGACTACTTCTTTTTAGATTCTGCTGATTTAGACTACAGTATTCTTTATCGTTTGGCGGAGGAGTTGCACTTTGATAGCGACCGTTTTGCTAGCGACCAAGAGATTGGCAGTCTATCAGGGGGCGAAGCTTTGAAAATTCAGCTCATCCACGAGTTAGCAAAACCTTTTGAGATTCTATTTTTAGATGAACCTTCAAATGACCTAGACCTTGAAACGGTTGATTGGCTAAAAGGTCAGATTCAAAAGATTCGGCAAACTGTTATTTTCATTTCCCATGATGAAGACTTTCTTTCTCAAACGGCAGATACTATTGTCCACTTGCGCCTAGTCAAGCACCGAAAAGAAGCGGAAACGCTAGTCGAGCATTTAGACTATGATCGCTATAGTGAACAAAGAAAGGCAAATTTTGCAAGACAAAGCCAGCAAGCTGCTAACGACCAGAGAGCCTATGACAAAACCATGGAAAAGCATCGTCGCGTCAAGCAAAATGTAGAAACTGCTTTGCGTAACACTAAAAATGATGTTGCTGGACGCCTATTGGCTAAAAAGATGAAAACTGTTCTTTCTCAAGAAAAACGCTTTGAAAAGGAAGCTCAGTCCATGACCCAAAAGCCACTTGAAGAGGAACAAATCCAACTTTTCTTTTCAGACATCCAGCCATTAGCGGCTTCTAAAGTCTTAATCCAACTGGAAAAAGAAAATTTGTCCATTGGCGAGCGTATTTTAGCTCAGGAGTTACGGCTAACGGTCCGTGGCCAAGATAAAATCGGTATCATCGGACCAAATGGTGTTGGGAAATCAACTCTGTTAGCCAAGTTGCAACAACTGCTCAGCGCCAAAAGAGAGATTTCGCTTGGTTTTATGCCACAAGATTACCATAAAAAACTGCAATTGGATTTATCTCCAGTAGCCTATCTCAGCCAAACCGGACAAAAAGAGGAACTACAGAAAATCCAATCTCATTTAGCCAGTCTCAATTTCAGCTATCCTGAGATGCACCACCAAATCCACTCCCTATCTGGTGGTCAACAAGGCAAACTCCTACTTTTGGATTTAGTGTTGCGCAAACCAAACTTTCTCCTTCTGGATGAGCCCACACGTAATTTTTCTCCCACTTCTCAACCTGAAATCAGAAAACTCTTTGCCTCCTATCCAGGCGGTCTAATCACTGTTTCGCATGACAGACGCTTCTTAAAAGAGGTCTGTACGAGTATCTATCGTTTGACAGAAAATGGTTTGGAAGTCGTTGATTTACAAGATTTATAATTTTTGAACATAGCAAAAATCCAGAGAAATCTCTCTGGATTTTTTTTACATTTGTTTCAAGCGTTCGATTCGTTCTGAGATAGGCGGGTGGGTATAAAAGAGTTTTTGAAGTCCGCCACCTTTCTTCGGATCATTGATATAAAGAGCGCTGCTGGCATCGTCAACATGGTGATGCATCGGCTCGCTATCCTCCAACTTACGCAAGGCATTGATCATCCCTTGAGGATTGCGAGTCAGCTCCACACTAGATGCATCCGCCAAAAATTCCCTCTGACGGGAAATGGCTAGTTGCACCAAGGTTGCTGCGAGAGGTGCTAGAACAATGGCTAAGAGAGAGATAACAAGCATGATAATCTCCAAACCATTTCCATCACGATCATTATCACTCCGCCTGCGACCAGCGCCACCCCACCACATCATCCGTCCTGCCATACTAGACAGAAGGGTAATAGCACTGGCAAGGGCAACAGCAATGGTCGAAATGCGGATATCGTAGTTTCGGATATGACTGACCTCATGCCCCATAACAGCTTCCAGTTCCTCGCGATTCATGATAGCCAGAAGGCCCGAAGTGGCTGCGACAGCTGCATTCTGCGGATTCGAACCTGTTGCAAAGGCATTTAAAGAAGAATCCTCAATGATGAAAACACGTGGCATGGGAATCTGAGCGACCATGGCCATATCTTCTACTACATGGTAGAGGTCTGGGGCTGTTTGCTCATCAACCTCACGCGCCCCATTCATAGACATGACAATCTCTGTCGATTGAAAGATCATGGTCAGAGCGTAGATAAGACCAATAATCAAGGCAATAATCATGCCACCAAGACCTGAGCGCATAAAGAGATAGCCAACCGCATAACCAACCAAGGCCAAGAGTAGGAAGAAAACCAGCAACAAAATCCACGTTTTTCGTTTATTGCTCGCAATTTGATCAAACAACATCTTAGTCACCTAAACCGCTAAAGTCAACTTTAGGAACCGCCTTTTCCTCTTCAGGTGTTTGAAGGAAGTCTGCAGCTTTAAAGCCAAATAGTCCTGCGATGATGTTACTTGGGAAGCTTTCAAGTTTTACATTGTAGTTGCTGACAACACTGTTGTAGAGTTGACGTGAGTATGAAATTTTATTTTCTGTATTGGTCAACTCTTCTTGCAATTTGATAAAGTTAGCACTAGCTTTCAAGTCTGGGTAATTCTCTGCTACTGCAAAGATACCAGAAATCTGGCGGGTAAGGGCATCACTGGCCTTCATAGCTTCTGCCGGTGAAGTTGCTGTGGCTACTTGTCTACGAAGTTCTGTTACTTTTTCCAAGGTAGAACCTTCATATTTTGCATAGCCTTTGACTGTTTCAATCAAGTTTGGGAGGAGATCATTACGACGCTTCAACTGAACATCGATCTGGCTCCAAGCCTCCTTGGTCTGCATACGATTTTTAACCAAACCGTTATAGCTAACAATCACAAAAATAACAATCAGAGCCAAAACTCCAAGAATAATCCAAGTCATAATCTTTTTCCTTTCTGCTTTTAGATTACTACCAGTATATCAAAATTTTAACGAATATGGTAAAATAAGATGATACTAGAGAAGGAAACTACTATGAAACCAGAAACTTTTTACAGCCTACTAGCTGAGCAAAATCTTCCACTTTCGGACCAGCAAAAGAACCAATTTGAACGGTATTTTGAGCTCTTGGTCGAGTGGAATGAAAAGATTAACCTGACCGCTATTACAGATAAAGAGGAAGTTTATCTCAAACATTTTTATGATTCGATTGCACCTATTCTGCAAGGCTTGATTTCAAATGAAACTATCAAACTTCTTGATATCGGAGCGGGGGCAGGATTTCCTAGTCTGCCCATGAAAATTCTCTATCCTCAGTTGGAGGTGACCATCATTGATTCGCTCAATAAGCGCATTAACTTCCTTCAGCTTTTGGCTCAGGAGTTGGATTTGGATGGTGTTCACTTCTACCATGGACGGGCAGAAGACTTTGCCCAAGACAAGAACTTCCGTGCCCAGTTTGATATGGTGACGGCTCGTGCGGTTGCCCGTATGCAGGTTTTGTCTGAGCTGACCATTCCCTATCTTAAAGTTGGCGGCAAACTATTGGCACTCAAGGCCAGCAATGCTCCTGAGGAATTGCTAGAAGCCAAGAATGCCCTTAACCTCCTCTTTAGTAAGGTAGAGGACAACCTCAGCTATGCCCTGCCAAATGGAGATCCGCGCTACATCACTGTCGTCGAAAAGAAAAAGGAAACACCTAACAAGTACCCAAGAAAGGCTGGCATGCCCAACAAACGCCCACTTTAAACAATAGTGCACCCTTGTTTAAAGTTCAGAAAACAATTTACAAAATCAGCCTCGCTTTATTATTTCTAGGATCGGGAAAAATTCGTTTACAAAACGAACCTCGCTCTCGCATTTCCGGGCTCGGGAAAAAATGATTTACAAAATCAAACCTCGCTCTCGTATTTCTGGGCTCGGGAAAAATTCGCTTACAAAACGGACCTCACTCTCACATTTCTGGGCTCGGGAAAAATTCGTTTACAAAACGAATTTTTTCTGCTATACTATCCTAAGCAAAGGTTTTTAATGTCATCCTGTGAGGTGACGAAGGCGCAGATTTATATAAATTTTTAAAAGATAGCTATTTTTTAAAAAGTCTTACTCTGAGGGCCTATTGCTGCAAAATAATGGGCTCTTTTTTGGTGCCCAAAAGTGAGGTTTTTATGAAACAGGAATCAACTGTTGACTTGTTACTAGACGTTGATCAACGTCCTTCTGCTGGTAAAGGTATTCTTCTAAGCTTCCAGCACGTATTTGCCATGTTTGGCGCAACCATTCTCGTTCCCTTAATTTTGGGAATGCCCGTATCGGTTGCTCTCTTTGCATCCGGTATTGGAACACTTATCTACATGATTTCTACTGGCTTTAAGGTTCCAGTTTATCTAGGTTCTTCATTCGCCTTTATCACAGCTATGTCTCTAGCCATGAAAGAAATGGGAGGCGATGTCTCTGCTGCTCAAACTGGAGTTATCTTGACTGGTTTGGTCTATGTCCTTGTAGCAGCAAGTGTTCGTTTTGCAGGTACGAAATGGATTGATAAACTCTTGCCCCCAATCATTATCGGACCTATGATTATCGTTATCGGTCTTGGTCTTGCTGGTTCTGCTGTAACGAATGCTGGACTCGTAGCAGACGGAAACTGGAAAAACGCCCTTGTAGCCGTTGTTACATTCTTGATTGCCGCCTTTATCAATACAAAAGGAAAAGGTTTCCTTCGTATCATTCCTTTCCTCTTTGCCATCATCGGTGGTTATATCTTCGCTATGATGCTTGGTTTGGTTGACTTTACCCCAGTCCTTCAAGCCAACTGGTTTGAAATTCCTGGTTTCTACTTGCCATTTAGCACTGGTGGTGCCTTTAAAGAGTACAACTTGTACTTCGGTCCTGAAACAATCGCCATCTTGCCAATCGCTATTGTAACCATTTCAGAACACATCGGAGACCACACAGTTTTGAGCCAAATCTGTGGCCGTCAATTCCTGAAAGAACCAGGACTTCACCGTACGCTTCTTGGTGACGGTATCGCGACATCTGTATCAGCCTTCCTAGGTGGACCAGCTAACACGACTTACGGAGAAAATACAGGAGTTATCGGGATGACTCGTATCGCTTCTGTCTCTGTTATCCGTAACGCAGCCTTTATCGCCATTGCTCTTAGCTTCTTAGGTAAATTCACTGCCTTGATTTCAACCATTCCAAATGCTGTGCTTGGTGGCATGTCCATCCTTCTCTATGGAGTTATCGCCAGCAATGGTTTGAAAGTTTTGATTAAGGAACGTGTTGACTTCAGTCAAATGCGTAACCTCATCATTGCAAGTGCTATGCTGGTACTTGGACTTGGTGGAGCAATCCTTAAACTCGGTCCAGTAACCCTTTCAGGTACTGCTCTATCAGCCATGACAGGAATCATCTTGAACTTGATTTTGCCACACGAAAATAAAGACTAATCATCTATACACAAAAAATCCACTCGATTGAGTGGATTTTTTAATTACTTACTCTTTATTTCCAACAGTAAATCTTTCAATGAAATAATGGTCACGGCTAGTAAAATCATAGCCATACCGATAAAATCAATCGCATAAAACTGTTCCTTCATAATCAGAAAGGCAAAGAAAACGGCAGAAATTGGCTCTATGGAAGCCAATAAACTAGACTTAACAGGGCCTATCAGACTAGCTCCCTTTAGGAAAGCTGTATAGGCAAAAACCGTTCCAATAATGATAATCCCAGTAAATGCAAAGAAAAAATCTAAGCTGGTTGGTATGCTAGCCTGTAAGACTCCTGTAAAGGGAAGAGCCACTACACCAGAAATAACCATCCCGACACCAATCACCAAAATACTGCCCCACTTCTTAATCAAAGCAATAGGAAGGATGATATAGAGGGCATAGGTCAAGGCTGAAAAGAGGCCCCAGAACAGACCTAGGGATGTGACAGATAACTGGTCAACTTTCCCGTGCGTTGCAATCAGAAAAGTTCCTCCTATAGCCAATCCAATCGAAAAAATCTCAGCCAGTGTCGGAGCTACCTTATCTTTCATACAGGTATAAACCAAAATCCCAACAGGACATACATACTGGAGAACCGTTGCCGTTCCAGCATTGGTCTCCTGAATGGCAGAAAGATAGGCAAACTGGTTTAAGAAAAGTCCAAACAAGGCAAACAACAGCAGAGATAAAAGGCTTTTTCTGTCTTTTAAAAAAGCATAGAGTTTATCCTTTGCGGTCACGTAGGATAAAAATACCAGTGCCAAGCCTGCAATGATAAGTCGCAAATTGGTCAAGACTAGAGCGGAAATCCCGTGTGCCATCAGGTATTGGCCACTGGTTCCAGACAAGCCCCAAGCAATCCCTGCTACTACTGTATACAGAGTTCCTTTTACGATTTTTGACATGCTTCCCCCTACTCTTCTTGACGAATCATTTCCATGACTTGGTTTCGATCGACTATCCACTGGGCACGCTCATCCTTCTCATACGTTCGATTGGATAAAAAGATAGCCGCTTCCTGCTTCTCCCGATTCCACATGATAAAGGTACCAGTATAACCCGTATGGTCGAGCCAAGCCCCTTCCAGATTCCAGGCTAGAGACCGCTCCTTATCATCTAAGGGAGAAAAATTTCGACTCAATTCTGCAGCAAAATCATCTTTCAAGTAATGTTCCAGAAAGATCTGCAAATCCTTAACAGTCGAAAATAAACCAGCACTTCCTGCGTGTTTCCCTAATAGACGGGCTTTGGGATCGTGAATGATTCCGGCCTCCACTCCTCTCACTGTTGGTACAGCTTGCTCAACTGGGCCGAACTTGGTCTCTTTCATTCCCCATGGTTCCAAAACTTGTTCTTCTATAATCTGATCCAAGTCTTGGTTAAAGATTTTTTCCAAAAGAAATCCTAAGAGTAAAAAGTGAACGTCCGAGTATAAGAAAGCAGGCTGACTTCGTCTATTGAGGTGAAACATGGCTTCTTTTAATTCAGGGGCAGTCAAGAGGTCCCGATTTGGAATAAAGGGGTCCAAGTCTGTGGCATGGGTCAGAAGCTGCCGTATAGTGATATCAGGATAATCACACTCCGGTAAACAATCCGTCACCGGTCGATTAATATCTAATTTGCGCTGCTGCCACAAGAAGGTGAAAACCGTCCCCACTCCCACGACCTTACTCACACTAGCCAGATCATAAACCAAACCGCTTTCTGTCTTCAAGTCTCGTTCTGGATCACTCAATCCTAGATAAGACTCTTTCCATTCACCATCCTTATAATATGCAAAAGAGGCCCCGGGATAAATCCCTGCCTCAATTTGATTTTCTATTTTTCTTAGAATTTTTTCCCACTTCATGCTTCTTCAAACCACAATTCAATGTTATTGGTATCTTTACCAAGGAAGAATTTTTCAGACTTAGGGACAAAGTAGCCTGTCTTTTCAAATTTCTGACGAAGACTGGTTAGATCAAAATTCTTGACTAAAAATTTTAACATCGTCAGGTCCCAAGTGACATTGTTTTCAACAGCCAAATCTGGTCCTTGTCCTTTAGTAAAGGTAATTACTGGCGCTACTCCTTCGGGATCAAGTAAACTCTCTGTCCCTTCAGGCAAACGCAACTCCATAGAAACCTCAAATTGGCTCACGTATTTTATACTTGTATTTGAATAAAATTCAGGAACAGTTTCCAGTGGAACCAAATCTCTTATATCATCTTCTGCATGAACAAGGATCACATCCTCTTCAGGAGAAACAATCTCAAAAGCATACCCACGGTTACCTTTAAATAAGCGAGGAAGAGACTTCATCTGAGAAAGGAGGGCCTCGATTTCAGAAGGATTCTCAACCTTTATCAAGAGTCTAGCTAGCTTCTTAAGCCCTTCAACTCTGCGTGTTCGCATGCTTGGAGCCTCTTCTAAAATCAATCTCTCCGTAGCTGTCTGGTCGCCTAAGGAAAGAAAGGCAGACTCTTCCAGCAAAGGTTTCATCCCCAGGGTTTCAATGTAAAAACTTTCATTTAATTTTCGATTATTAACTTTCAAAGTCGGAACGATCCGAACAATCTCATTCACATTCATATATTCCTCCAACTCTTTTATTTTAAAGGATTTTCGAATATTTTACAAGCCATATCTATTTTATTTAAAAATTTTATAACAAAAAAACTGGGATTCCCCAGTTTTATTTTTTATAGGTAAAGTAATTTGAATAGTGCTACTGCTGCAATACCCGCTGCAATTGGAGCTACAACCGGAACCCATGCATACCACCATTTTGAATCACCCTTGTGTTGACCAAGAACTGATTTTGGAAGGAGTTCATGAAGAAGACGTGGTCCAAAGTCACGAGCTGGGTTCAAACCAGGTCCAGTAGGTCCACCGAGTGAAGTTACCAAGGCCATTACTAGGAAACCAAGTGCCAAGTGCGCAACTGAGATCCCAGCAGCTGTATGTGGAGCTACTTGAGCTTTCACTGCCAATTCACTTAAATCAACAGTTTGTCCAGCTTGAGTAGCCATTTGTTTCATGTATTGAAGAACCTCAGCACCAAAGAAGTTTTTAGTCAAACCAAGTGCTGCAAAGAAAAGAACAAATGAACCTACAAACTCATTGAGGAAACCGTTAACAGTAGCTGCAAAACGTGATTCTTTTGTACCGTGGTCGATGCTTGAAATCGTTGAGAAGGTACCCAAGATATTGTTTGGATTTTCTGTCTTCAAGTAGTAAGGACGGTGAGTCGCTACAACCAAAGCTTGACCAAAGATTGCTCCCAAAACTTGTGCTAGGATGTAATATGGTACTTGCTCCCAAGAGAAAAGTCCACTAACAGCAAGTCCAAGAGTGAAAGCTGGGTTGATGTGGTTACCAGATACATTACCAAACATCAAGGCTGGGATCATAACCCCCATACCATAACCAACCGCGATAACGAGCCAGCCACTTTGGTGACCTTTCGTACCTTTAAGTTCAACGTTAGCAACTGCACCATTACCAAGAATGATCAAAATAGCAGTTCCCAAGAATTCTGTGGCATATTTAATAGCCCATGTAAAATCCATTTGATAGATTCTCCTTAAATTTTTTTAGACAATCCTTATTCTATCAATTTTTAGGCCTTTTAGCAATATCTTTTCTAAAAGAATCTATGGAAAACGCTTTATTTAACTTATCTTTAAGAAAAGGACAAAAGAAGTCAAACTCCTTTTGTTCTAATCGTTATTCTTGACGTTGACCAAAATCTGCAATCATCTGCTCCATCTCTTGGCGACTCGGAGTGGTCAACATATAAAGGTAGTCCCCTTGTAGCTCTGCAAAGGCTGCTGGCATGATTTTTTTGACCTTGAATTGCTGGCTGTACTTAGCAAGCAAGTCTTCTTCTGAATAGACATAATTTGCATTTGCACGACGTGATGTAGCTAGACAGTATTGAGGTTCAAATTCTGATTCTGGGAACTCTTCTCCTGCGACAATCGCCGCATAGCCTCGGTAGAGGTCCAAGGAATGGGCAAAGTTATAAACATCAATGGTAAAGCCACCTGCAGGACGGTTATTGTACTCAATGGCAATGTAGTCGTCCCCGTCACGGAAAAACTCGATATGGAAAAAGCGTTCTCTCATTCCAAATTCTTTGACAATGGCCTCGCCATACTTGCGCAGTTTTGGATCCATATCCTTGAGTACATAGTAGGAATTGTCCATCTTATAAATCATGAGATCAAGTGGTGTATGGGCATAATCAAAAGTCGTTGAAAAGACGATGTTGCCATCCTTGTCCACAAGCCCGTCAAAGGTACAGATTTCGCTAGAAGTGACAAATTTTTCAAAGAAATAAACGGTTGAATGGTCCCATTCAGCCTTAAAGTGATTTACATCGTCTTCTGTCTCAAGCTTAAAGGTTGCTGCCGCTCCCACTCCATTGTCAGGTTTGGCAATCATTGGTAGACCGATTTCTTTCACTGCTTTATCCACATCTGCTTCTGTCTGGATAACAGTACCAGGTACCACAGGGACACCTGCTTTTTTGAAAAGTTTCTTCATCTCAGACTTAAACTTGGTCTTTTTGAGATCCTCTGGTTTGGCACCAAAAACATTGAATTGCTCACGAAGTGCTGCATCCAGCTCAAGCCAGTATTCATTGTGAGATTCGATGCGGTCGATTGGGCCATGCTTGTAGAACAGAAAGGCAACAGCACGTTTGACTTCGTCTATGTTTTCAAGATTGTCCACACGGAAATACTCGGTTAGGCTATTTCGCAAAGGTTCATCTAGTTGTTCGTAAGGTTCTTGACCAATTCCCAAGACTGTGATGCCTTTATTGGCTAGCTCGATGGTAAATTGTTGGAAGTTTTGCGGATAGTAGGGAGAAATAACAAGGTAATTCATAGGCAACTCCTTTTATAGATACAAGTGTCCAAGAAAATAAGGCATTTGTTTACGCCACCATTCCCAGTCGTGGGCGACATCGTGTCCCCATTCAGCAAACCATGCTGGAATTTGTTTCTGGTCAAAGGCTTCTTTAAGCTTGTAGAAAGATGGTAGACCGTCTTGTTCCCAGGCACCAAGACCCGTACAAATGACGATTTCTGCCTGACGGTAACGATCGATAAACCATCCGTCGTTTTGATTCCAGATATAATCTACTGGTGAGTTTTGGTAAATAGCATCATCATTGTAGTAATCGCCAACGAAGAAACGTGCGTCGTAAACACCACTGAGGGCAATCACCTTGGTAAAGACATCTGGATGCTGGAGAAAGAAATTGAGTGCATGGTAGGCCCCCATTGAGCAACCTGTCGTCATCATGCCATCAAACCAACCTATCTTGTGCTTGATAAAAGGAATGGCCTCCTCAATCACATAGCGTTCGTAGGCGCGGTGCATCTCCGCCTGGTCATGACCATTTTTCCAAGTAGCCAACCAGCTCTCACTGTCAACACTGGAGAGAGTAAAGAACTGGACGCGCCCTTCCTCGATAAAGGAAGCACAGGCATCAATCATGCCAAAATCATAGTATTCGTTGTGACTGCCACCAGATGAAGCAAAAACAACAACTGGAATCCCAGCATGTCCATAACGGTTGAGGTACATTTCACGATTAAGATTGCCACTCCAGTGGCTAAGGTTTTCAATATGCATTGGCTTTCTCCTTTCTTAACTTACCATTTCTCTGCAAAAAATCGGAGACAGTCTGGCAAATTTTCCGACCAAGGTATTTCACTATGGATGGCACCAGACTGAACTTTCAAGACAAGATTATCCAAGTGTACTCCACCTGCAATCAAATCACGGTAATAACGAAGCGACGAGTCGATATAGGCTTGCTTGATATTGCCAGCCATCAAGGTCTTGTCCGTATCGTCTGCTTCTTCTGTTCCTACATAGATGAAAATGCGCTGTTCAGGCGTCAATTTCTTACGCTCGATATAGCGGTTAAAGGCTTCTTGGTGAAGCCAGTTGGCAGATGAGAAGACACCTAGACAACCAATTCGGTCTTGGTACTCTAGTCCGATAAACTGGGTAATATTGCCTCCTAGTGACGAACCAATCATAGCCGTGTGCTGGCGATCAGCTTTGGTTCGGTAGGTTTCATCGATAAAAGGCTTGACCACCTCCATGACAAACTCGGCATACTCCACACCCTTACCGCCAAACTGCTGGCCTGGGATAGGAGATTCTTGAAACTTCCAAGCCGCATACTCATGCATCCGCCCCAAACCATCATTGTCGATGGCTACAACAATCATGCGACTGATATCAGGATTCCGCTTAATGGCTGGAATAATCTTCCAAGAGTGTCCGATATAAGACTCCTTGCTGTAAAAGACATTTTGCCCATCATGAAAGTAAACAACTGGGTAAAAACGGTCGGTGTCTTTCTCGTAGTCCTTAGGTAGAAGCACACGCACACGACGCTCTTTTCCAGTATAAGGAACCTTGAGTTTGTGTTCTTTCATTTTTAAGTAAAAGTAGGAATGATTCATTGTCAGAAAACTCTCTATATTCAAAATTTTATCTTATTATACCATAAAAATAGAAAAAAAGTCAGTAATTGTCCATTTTAAGGATAAATAACTAACTTTTTCATTTATTTTTCTGAATTCTTCTGGGTTTTCTGATTAGAGGAGATTGTCAATTAACTCATCGACAGCATCTTTTTCAACCTGGGGAGTGATTTCAGTAATCATGATACCAGCCACTGCTCGCTCAACCAAGCCTTCAACATCCATGCGTTTTTCATACTGCTCTGCATTCTCTATCTTAGGATTGGTCTTAGGACGGTCAGGCGCAAAAATAGTACAGCAGTCTTCAAAAGGCTGGATTGAAATTTCAAAAGTATCGATTTCCTGCGCGATGTCAATGATTTCCAACTTGTCCATCGTAACCACGGGACGAATGACTGGAGTGCTGGTCACAGCGTTGATAGTCTGCATGCTTTCCAAGGTCTGGCTAGCTACTTGACCAAGACTTTCCCCATTGATGATAACTAAACCATTTCTCACCTCTCGAATACGGTCGGTAATGCGCATCATAAAACGACGGGTCAAGGTCATGAGGTAGGCTTCTGGTGCCTTAGCCTTGATTTCCTCTTGAATCTCTGTAAAAGGCACCTCGATAAACTGGATATTGCCACCAAACTTGGTCAATTTCCGAGTCAAATCGTGGGCTTTCTTGAGGGCACCAGGACTTGTGTATGGCGGGCTAGCAAAGTGGACGGCTTCAATATCTACCCCACGTTTAAGAGCTAGATAACCTGCTACAGGTGAGTCAATCCCTCCTGACAACATGAGCATACCTTTACCAGAACTTCCCACAGGTAATCCTCCTGCTCCACGAAAAGTTTCATAGGAAAGATAGGCAGCCTCTTCACGAATCTCAACCTGAAGATTAATATCTGGATTTTTCATCTGAGCTTGCACGTTTGGAATAGCCTCGAAAACAGCTCCACCAAGAGTTTGATTCAGTTCACGACTATCCAATTCAAAGTTGTGATCGCTACGCTTGCTAGTGATTTTAAAGGTCATGCCTTCCTTGTAGATTTCCTTCATAATCTCTTGGACAGCAGACTTCAGAACGTCCACTGACTTTTCAATCTTATACACAGGAGAAAAATTTTGAATTCCAAAGACTTGTTTGAGTGATTCTGCTACTGCTGTGTAATCAGCTCCATTGAGGTAAGCGTGGGCACGGTCGCGATCTGCGGTTACCTTAACTTGAGGATAGATAGACAAAACGTCTGAAATATTATTACGAAGTTTATTAATGAAACGCATACGATTTTTGTGCTTGGTTGACAATTCTCCGTAACGAATCATAATTTCTGAATACTGCATAAATGCTCCTATCTTACTTTTCTAGTTTGATTGTAAATTAATTTTAGCTTGGTCAAAAACTGCTCGACTTGACTCATATCATTTTCCAGGTCTAGGCTTAGACGCACAGCTGACTGGGCCTTATCTTTGTCCACTCCCATGGCAATCAAGGTCCCCGCAGGTTTTCCTGCCTTGGACGAACAAGCAGAGGTTGTGGAAATGAAAATATCATAGTCTTCAAAGGCGTGAACGATGACTTCACCACGAACACCCTTAATCCCAAAAGTCAGGATATGAGGGGCAAAGTCTTCCTCATCTGAAAAGACAAAAATATCTGGATAATCCAGAAGAGCTTGACGAATGACTGCCTTCATCTGCCCTGTCTTACTAGCAAAGATATCTAACTTTTCCATAGATAAACGGAGAGCTTTGGCTGTCGCTGCAATTCCAGCAACATTTTCAGTTGTCGAACGATAGTCTCGCTCCTGACCACCACCTGTTAAAAGAGGCATGATCCTCTTACCAGACTTGATATAGACAAATCCAACACCTCTGACACCATGAAACTTATGACTTGAAAAGGTCGCAAAATCCACTCGATCAGTTAGATACTTTTCAGTTGGAATCTTAGCAAGTGCCTGAACCGCATCAACATGGAAGGAAATAGTCGGCTTATCTGCTAACAGTTTCGAAATAGCCTCAATAGGCTGGATAGAGCCAATTTCGTTGTTAACTGCCATGATGGAGACAAGGGTCGTATCAGGTCGTAGCAAATCTGCTAATGCTTCAACATCCACAAATCCTTTCTCATCAACTGGAGCAAAATCTATTTCAAAACCTTGACTATTCAGCCAAAGGGCTGATTCCTTGACTGCTGGATGTTCAATAGCTGATACGATGATGTGCATACCAAACTGGGCTTTTTCAAAGGCCACACCCTTGATAACCCAGTTATCTCCTTCTGTTCCACCAGAGGTAAAGAAGATTTCATCACTCTTCTTGCCAATTAAATCTGCAATTTGCTGCCGGGAAGCATCTAAAATTCGTGTTGCCTGATCTCCCAGACGATGGAGACTAGACGGATTTCCTACAATTTTTGAAGCAACCTGCATGTAGGTTTCAAGTGCTTCAGGATAAGGCTTGGTTGTCGCCGAATTATCAAAGTAGATCATGTTTTCTCACGCTTTCTAAAATCACTCCTTCTATTGTATCACGAAAAGAGACCTGCGACAAGAAAGGGAGGTTTCTCTTTTTTTAAGATTTTTTTAAAGAAATGAGGTATAATAAATCATAATTAAAGGAGAGTATCATGTCTAACTATCGTAGAACTTCAAAACCAAAAACAGAACACATCAAAAAGGGATTTACTGTCTTTCAAAAAACGATTGCTACCATCGGTAGTATCCTTGGTCTCATCACCGCTACTATTACCATCATGAACGCGATGGATAATAACAAGAACAACAAAAAAGAACCGACGACAACTCAAACAACTGTTGTCAAGGAAATTCAAAAAGAATCCCCTCAGGAAAATACTACTCCTAACAGGGACAACACTTCTACTAAAGAAAATACCCTACAAGAAGAAACTTCTCAATCCAATAAAAAAGAGGAGAAAAAAGAAGAGCAGAAAACAACAACTCAGGACTCTTCTACACCAGCTACAAATAAAGAAACAAGCGATAATGGAACACAGTCAAATACGACGAGTTCTGAAACTAAAACGAACCAGTAATCAAAAAAATAACTTCTTTCCAAATTTGGAAAGAAGTTATTTTTTTATTGTTGCAATACTTTTCGTGGTTTGGTTCCCTCAGCTGGACCGATGACACCTGCCATTTCGAGCTCTTCCATCAGGCGGGTCGCACGATTAAATCCAACTGACAAACGACGCTGAATCATCGAAGCACTAGCTTTCTGGGTTTCGATAACCAAAGCCTTGGCTTCTTCAAAAAGCGGATCGCCACCAGCTTCACCATCAGAAAAATCTCCTTCATTTTCAGGAACATCTCCTGGGTCAAAGCTTTCATCGTAGTCCGCATCTGCCTGAGCCTTGATGAAGTTTACGATGCGTTCAACATCATCATCTGAGATAAAGGATCCTTGTAGACGGACTGGGTGATTTTCATCAATTGGTTTAAAGAGCATATCTCCTCGACCAAGCAGTTTTTCTGCTCCATTCTCATCCAAGATGGTTCGCGAATCTGTACCTGATGAAACTGCAAAAGCCACACGAGATGGGACATTGGCCTTGATAAGACCAGAGATAACATCAACCGATGGACGTTGCGTTGCGAGAATCATGTGAATCCCTGCAGCACGCGCCTTCTGTCCGAGACGAATGATGGCATCTTCCACTTCCTTGCTAGCCACCATCATGAGATCTGCCAACTCATCTACAATGACAACAATCAAAGGCAGGGGCACTTGTTTGTACTCAGATTGGCTATTAAATTCCTCGACCTTGGCATTGTAACCAGCGATATTTCGTACTCCAACCTTAGCAAAGAGTTCGTAACGATTTTCCATCTCATCCACAACCTTTTGCAGAGCCTTGCTGGCCTTGCGTGGATTGGTCACAACTGGAATCAAGAGGTGAGGAATGTCATTGTACACCGATAACTCAACCATCTTTGGATCCACCATCATAAACTTGACCTGATCTGGTCTTGCTTTCATCAGAATGCTGGCGATAATACCGTTAACTGCGACTGACTTCCCTGATCCCGTCGAACCTGCAACGAGTAGGTGGGGCATCTTGGAAAGCTCAAAGGTGCGAGCAGTTCCATTGACAGCCTTACCTAGAGGAATTTCGAGGAGATTTTCTGGTTTAGTCTGAGACTGTTCCCAGAGTTCACGGAAGGAAACGGTCGCAATCTCAGAGTTGGGTACTTCAATTCCGACTAAGGATTTACCAGGGATCGGAGCCTCAATCCGAACATCCTTAGCTGCTAGAGCTAGCGCTAAGTCGTCTGCCAGATTGGAAATGCGGTTAACCCGTACACCGACTGCTGGCTTGACTTCATACTTGGTAACTGATGGTCCTATTTCAGCCCGTTCCACCGTCACCTTGATACCAAAGCTAGCAAAGGTTTCTTCTAGGATTTTGATATTTTCTCGAACAATCTTCTTTTCCTTGGACTGATCTTTGGGTTTATCTGGCGCAAAGAGTTGCAAGCTTGGTAGCTTGTATTCAAGGGCTTCCTTGGCAGAAAAATCAACCTGCACCTCTTCATCCTCAAAGTCTTCTTCCATATCTGGAACGTCAAAATCAGTTTGAGGGAGGATAATCTCCGGTTCGATCCATTCTTCCTCAGGAATTGGGTGGAAATCGTAGTCTGGTACCTCTGATAAGATTTCTCCCGTTTCAGGATCTACAGGAGGAAGCGGTAATGCATCCTGTTCTTCTTGTTCTCTCTGAATTCTGGCTGCTTCTTCAGCTTCTTGACGAGCCTTCTCTTCTTCTCTCTTGATGAAGCGTTCCTGTTTTCTCTGTTCCTGTTTTTCCATGAAGGATCTGAACTGAGCTCCAATAAAGGCTGCGACATCATAAATAGACCAAGGACTAACCAAGAGTGCCCCAACTAGAATCAAGAGAACTCCAATAAAGTACGATCCGATATTGGAGAAAAGAAAGGATATGGGGATATAGAGTCCAACACCAAGCAAGCCTCCACCGGCGAAGCTAGTCACCCGCATACCAGTCAGGTCCGTCATAACTTGAAACAGGGTCCCTTTTAGAACTGACTGCTCCAAGCCATATTTCCATACCAAGTAGGCCTCAAAAATCAAGAGTAAGCCAGCAAAGATACAGAGAAATCCTGACAGAAGTCCCTCTTGCTTGCGGATCCATTTAAATAGAAAAAGATAAATGAGGAGGGCACCAATGGCCACATAGGCCAAACTTCCGACCACCAGTCGAATGAGATTGTAAAGAGTGACACCTGCCGCGCCGAGTTTGAGGGCTGCAATAATCAACAATAAGGCAATTCCTAAGGAAATCAACATCCTCTGGATAGCCTGTTTTCTTTCGAGTTCTGCTTTAGACGGTCTCCGTCTTGTTTTTGTAGTATTCTTGTTTGCCATTCTTTTATTATACCATATTTCACAGCCATTTCGAATAGAGAAAAAGATTGCACCAAATGGTAACAATCTTTCTATTCTAATCCTTTTTATGCTTGTGGTTTGCGTAGGTAACCATAAACCACACCACTTACAATTGCGCCAACCAAGACAGAGGCAAGGTAAAGAAGGGCATTTGAAGTTAGAGCGATAACGAAGATTCCTCCGTGTGGTGCCATGAGTTTGATTCCTGCAAGACCAACGAGTCCGCCTGCTACTGCTGAACCAAGGATGAAGCTTGGGATTGCACGAGCTGGGTCGGCTGCACCAAATGGAATCGCTCCTTCAGTGATGAATGACAAGCCCATGATGATGTTGGTCAAACCAGAGTTACGTTCTTCTTTGGTAAATTTATCTTTGAAAAGAAGGGTTGCGACAAAGATAGCAAGTGGTGGAACCATTCCTCCAGCCATAACTGCTGCCATAGCTACAGAACCACCTGAAGAAACAGTCGCTGCAAGCGTACCAGTACCAAAGACATAGGCTGCTTTATTGACAGGTCCACCCATATCGACAGCCATCATACCACCAAGAACGATACCGAGAAGGACAGCTGAACCTCCTCCAAGACCGCCTAGGAAGTCATTCATAGCCGTGTTGATTGCTGCCATTGGAATGTTAACAGCCAACATAACAAATCCTGTTAAGATTGTTCCAAGAAGTGGCAAGAGAAGGATTGATTTAGCACCTTCAAGTGAACGAGGTACTTTAACATATTTCTTGATAGCAAGAACCAAGGCACCTGCGATAAATCCACCAACAAGGGCACCTAGGAAACCAGATGACACACCTGCAAGAGTTGAAGTTGCTTCACCACCTGAGGCATAAGGAATTTTACCAAAGGCAAAACCTTCTTTGGCAATAGCACCAGCCACAAAGCCAGCTACCAAACCTGGTTTTTCAGCAATAGAGTAGGCTACATAACCAGCAAAGACTGGAAGCATCAAGCCAAAGGCTGCACCACCGATTTTCATGAACATAGAAGCTAGTTCATGGTAGGATCCGAGATTTCCAAGACTATCTTGTGGCACACCAAAAGCTCCGTCGATTAAGAAAGCAAGGGCAATCATGATACCACCACCGATAACGAATGGCAACATTTGGGATACACCACTCATCAAGTGTTTGTAGAAGGCACCACCGATACTTTGTTTTTCATTAGATGCCGTTGCAGCTTTTGCTCCATTAGCAGCACGATAAACTTCAGCGTCTCCTGAAAGAGCCAAGTTGATCAATTCTTCCGTCTTACGGATACCGTCTGCAACTGGACGGTTAACCAAAGGTTTTCCATCGAAACGATCCATCTCAACAGCCTTGTCAGCAGCGATGATAACAGCTTTAGCCTTGCGGATATCCTCTGCAGTTAGTTGGTTACCAACACCGCTAGCACCGTTGGTTTCAACCTTGATACCAACACCCATTTCAGCTGCAACTTTTTGCAAGGCCTCTTGTGCCATGTAGGTATGAGCAATTCCTGTAGTACATGCTGTTACAGCTACAAGGAAGTCTCCACCTTTATTTGCAGGTTCAACCACAGCAGCTTCTTCTGTTTTTTCCGAAGCTTGGTCAAAGAGCTCAATCACTTGATCAGGCGAAGTTACTTGACGAAGTTTATCCGCAAAGCCATCTTTCATCAGGTATTGAGACAATTCTGCTAAGGCTGCCAAGTGAGTATCATTAGCACCTTCTGGTGCCGCAATCATGAAGAAGAGATCAGTTGGTTGCCCATCCAAACTCTCATAGTCAACACCCTTGTTTGACTTAGCAAAAAGAACGGTCGCTTCTTTTACAGCAGAGTTCTTGCTGTGAGGCATAGCAATTCCGTCACCCAAACCAGTGGAAGTGAGAGCTTCACGCGCCAAAATTCCTTCTTTAAAGGTTTCAAAATCTGTCACATAACCGTGATCTACCAAGCTTTTAATCATCTCTTCGATGACAGCTGTTTTTTCAGTTGCCTGTAAATCCAACAACATGACATCTTTTCTCAATAGGTCTTGAATTTTCATCGTTTTTCTACCTCAACTTTTTCATATGTTTCTTTAATAAATTCCGCTGTTGCCAAGTCATCCGAGAAGGTCGTTGCCGTTCCACAAGCTACCCCCCATTTGAAGGCTTCTACTGCATCTTTTGATTTGACAAATTCACCTGTAAATCCAGCGACCATAGAGTCACCAGCCCCGACTGAATTTTTGACTGTTCCCTTGATAGGTTTAGCGAAGTAAGCTCCCTCAGATGTGACAAGAAGGGCACCGTCTCCAGCCATAGAGATGATGACGTTTTGTGCACCTTTAGCTAGTAACTCACGAGCATAGTTCTCGATTTCATCTAAACTTTCGAGTTTCACTCCAAAGATAGCTCCAAGCTCGTGATTGTTTGGTTTAACCAAAAGTGGCTGGTAGTCCAAACTATCAATCAAGGTCTGTCCTTCAAAGTCACAAACCACTTGCGCACCAGTCTGGCGTGTCAAGGCAATCAAATCTTTGTAAATAACATTACCTAGATTCTTAGCACTCGAACCCGCAAACACAACCGTATCATCTGCTGTCAGACTAGACAAAATAGCTTTCAACTCTTCTAGCTGAGCCGGTTCCACATTTGGACCAGTCCCGTTGATTTCTGTTTCTTGGTCTGCTTTAATCTTGACATTGATGCGAGTATCTTCTGCTACTTGGACAAAACGTGTCTCAATTTCCTCTTCTGCCAAAGTATCTGTGATAAATTTACCAGTAAATCCTCCGATAAATCCAGTCGCAGTATTAGGAATATCCAAGCGCTTCAAAACACGGCTAACATTGATTCCTTTCCCACCAGCAAACTTATCATCACTGTCCATTCGATTGACACTACCGACTTCTACTTTGTCTAAGCGAACGATATAGTCAATGGATGGATTGAGTGTGACTGTATAAATCATACTTCTATTACCTCCGTTTTCTTCTTAATAACCTGCAAGAGCTCATGCCCTTGACTTGTGATGACAATAGCGCGTTTAAGTGGTGCTACCTTTGCAAAGCAAGTTTGACCAATCTTTGATGAATCCACCAAGACATAGGTTTGTTTGGCATTCTCTAAGATAGCACGCTTCACGGCTCCCTCCTCCATATCAGGAGTCGTATAATAACCATCGTCCACACCATTCATCCCGATAAAGGCACGGTCAAAGTGCAATTGATTGATTTGGTTAAGAGCAACACCACCGATACATGCATCTGTTGCCATTTTGACACTTCCTCCAACCATGACAGTTGGAATCTGTTTTTCAACCAACTGAACCGCATGGTGAATGGAGTTAGTTACAACTGTAATATTCTTATTAACCAATTCCTTGATTAAAAAAGCAGTTGTCGTTCCAGCATCAATAAAGATAACATCTTGTTCCTTGATAAGAGAGGCTGCTTTTTGAGCCAGTAACTTCTTCTCTTGAAGGTTTTTGACAGATTTTTCTTGGATGGTTTCTTCTTCCTGCAAGGAGTGAGGTAGTTCTGCTCCACCATGAACACGGCGAAGCTTGTTTTCCGCCTCCAACTCGTCCAAATCTCTTCGTACTGTCGATTCTGATGTTTCTAATAGACTAACCAATTTTTCTAGGGAAACTACATGATGTTGATTTAACTCCTCTAAAATCAGTTGCTTCCGCTCAGTTTTTAACACCAAACCACCTCCTGTTATCGTTTACACTATTCATTCTAGCACATTCTCTACCAAAGTCAAGCATTTTTTATCATTTTCTTTCAAATTCTATCATTTTTCTTATTTCCAAAATTTTTATTGCAAGATAAGTGGCTTTATGGTAGACTATTTGAGTAAGTATTGGAAGATTACTCAAGAGGCTTAAGAGGCCGTGTTGGAAACGCGGTAGGCGTGTAACAGCGTGCGTGGGTTCGAATCCCATGTCTTCCGTAGAAAAAAGAAAAACTGCACCTCAATGCAGTTTTTTTATCGTTCTAAGAACAATATCTAGAAATGAAAGGCTGAGTTACTCTAACTATCACATCACATTTTTCTGTATCCTTCCCTATCCTAATTCATAAAAAAACAAGTAGTTTATTTTGACTACTTGTTTTTCTTTTAAATCTAAAGATTAGATATTGCTTTTATCTTTTTTATCTGAAGATTTGTCTGTTGATTTATCAGTGGATTTGTTTGAAGATTTATCAGAAGACTTGTCTGTTGATTTATCATTAGACTTCGTTGAGTTTTTACGGACAATTTTATCATAACCTTCTGTATCATCAAGCAACTCTGTCGCCAAAGTACGGTAATCTTCTTGAGAAATCAGCCAGTTTCCATCCTTATCCTTTGTTAATTTGATTTCAGTATCAAAATCACCAGTAGTGAAAGGTGTATGAGCTAAGTTAGGGTCAACGTCACTGTAGGTTGAGAAATCTTTCTTGAATAGATGCTCAAAAATCCAGTAAGAAACCAATGTTTGGTAACGCTTGATGTCAACGTTTGAACCAGCTTGATTGTATTTACCTAGGTTATCAACACCTCCAATAAGAGTAGTGAGAACTTCCCTTGTAGATGAAGCCAATCCTTTAGAGTGTAACTTCTTAGAGTTGAAAGTAACAGTCGCTGTATTTCCTGATTCATCAACCTTCACGTCTTTAACAGTGTAAGAACCGATATCTTGATATAATCTACGTCTCATCTTCAAGAAACCTGAAATGGTTTCTTCTGGAGTTTCTACAGGGAAATCTTTGTGCCATTGTACTGAATAGGTAGATGCAGGTGAAAGCCCTTCTTCTTTGATTTTTTCACTTGTTTGTACAGCAAATACTGCCTCAGTCCATTTTTCATAAGTGTCGCCATAAATCTTCTTAAATCGAGCAGAGTCGCTAGTAAGAACTGAGTCTAAGAGAATCTCAGCATCTTTTGTAACTTTTTCTTTAACTTCTGCAGCTTCATCTTTCTTCTCAACTTGTTCCGTATTCTCCTTGTTATCAGAAGAAGCTTCAGATGACTGATTAGAAAATACAGAACATGCACCCAAGACAACTGTTGAAAGTGCTAAGATACTTAGTAACTTGATCTTTTTCATGTTTCACCTCTTTATGAAAATTTACTCTTGGAGACTACCTCCAAGGATAGTTGTTTAGAAAAACACTGGGTTTATCTAACGGAGAATGGGGGATTCGAACCCCCGCGCCAGTTACCCGACCTAACGATTTAGCAAACCGTCCTCTTCAGCCTCTTGAGTAATTCTCCACTAACACACTAGAATAAATAGGATACAACGAAGGATACAACAAAGGATATAATTTGGAAAAAATCTACTGTATACCTGTTCATAATGGAGCCGGTGGGAGTCGAACCCACGTCCAAACACCTGCCAACATATTTGTCTACAACCATAGGTTATGTATTGTTTTAACAATCCCTAGACACATAACTCAAGCCTAGGAACTGCGAGTCTATTAATCTCTTATCAAACCACTAGACAAGGCTTGATCGTATCTCGCTAATCATAAGACCTGTCATTGAACACGAGCAATCCAAATCAGGTCACGCCTGCTGGTTTTTAGGCAGCTAGAGCGTAAGAAGTGTTATTTTTTGCAGTTATATTTAACTGAGCGTTTACGTCGCCACACGGGTTGCAAAATATGCCTCATAATGCCTGTCGAATCCGTAACGACCCCAGGATGTTAGAACTATTATAACCTATCTTCAAAAAAAATGCAAAATCAAGCCGTTTCTTTAGAAAAGGCACCCTTTTAAGGCTTCTGATAAGGCTTGATAACCGGCTACACTTAGATGGAGACCATCCGTTGTATAGGCTGATTGAAGTTGCCCTTCTGAATCTGTCAAACTATCATAAATCGACACAAAATCTACTTGCATATAGGCGGAGGCCAGAGCCTCATAGGCTTGATTCCATTCCTTAATCTTTTCATTGGTACGAATATATACTGTCTGCTTGTGTTCTTCGCCTTCATTGACTGGCAAAATCGAAAGGAGTTTTATTTGTGACAGCGGATATTCTCGGGCAATCGATTGGATTACACGCTCAAGATTATCCAAAGCATCATTCATGGGAATATCTTTTCCAATATCATTTGTCCCAATTAAGAGAACAATTTGATCCACAGCATCACCATAAAGATGGGCATCCAAATTCTCTAATAACAATCTCGTCTGATAGCCTCGGATACCACGATTAACAATCGTCTTGGCAGTTCCCAACAACTCTTGAAGAGGGTAATATTCCACTATCGAATCACCAATAAAGATGATATCTGGCTCTAGAACAGATACTTGATTCAATTCACGATACTTGGTTTGAATTTTTTCCTGCTCCTTTAAGAGCCAATTCTCTAATAACTGTACTGCCACCTTATCCCTCTTTCTCTAACCAATTTTCTAGGACCTGATAAACGCCCCCTTGGCTGTTAGCTGGAGCTAGGGCAGTCGCAACTGCCTTGGCCTCATCGTCAGCATTTTCCATAGCATAGGCAATTCCAGCCATCTCCAACATTTCAACATCATTTTCGCTATCACCAAAAGCCATGATCTGTTCCGATTTTAAATTCCAGCGCTTGAGTAATTCTTCCAATCCCCAAGCCTTGTGAACACCATCCTGCAGGATATCAATACAACCATAACCGCTAGAAACAGCCCTTACATGACCATCAAAGAGGTCATTGATTTCCTGCAAAACTGAACTAGAACGTTCTTCACCAACGACCATGCTCATCTTTAGAACTCCTCCAAAGAGGTCTGAGTTTAGCTCATCCACAAAATTGGTCCTTTGGTAAAGTTTTTCAATCATCTCTGGAGTCATAAATTTTTCCAGGTCTGTAAAAACCGTTCCTTCCTTGACAAAACTCCCGTTCATACAAGTGACGACGAACTGATCTCGACACTCTCTCCCTTTAAAATGAAGGAGAGCCTTGTCAACCATAGCATCATCCCAAGTCTGGGCCTGAAGTAATGTATCATACTCAAATATCCGAGCACCGTTAGCAACAACCAAGATCACTCTACTCGCCAAGTGTTCTAGTAATTGCCTCATACGGTGAACTTCATTCCCGGTCGCAATGACAAAACGGATATTCCTTTGATCCAGCTGATCTAAAATCCTTTCCAAGCGGGGCAGATCTAGCTGCCCCCTCGGGTCTAGCAAGGTTCCATCCATGTCTGTTGCAATTAATTTAATCGTCATCATATCTCCTTTAGGGCGAGTACCTACCACTTCAACCCTACATGTTCATTCATTTCTTTATAGGCCGTGTCAATTCGTTCCTTGGTCGCCTCGTCCAACTTGTCACGGTGACTGCCTCCCTCGATGAAGTCCTCTAGGATATAGGTCTGATAGAGGAAGAGCGGATAACCTTCTGGAGAGTAAGTCCCTTTGGGTGTTCGATTGACCCAAGTAGGATGCGCTTTGGCCGTTTCAATCCTAGTCTTGCCATCTTTTTTCTTAATGGTCACATCCATGAGAACACCGCGCTCCGTCCACTTGGCATTTTCCTCATCTTGCATGGTTTCAATGCGCTGGTTTGAGAGGAAATTTCCCATGGAGTAGATGATCAGTTTTTTGTCACCATCTTTTTCAACTGTTTCAGCAGGTTCAACGACGTGAGGATGCCCTCCAAAGATAATATCAGCTCCCCAGTCAATCATCTTGTGGTACAGTGTTTTCTGTTCTTCCGTTGGTTCTAGCTGGTACTCAATTCCCATCTGAGGCATGATGACAGTAATATCCGCCTCCTTCTCAGCACGCTCGATTTCTGCCTTCATCTTATCTTCATTCAAATCAGAAAGATAGCGATTATAGTCCTCTTGAGAGATATACTGCTCAATGCCATTAAAACCGTAGGAATAGGCCAGGAGAGCTACCTTGATACCATTGACTTCCTTGATGACTATAGGGGCTTGGTCACGGGATTCATGTGTGTAGACTCCGATGGGTGTCATTCCTGCCTTTTCAATAGCTTGAGCTGTTGAAACCACTCCCTCAATTTGAGAATCCAAAATGTGATTATGAGCCAAGTCTAGAACTTGGTAGCCTGCATCCTTGATTGCATCCATGACTTCCCCTGGTGCATTAAAGAGAGGATAACCTGCCAAATAGTGGTCCTTGTTCACCGTTCCTTCAAAGTCACCAATTACTAAATCAGCTTGCTTGAGCCAAGGTTTTACATACTCAAAATTTTCATGGAAATCATAGGTTCCATCTTCTTTAAGAGCTGTTCGGTAGATGGGGATATGGTAGAGAAGGTCACCATTTGCCATGATACGTGCCGTCGTTTCACCAGACTGATTTTCCTTGGATTGACTGGAAGTACTTGCAGAATCAAGAGTTTGATTACTAGGACTCGTTCCCTTACTACCTTGTACTGCTCGAACTAATAAGTTTCCCCCCATGGATAAGGCAACTGCAAGCAATAACACAATAATAAACTGGGCATTGGTCCAGGATTTATAATTCCGAAAGAAATCCACACTAGTTCTCCACACCCCATAAAGAGAGTCCTGAGACCGTCTATCTTGTCGCTTTTCCATCTTTATTCCCCCCTTGCTTTTTGGTGCAAGTCTTTTCTTTTATTATACCACAGACAAAAGAGGAATACCGTTTATTATATTATTTTTTAGGAACTTCTGCGACTTTCTTTCTCGCCTATTTTGTGTTATCATGTAGAGGTAATGAAAGGAGAGAAAATGTCTGCAATAGAACGTATTACAAAAGCTGCTCACTTAATTGATATGAACGATATTATCCGCGAGGGGAATCCAACTCTTCGCGCAGTTGCTGAGGAAGTCACTTTCCCACTGTCTGACCAGGAAATCATCCTTGGCGAAAAGATGATGCAATTCCTCAAACATTCCCAAGATCCTGTTATGGCTGAAAAGATGGGGCTCCGCGGTGGAGTTGGATTGGCCGCTCCCCAGCTGGATATCTCAAAACGCATTATTGCCGTCTTGGTCCCAAATATTGTGGAAGAAGGTGAAACTCCACAGGAAGCCTACGACTTGCAAGCTGTTATGTACAATCCAAAAATCGTCTCTCACTCTGTTCAAGATGCTGCTCTTGGCGAAGGAGAAGGTTGCCTTTCTGTTGACCGAAACGTACCTGGCTATGTTATTCGCCATGCCCGCGTCACTGTTGATTACTTTGACAAGGACGGCGAAAAACACCGTATCAAGCTCAAAGGTTACAACTCTATCGTTGTCCAACATGAAATTGATCATCTAAACGGAATCATGTTTTACGATCGTATCAATGAAAAAGATCCATTTGCTGTTAAAGATGGTTTACTGATTCTGGAATAAAGAAAATCCCGTTGCAAGACGGGGTTTTGTGTTATAATAGAGGCATGAAAACAAATGATATTGTCTATGGCGTCCACGCCGTTACAGAAGCCCTCCTTGCAAACACTGGAAATAAACTCTACCTCCAAGATGATCTCCGAGGTAAGAATGTTGAGAAAGTCAAGGAACTGGCTGCTGAGAAAAAGGTCTCCATCTCTTGGATCTCAAAAAAATCCCTGTCTGAAATGACCGAAGGCGCTGTCCACCAAGGTTTTGTTCTACGAGTGTCCGAATTTGCCTATAGCGAGCTGGATCACATCCTTGCAAAAACACGCCAAGAAGAAAATCCACTTCTGTTGATTCTGGATGGTCTAACTGACCCTCACAACTTAGGCTCTATCTTAAGGACTGCTGATGCGACCAATGTTTCAGGTGTCATCATTCCCAAGCACCGTGCTGTCGGAGTGACTCCTGTCGTTGCCAAAACGGCCACAGGTGCTATTGAGCATGTACCGATTGCGCGAGTTACCAACCTCAGTCAAACCCTAGACAAACTCAAGGCTGAAGGCTTCTGGACCTTTGGAACGGATATGAACGGTACTCCTTGCCACAAGTGGAATACAAAAGGGAAAATCGCCCTCATCATCGGAAATGAAGGAAAAGGCATCTCCAGCAACATCAAAAAACAGGTTGATGAAATGATAACCATTCCGATGAACGGTCATGTTCAAAGCCTCAATGCCAGTGTTGCAGCAGCCATTCTCATGTACGAAGTTTTCCGAAACAGACTATAAAAAAGTTTCCAATCAAGTGATTGGAAACTTTTTGCTTAACTATGTTCTGTGATAAATTTATAGGCTTCTTGACCAGCGATAGCCCCATCTCCAACTGCTGTTGTTACTTGGCGAAGATCTTTTTGGCGAACATCTCCAACCGCAAATATACCATCAACGCTAGTTTTCATGTTATTGTCTGTTAGGATCCAGCCTGCCTGGTCTTGAATGTTCAATTCTTTAACAAAATCGCTAACAGGATCCAAACCGACATAGATAAAGACACCTCCGAAGGCTTGCTCTGTTACTTGACCTGTTTTCACATTTTCAAATACGACAGATTCTACTCGATTTTCACCTTTAATTTCCTTAACTACAGAGTCCCAGATAAAGTTGACTTTTTCATTTGCAAAGGCACGGTCTTGCAAAACCTTTTGGGCACGAAGTTCATCGCGACGGTGAACAATAGTGACAGTCTTGGCAAAGCGTGTCAAGAAGAGGGCTTCTTCTACCGCTGAATCTCCACCACCAACTACGAGCAAGTCTTGATCACGGAAGAAAGCTCCATCACAGACCGCACAGTAAGAAACACCTCGACTGTTCAGTTCTTCTTCTCCGGGAACTCCCAAAAGACGGTGTTTAGAACCAGTTGCTACAATGACAGTACGGGTTTCGTAAACTTGATCATCAGTGATTACCTTCTTAAAGTCACCCTGGTCTTCAATATTTTCAACGTAACCATAAAGATGCTCCACTCCAAGGTTTTCAAGTGGTTCAAACATCTTTTCAGCCAATTCAGGTCCACTGATATTAGCATAACCTGGATAGTTTTCAATATCAGATGTGTTATTCATTTGCCCGCCTGGCAGACCACCTTCAATCAAAGCCACTTTCAGATTGCTTCGAGCAGCATATAAGGCAGCGGTCATTCCCGCAGGTCCAGCACCGACAATAATCGTATCGTACATTTCAATTCCTTCTTTCTTGTTGTAACTATCTTTATTCTAACTCATTCTTGCTAGTCACGCAAGGATTATGCCTTGAAAACCAAGAGCAAACTCATGACGGCAAAGGATAACACCGGAACGACCAAAACTCCAATCATAATCATATCATAGAGATGAGCTTGGCGAGCTTTGGCTGTCTTGTCCACACCAGACATGGCTCTCAACCCAATCCAAATCCCCAGAAAAATCACGACAAGGATGGCCGTTAAGATCAAACTCTCGAAATACAAAGAAAATAAATGCAGTAGCATGATCTCTCTCGTTTCTATCTTTTTTAAAGAGTAAACTCAGCTAGTCCAACTAACTGAGTTTTCCTTTTTCTATTATATCAAATATAAGTCCGTTTGTAACTAGCAAAGAATTCTTTTGTTCGTTCTTCTTTCGGATGATTGATGATTTCATCCGGTGTGCCTGACTCGATGATTTTCCCTTTATCTAAGAACAAAATCTTATCTGCCACTTGGGCTACAAAAGACATATCGTGACTAACCAAGATCATGGTCTGACCAGACTTAGCGGCATCTGCAATAGACTTTTCCACTTCTCCGACCAATTCTGGATCAAGAGCTGATGTTGGTTCGTCCAAGAGCAAGACATCTGGTTTCATAGCAAGCGCACGCGCAAGGGCAACCCGTTGCTTTTGTCCACCTGATAAGTGGCGAGGATAATGGTTTTCACGGTCAGAAAGACCAACCTTGGCCAACTCTTCCTTAGCGATTTTTGTTGCTTCATCGTTCGATAATTTCTTAACGACAACCAAACCTTCCTTGACATTGTCAAGAGCTGTTCGGCGTTCAAACAAATTAAACTGTTGGAAAACCATAGACAACTTGCGACGAAGGGTTAGAATCTCTTCTTGGCTAATCTTAGAAAAATCAACTTTAAAATTGTCAATCTGAATCGTTCCACTATCTGGAGTTTCAAGGTAGTTCAAACTACGAAGAAAGGTTGATTTCCCAGCTCCAGATGAACCAATCAAAGCCACTACTTCTCCCTTTTGAATATCCAGGTCCAGATGATCCAAGACAGTCTGTCCTGAAAAGGATTTGCTTAAATTCGAAATCTTAATCATTAACGAAGGTCCCCTTTCACATCTGTAGATACTGTATCAGGTGCAGAAATAGCCATTTTTCTCTCGATGAAACGGCCGAGGCTTTCAATTCCGATATTGACTACCCAATAAACAAGGGCAACGGAGATGAAACGTTCAAAATAGCGATAATCGGCTCCACCCAAAATTTGAGCCTGAGCAAAGACTTCCACAACCCCCGCACTAAAGGCTAGAGAAGTTCCCTTAGTCAAACCGATAAGGGAGTTAATCAAAGTCGGTGTCGCTACCACCGCTGCATTTGGAATAATCACACGACGATAAACTTGTGCTCGTGTCATGCCCAAACTGCGTGCCGCCTCAATTTCACCTGGATTAACAGAAAGGATGGCCGCACGAATCGTTTCACTTGCATAAGCCGCCTCATTAAAAGCAAAGGCCACAATCGCAAAAAGCGCTGCTGGAATCGCATTGATATTGAGACCAGTTCCCCATTGTTGGTTGATAGCTTTCAGTGCCAAAGGAATTCCGTAGTAGGTCAACATAAGTTGGACTAGGATTGGGGTACCTTTTAAGAAGCTGACGAAAAAGGCCTGCAAAGGATATAAAATCTTAACACGATTGATCTTAACAATGGCAAAAATCAAGGCAAGTAGCAAACCAAAGAGTGCACCTCCAAGCGTCAACATCAAGGTTGTAGGCAGTTGTTGGACAATTCTTGGAATTCCATCAAAGACCGAACGCAAACTAAAGAGCTTACCATCCGGAATGAGTTGCATCAAACTTTGGTACCAATCTGATGCTAAAAATGTTGTAACAGTCATAAAAACATCCTCTCCTGATAATGATTCATTCTATCATACTTCTGCTCGCAAGCAAATTATTTGCTACGGGCTGCTCAGACTTTGTCTATCTTCTAGTTTATCACACTTTAAAACAGGGAGGCTATATATTTTACCTATCAAGGAGATAAATAAAAACTATCTCAAACCTAAGTCCTCATAGGGTTTTCTATAGCCGATTTGTTTAACAGCACCATTCTCCACCAAAATTGGACGTTTCAATAACATACCATCACTCGCTAGAAGCTTGGCTGCTTCTTGTTTTGACAAACTTCCCACCTTATCTTTCAAGCCCAGTTCACGATATTTGATCCCGCTGGTATTGAAAAATTGTTTCACTTCAAAACCGGAAGTTTCCAACCAGTTTAAAATCACGTCTTCACTTGGTGTTTCTTCTACGATGTGGACATCTTGGTATTCCAGTCCAAGTTGATCTAATTCATTTTTTGCTTTCTTACAAGTTGAACATTTTGGGTATTCGATAAATTCTAACATCTTCTTTTCTTTCTATTTTTTATTTTCTTGAAATGTTGCACCTTCATGTTGCAAGAGCCAGGCTTTCTTTTCGACTCCAGATGCATAGCCTGTCAAGCGATTGCCTGACCCCAGCACCCGATGACAGGGAACAAGTATGGACCAAGGATTGCGCCCCACTGCTCCACCAATCGCTTGGGCAGAAGCCACTTGCAAGTCTTGAGCTATTTGTCCGTAAGTTACTGTTTGACCATAAGGAATGGCCTGTAAGTAAGCCCAGACCCGCTTTTCAAAATCCGTTCCAATGGGAGCCAGAGGTAAGGAAGACAAATCTTGAGCACATCCATCAAAGTAAGTATCTAAATAGGAAATAACCTGGTCTAGGACAGGATGTTTCTTAACTACTTCTATACTATCTCCAGCGATTCCCCTCTCAAAATGAGTTTGGTCCTGTACCCAAATTCCATACAGATATTGCTCGTCAGCAACTAAGGATAAGGTTCCAATTGGCGACGGGTAGAGCATTTTTGCGTACTTATTCTGCTTCATTTTTTTAATTTCTGATAGGCCAAACGTTCCCCATCAACTGGAACCTTACCGACCTGTTGGAAGCCTAGCTTTTCAAAGATATGCTGCATGACCTTGTTTTCTGCATGTGTATCTGAACGAAAATCTAGATAATCAAAACCTTCAATCAAGCCTTCTAGGAAAGTCTGAGCAACACCTTGTCCTTGGACATCTGCTGCCACAGCGATACGGTGAAAGACCAGATATTCTGATTCTCCCCCCTGCCAACTTCCTTCATAAATGGCTTCATAGGCTTTCTCTGGGCTCTTGGTCACAGCAGCATAGGCTAGTAGTTCTCCTTCTTCCAAGGCCACATAAGCTTGACCAGAGATGATATCATCAATAATGATATCTGCATTTGGATAGCCATTTTGCCACTGGTCGCTACCGGACTCAGCTAAGCACTTTTTAGCATCCTCCATCACCTGCATAATCGCATCAACTTCGTTTGGAAAAGCTAAACGAATCTCCATCTTTTCCCCTCATTTCTAACTATTTTCTCTCATCATAGCATAATTTAAAGCTTTCTACAAGCAGTTGAAACTTGACTTTTGTTTTTTATTATTTTATAATCTAGTTATAAAAACTAGATAAAAAGGAGTTGGAAATGAATTCTAACTTTTCCTACCCAAAATGGGAAGATATTCCGAACATTGACCTCTATCTGGATCAGGTTTTGCTTTATGTTAATCAAGTCTGTGCCCCTATCTCTCCTGATAAAGACAAGGGGCTAACAGCATCCATGGTCAATAACTATGTCAAACATGGTTACCTGACAAAGCCAGACAAGAAGAAATACCAACGCAAACAAATTGCCCGTTTGATTGCCATCACCACTCTCAAGTCTGTCTTTTCAATCCAAGAAATCGCTCAGACCCTCAATACTCTACAAACTCAAGCGAGCTCAGACCAGCTCTACGATGCTTTTGTGGACTACATGAACCATGGGATTGATCCAGAAAATCCTATTATCCAAACCAGCTGTCAAACGGTTAAACTCTATCATCAAACTCTAGACTTAATCCTTATCAAAGAAGAGGAGGAAATCCAATGAATACTAGTCTAAAGCTCAGTAAAAAACTCAGTTTTGGAGAGGAAATTGCTAATAGCGTGACCCATGCTGTGGGTGCCGTTATCATGCTCATCCTACTCCCCATTTCATCCACCTATAGTTATGAAGCACACGGATTTTTATCATCTTTTGGCGTTTCTATCTTTGTTATCAGTCTCTTTCTCATGTTCCTCTCGTCAACCATTTACCACTCTATGGCCTATGGTTCGACCCACAAATACGTCTTGCGAATCATCGACCATTCTATGATTTACGTGGCTATCGCAGGCTCTTATACGCCGGTCGTATTGACTTTGATGAATAACTGGTTTGGCTATCTGATTATTGCCATTCAGTGGGGAACGACCATCTTTGGCATCCTCTATAAAATCTTTGCTAAAAAGGTCAATGAGAAATTCAGCCTTGCCCTTTACCTGATCATGGGCTGGTTGGTTCTGGCTATCATTCCTGCCATTATCAGTCAAACAACGCCAATTTTCTGGAGTCTTATGGTAACTGGTGGACTCTGTTATACAGTTGGAGCTGGATTTTACGCTAAGAAAAAACCTTATTTCCACATGATTTGGCATCTCTTTATCCTAGCGGCATCTGCACTCCAATACATCGCCATTGTTTATTACATGTAAAAAAGTTGAGAATCTTTTCTCAACTTTTTTCTTTACACATATTGATAAAATACTGGTGCAAGCGAGCATCATCTGTCAATTCTGGATGAAAAGAAGTTACCAGCATATTTTTTTCTTGGGCTGCAACGATTTGATCATCAACTGTTGCTAAAACTTCCACACCCTCTCCAACACTGCTGATAATCGGACCACGGATAAAGGTCATGAAAATCTGACCGACTCCCTTACATTCTGCCTCTGTATAAAAACTTCCTAGTTGCCGCCCATAGGCATTGCGCTCAGCTACTATGTCCATAGTCGCTAGATGACTTTCTTCCTGAGAAGTGATTTCCTTAGCCAGCAAAATCAAGCCTGCGCAAGTACCAAAAACTGGAAGGCCAGATAAAATAGCTTCTCGGATGGGAAGCAACATCTGTTGGTCACGCAAGAGCTTGCCCATGGTTGTAGACTCACCGCCAGGTAATATCAAACCCACCAAGTCACTCTGATGCTGTTGAAAATCGTCTAAATTTCTGATTTCAACACTAACAACACCTAACTTTTCTAGCACTTTAGCATGTTCTTCAAAGGCACCCTGCAGGGCTAATATTCCGATTTTCATCTATTTTCCTCGCTCTGCCATAAGAATTTTGATTTCATTCTCATTGATACCAACCATGGCTTCCCCTAGATCTTCAGAGATTTGAGCTAGAATTTGAGGATTTTTGTAGTTGGTTACGGCCTTAACAATAGCACTTGCTCGTTTAACAGGATCTCCTGACTTGAAAATACCTGATCCAACAAAAACACCCTCTGCCCCCAGTTGCATCATCAGCGCAGCATCTGCTGGCGTTGCCACACCTCCAGCTGCGAAGTTTACAACTGGCAATTTTCCATGTTCATGAACGTATTGGACCAATTCAACAGGAACCTGGAGTTCTTTTGCTGCGACATAGAGTTCATCTTCGCGTAGATTTTGAATACGGCGTATTTCTTGATTCATCATGCGCATATGACGAACGGCTTGAACGATGTCACCTGTCCCCGGTTCTCCTTTTGTCCGAATCATGGAAGCTCCCTCAGCGATACGACGCAAGGCTTCACCCAAATCCTTAGCTCCACAGACAAAAGGAACTTGGAATTCCTTCTTATCTACATGGAAACGATCGTCTGCTGGAGACAGCACTTCACTCTCATCGATATAGTCAATCTCAATAGCCTCTAAAATCTGAGCTTCAACAAAATGCCCAATTCTGACCTTGGCCATCACTGGAATGCTGACCGCTTCTTGGATTTCCTTAATCATCTTTGGATCACTCATGCGGGAAACTCCACCAGCTGCACGAATATCAGCTGGAATCCGCTCCAACGCCATAACAGCTGCCGCACCAGCAGCCTCTGCGATACGAGCCTGTTCAGGGTTCTGAACGTCCATGATAACCCCACCTTTGAGCATCTGTGCCAAGTTTTTATTTAGTTCATAACGATTTTCGGTCATTTCTTAATCCTCATCATTTGTATTGGTAGCTACCATTTCATTTTAAGCCAGATTAGAATGAAGTACAAGATAGAAAAAGGATGATTGTCTGGGTACAGTAATGTAAAAAACTATCTGACCTTCAGTTAAGGCCAGATAGCTCGTCAATTTTTATTTTTCAGCTGTAAGTGCAGCCATTGTGATGTAATTGTATGGTTTGTTGAAATGTGGCAAGAAGAATAGGTCTGTCAAAGCCAATTTATCAATGGTTACATGCTCTTGGATAGCAAGTGAGAACATGTGGATTCCCATGCTGATAGCAGAATCGTGTGAAACCATTTGCGCACCAAGGATTTCGCGGCTGTCTTTGTCAAAGACAATCTTGATGGCAACTTCGTGGTTGTCATGTTTGATAAATTCTGGTTTTTGAAGATCGTTAAAGCCAGTTTCAGTTGCATTATAGCCTGCAGCCTTGGCTTTTTCAAGAGTCAAACCAGTCGAAACCATGTGAAGACCGTAGATAGAAATACCGTTTGATCCTTGAACTCCGATTCCTTCCAATTCATGACCACAAGCGTTATAAGCACCAACGATACCAGTACGTACAGCATTAGATGCAAGAGCGATGTAGCTTGTATCTTTACGAGCATTGTCATAAACAGTTGCACAGTCACCAACAGCGTATACACCTGGGATAGATGTTTCTTGTTTCTTATCTACAAGGAAAGCACCGTTACGGAAGAGTTCAATCTTACCGTCAGCAAGAGCTGTGTTTGGACGGAAGCCAACAGCAAGAACCACCATATCCACATCAAATGTTTCTTTGTCTGTTACCAAGCGTTCAACTTTTCCATCACCTTGGATGGCTTTAACTGTTTGACCAAGAGCCAAGCGAATGTTGTGGTCTTCCAAGTTCTTCGCCATCATTTGAGTAAAGTCTTTGTCATAGTAGCCGTTCAAGACAGTGTCTACAATATCTACAAGCACTACTTCTTTTCCAAGACGCTCGAAAGCTTCAGCAAGTTCTACACCGATGTAACCACCACCAACAACGGCAATGCGCTCAAGGTGTTTGCTCTTGTCTTCAAGTTTTTCAATAACTTCTTCAGCGTTTTGGTACAATTTAACAAATTGTACATTTTCAAGAGTCGCTTTGAATTCGCGGTTACCCTTAACGATTTCAACACCTTCGATTGGAGGCAAGATTGGAGTTGAACCAGTTGCAAAGATCAATTTATCATAAGACTCTTTGTGTTCTTTACCTTCAACTTCTGCAGTCACAACTTTGTTATCGTAGTCAATTGAAAGAACTGGTGAGTTCATGTAAACTTTAGCACCTTTTGCTTCCAATTTTTCTTTATCAGAGTAGAAGAGACCTTCTGGGCCATCAATTTGTTCCCCGATCCAAAGCGCCATTCCACAACCAAGGAATGAAATATTTGAGTTTTGGTCAAATACTACGATTTCGTTCTCATGTCCGAAGTTGTCCAACATCGTATTAATACAAGCTGTACCAGCGTGGTTAGCACCAACTACAACGATTTTACTCATAGAAAAATTCCTACCTTTAATTTTTGATTTACCTTTCTAGTATATCATTTACTGTTAGCGTTTACAAGATATTTGCTCAGAATTCTCTTTTTTTCAGAAAAAAATACACTTAACATTGATAAATCCAATTTTTCTATCGCTTTCATATTAGTTTTGAGCATATTTCTTGACTTTTTGTCAAAATTCATTTGTGAAAACGCTGACTTTATGATATGCTAGATACATGGAAAGAAAATGTAAGGGGTTTAATTTTTCTTTAACGACCTTATATTGAATGATTTCCTATAAAGAGAAAGGAGCTGGTAGCTTGCCTCTTCATTCACGTTCTGAACGGCTAATGGGAACAACGATTACGATTTCATTAGTAGGTGAACAGGCTGATTGCCTACTTCAAGGAGCCTTTGATTTGCTCAAGGAACTCGAATACCGCTTTAACGCCAACAGTCAAGAATCCGAACTGATGGAAATCAACTACCAGGCTGGAATCGCACCTGTTAGGGTTCATCCTGACCTGTTTGAACTGATTGCTCTTGGACTGGAGCATAGCCTAGCTCCGTCTAGCCATCTAAATATCAGTATTGGTCCCTTGATTCAAACCTGGCGAATCGGATTTGCAGATGCACGGCTTCCAGACTCTAAAGAAATCGAAGCTGTCTTGCCACTAGTTGACCCGCATTTTATCAAGTTGGATCCGACTAGCTCTACTGTCTTTTTAGAGAAGAAAGGAATGAAGCTTGATTTAGGTTGTTTAGCTAAGGGCTATAGTGCAGATAAGGTTGCCCAGTATTTAAAAGCACACGGTGTCACCTCTGCCTTGATCAATCTCGGAGGAAATATCCTCACCATCGGGAATAACCAAGCCAAAGAAGGGAAAGCCTGGCAGATTGGGATTCAAGATCCGCGAAATCCTCGTGGCAATCATCTCCTAACCATTCCTGCTTCTAACAAATCCGTTGTCACTTCAGGTATCTATGAACGCCACCTGACAGTAGATGGAAAAGACTATCACCATATCTTTGATAGTAAGACAGGATTCCCTGTCGAAACCGATCTCGCTAGCCTAACGATTATCTCTGATAAATCCGTTGATGGTGAGATATGGACAACACGCCTTTTCGGAGAGCGAAGCGCTTCTATCCTCTGGCAAGTCGAAAGTATAGATGGTATTGAAGCCATCCTCATCGACAAAGAAGGACGCCTTGCTTGTTCTTCAGGCCTTCAAAATTGTATTATGTAAAAAGAGAAAGGAAATCTCATGCTAAAACTTATTGCCATTGTTGGAACGAACTCTAAACGTTCTACAAACCGCCAATTGCTCCAATACATGCAAAAACACTTTGCTGATAAAGCTGAAATTGAACTCGTTGAAATCAAGGATATCCCTGTTTTCAACAAACCAGCAGATAAGCAACTTCCTGCTGACATTCTTGAAATTGCAGCTAAAATTGAAGCATCCGATGGTGTCATCATCGGTACCCCTGAGTACGACCACTCTATCCCTGCAGTTTTGATGAGCGCTCTTGCTTGGCTATCTTATGGTATCTACCCACTTTTGAACAAACCAATCATGATTACTGGTGCTTCATACGGTACACTTGGTTCATCTCGTGCCCAATTGCAACTTCGTCAAATTTTGAACGCTCCTGAAATTAAGGCAAATGTTCTACCAGATGAATTCTTGCTTTCTCACTCTCTTCAATCATTTAACCCAAGTGGTGACTTGGTTGACCTTGATGTTATCAAGAAATTGGATGCCATCTTTGATGACTTCCGTATCTTTGTGAAGATTACTGAGAAATTGCGCAATGCACAAGAATTGCTTCGCAAAGATGCTGAAGAATTCGACTGGGAAAATTTGTAAGATAGGAGACCGAAAGAATGAAATTTGTTGGACTTGTTGGATCAAACTACGATCAATCATATAACCGCAAACTCTTGGAATTTATCCGTCGTAATTTTAAATTCAAATTTGAATTAGAAGTCCTTGAAATCGACGAAGTTCCAATGTTTAACCAAGACGAAAAATGGGACGAAAGCTTCCAATTGCGATTCTTGTACAACAAGATTACACGTGCTGATGGTGTCATTATCGCCACTCCTGAGCACAACCACACTATCTCAGCTTCTCTCAAATCTGTTCTTGAATGGCTTTCATACGAAGTTCATCCATTTGAAAACAAACCTGTTATGATTGTGGGTGCATCATACTACGACCAAGGAACTTCACGTGCCCAAGTTCACCTTCGTAAGATCCTTGACGCTCCAGGTGTCAATGCCTACACATTACCAGGTAATGAATTCCTTCTTGGTAAAGCCAAAGAAGCTTTTGATAACAATGGAAACATCACCAACGAAGGAACTGTTAAATTCCTTGAAACTTGCTTAGATAACTTTGTTAAATACGTAGGAGTCGTTTCGAAATTGAAAAAACCAAAACCAATCGAACCAGAAGACTTGGATTGTGGAAAACCAATTGCTACAACCATTACAGAAGTTGACCCTGACGATCCAGAATGGGTAGAAAAAGTTGCTGCAATCACTGGAGCTGTTTCTGGTGATACCTATGTCAAATTAGACCACGGTATCCTGACAGTTAACCAAATTGATATGTTCTTGAAAGCTATGCCATTTGAATTGACATACGCTGACGACAACAACCAATTCCTATACTACAACAACGCTCACCAAGATCCAGACACCATGTTTGCTAAACGTGTACCACCTCAATCAGGTAGCCGTATGTCGACTGTTCATGGTTCTCTTCCACCAGCACGTATGAAGAACGTAGAGTGGGTTATCGGAACACTTCGCAACGGAAACCAAGAATACGTTCGTACGATCGTTCCAGGTTCTCCTGCAGGTGTCATCAACACCCACAACTACCAAGCAATGTACTATCCTGATGGATCATACGCTGGTATCAATGAAATCGTCTTTAACTTCCAACCATGGCTTGACTGGTACCTAAAAGAGACTGGTCAACGTTTGGTGGGTGGTAGCGGACAATTTGCTCCTGCTGCTGGAGGTCATGGAGACGCCGATGCTACTTCTGGTGCTTCTGATTCAGGTGACGCTGGAGGCCACGGTGGTGACGCTGACGCTACTTCTGGCGCAAGCAACTAAGAAACCAAAAAGGAGCCAAATGGCTCCTTCTTTTTTATTACAACAGAAAAGGGGAATGTAAATCATCTACACCCCCTTTCATTTTATGAGTTAGGATCATCTATACTACGGCCGTGCAATCCTTTTTCACGTTGTACTTGGCGTAGTTTTTCTGGCGTGACATCATTTCCTTCCTCGTCCACAATTTTGATTCCTTCAATGTGGTGACGAACAGAACGACGATAGCCTTCGATGTACTCCTCACGAAGTTTAGCTTGTTCCACTTTTTCAGCAGAAGTTAAGCCTTCTGTTTTTTTCTTTTTAGCAAGCTCGTTAATACGAGCGATTTTTTTCGGATCCATTTCTTCTCCTTTGTGATAAGATACAGTCCGTTTGACTGAGTTTATTTGGTATTGATTTGGTTGAAACGTGCAAGTTTAGCTGCTTTCTTAGTTAATTGCGACAAGATAGCCAAGCGATTTTGTCGGACAGTCCGATCTTCAGCCATTACCATGGTATTTTCAAAGAAAGCATCAATAATTGGGCTAAGCGCAAAGAGTTGTTCTAATTGCTGACTTGCAGTCCCTGACAAAACGAGTGATTCTACTACTTCTGCCAAGGCTTTCTCTTCTTCATTCTCAAAGAGAGCAGGATCAACCGTGTCAGTTCCTTCGGCTTTTTCAGCCAAGTTGAAAGCACGTGACAGGGATTCGACAGACGATTTGAAGTTTTCTTCTTTGCTTGCTTCTACAAGAGCACTTGCTGCTTCCAACATATCCGCCACGACAAAGTTCGAACTTGCAAGGACTGCCTCCTTAATGTCTTTTGGAGTAGAACCCATCATCTTATCAACACGAGCCTTAATAAAGTCCATAACCTCTGCTTTATTTTCATAAGTCAAGCTGTCAAATTTCAAAGCATAAAGGCTATCGATCAGCTCATCCATAGCAATGTGCCAACCAAAAGCATCCAAGATACGAACTACACCTTGAGTCGCACGACGAAGAGCATAAGGATCATTAGAACCTGATGGAATCAAACCTACTGAGAAGAAACTCAAAATCGTATCCAATTTATCTGCAATGGCTAGAACTGCCCCAACCTTGCTCTCTGGAAGTTCTCCGTCAGCAGATGTCGGCATGTAGTGTTCACGAATGGCTGCTGCGACTGCTGGCGTTTCCCCAGCAAGGAGGGCATATTTTTCACCCATAATACCTTGGAGTTCATCAAACTCACCAACCATACCCGTCAACAAGTCAAACTTGTAAATGGCTGCTGCACGCGCTAGGTCAACTGTTTCATCCACTGACAAGCCAGCTTTTTCTGCCAAGAGAATAGCAATCTGACCAGTACGAATCATGTGTTCACGAAGAGAACCAATCTTTTCGTGGAAGGTGACGTTGTTTAATTTTTCAACAAGGTCAGAAATCACCAATTTTTGGTCTTCACGCCAGAAGAATTCTCCGTCTTCCAAGCGTGCAACTAAGACTTTTTCATTACCCTTGATAACATTTTCCAAATGCTCTGCGTTTCCGTTACGAACAGAAATGAAGTTTGGCAAGAGTTTACCATCTTGATTACGAACAACAAAATAACGTTGGTGTTCTTTCATCGAAGTTACCAAAACTTCTTCTGGAACTTCAAGGTATTTGGCATCAAAACTTCCCATGAAGGCAGTTGGGTATTCAACTAAGTTCAAGACTTCATTCAGCAAGTCCGCATCAATTTCGATACGTACACCATGTTCAGCTTCGATGGCTTTAATTTGGTCAACAATCATTTGCTCACGTTCACGAGGATCCGCAATTACAAATTGTTTACGAAGGTCTTCTTCATAGCTCAATGCTGACTGAATCTTAGTTTCTTGCCCCAAGAAACGATGGCCGCGACTCACACGACCGCCCTTGATATCAAGGAAATCCAAGTCAAACTCTTCTTCATCTAAAAGAACAGTCAAAGTGTGTACAGGGCGGATATATTCAAAGGTGTTGTTAGCCCAGTGCATGCTGACAGGGAATGTCAGTGACTTCAAGACGTCTACTACACCTGGAACAATGGCTTCAACTGGTTGCCCCACTTCTTCCTTGGTAACATAGACATATTCTTCACCCTTGATTTCACGGAATTCAATATCTTCAACTGTCAAGCCTTTCCCACGGACAAATCCTTGAGCTGCTTTGGTGAAGTTTCCAGCACTATCCAAGGCAATTTTCTTTGCTGGACCCTTGAAATCTTCTGTCAAATCAGATTGCTTGTCTGCAAGCCCAGTCACACGAACAGCCAAACGACGTGGTGTTGAGAAGGTTTGAATGGCTTCAAAGGAAAGACGATTTTCTTTGAGGAAGGCTGCCATTTTTTCACCTAGTTGTTTTTCACTTGGAGTTACCACATAGGCTGGTAACTCTTCAAGACCGAGTTCTACTAATAAGTTTTTTGTCATGTTTTTTCCTTTACATTTTCTTCAATCTTTTTTGATATGCCCCTTAGGTACTGGGGATGTCGCTAACTAACTTTTGTGAGTCTGTAAGGAAATCTTATACCAAATAAACTAAGATTTCCAACAGTCTCATCAAAGTGGATTTAGCTGACTGATTTTTGAACCCAAGGTTTCAAAAATCCCCACATAACAGTACGGCGGTGCATATCCCTTTAGCAAGTCTTCGACTTGCCTTTAACGATTTTAGATCACAGTATTACTTACTATTCTGCATCTTCTGCTAGGAGTTTAGCTCGTGTTGCTTCATCCAAAAGTGGGTAACCTAGGCGTTTGCGTTCTGCGACAAAGGTTTTGGCTACGACACGGGCCAGGTTACGGATACGGGCGATATAGCCTGCGCGCTCAGTTACAGATACGGCACCACGCGCGTCAAGCAGGTTAAATGTGTGTGAACATTTGAGAACATAGTCATAGGCAGGGTGAACCAAGCCTTCCTCCAAAGCGCGTCCTGCTTCTTTTTCAAACTTATCAAAGTTTTCCAACAACATTTCTTGGTCCGAAATTTCAAACGAATATTTTGAGTGCTCGTACTCAGGCTGGATAAAGATTTCTCCGTATTTTACACCATCGGCCCACTCGATATCATAGACAGAATCAACTTCTTGAATGTAAGAAGCCAAGCGTTCCAAACCATAGGTAACTTCCGCAGTCACAGGCCCAGTTGCCAATCCACCGACTTGTTGGAAATAAGTGAACTGAGTGATTTCCATGCCATCAAGCCAAACTTCCCAACCGAGACCTGCAGATCCAGTCGATGGGTTTTCCCAGTTGTCCTCAACGAAACGAATATCGTGCTCCAAAGGATTGATGCCCAATTTTTCCAAAGACTCAAGGTAAAGTTCTTGGATATTTGACGGAGAAGGCTTCATAACTACTTGGAATTGGTGGTGTTGGTATAGACGGTTAGGGTTTTCCCCGTAACGACCGTCAGCAGGACGACGTGATGGCTCTACATAAGCCGCATTCCATGGCTCAGGTCCGATAGCACGAAGGAAGGTGTAAGGACTCATTGTACCTGCACCTTTTTCATTGTCATAAGCCTGCATAAGCATACAACCTTGGTCATTCCAAAATTGTTGCAAAGTCAAAATAATTTCTTGAAATGTTAATTTCTTAGACATTGTTTACTCCTTTTTCTATAAATTACTTGCGACACGAGTCTGCCTCGTCGATTATACGGGGCAAGACGAGTTAGTACTGCGTCTAGCTCAGGCACTCTAATGCTGAGCGTGGGGCAGTCCGACTGTAAGGAGGTCTCTGCCACTGACGCAGTGGAAAGTCAATTTCTTAGACATTGTTTACTCCTTTTTTTATAAATTACTTGCGACACGAGTCTACCTCGTCGATTATACGAGGCAAGACGAGTTAGTACTGCGTCTAGCTCAGGAACTCTAGTGCTGAGCGTGGGGCAGTCCGACTGTAAGGAGGTCTCTGCCACTGACGCAGTGAAAAGTCAATTTATTAGACATTGTTTACTCCTTTAATTTATATTATCTTTTTAGATTTATTCATCAAGCAACCAAGAAAAAGCTGGGTCCTGAAAAATATGACGTTTGGGAACAGTTTGTAAATTCTGATCGCATTCATCTATTGTACCTAATTTTAAAGCACAGACTTCTGGTATATTTTCTTGAGCAGTGAAAATTTGACTATGACAGTTCTGACAGTAATAGCGTTGTTTTCCTGGAGATGAACTATAGGTAACCAACTGTTCTTTTCCATGCAATACTAGGTTTTTACTGCTAACTTTGGCATTCACTGTATAGGCAGACGCAGTTGCTTTCCGACAGAATGAGCAGTGGCAAAAAACTAATTCCGACAATTCCTCATCTAAAGTGTAGGTCACTGCTTTGCATAAACAAGATCCTTTAAGCATTATGCTCCTTTCTACTTAGGCATTAGACGAAATTCAAAAAGAACCGAATTTCAACACCCAAGCCTTGCGACTAGGGGCGTCAAAAACGCGGTTCCACCCTAATTTATTACTTCATTGTTTTTAAAAATACGACAGAAAGCGCCAGTTTCTTACCTTGTTCTACTTGGCTCCCACTACCCCAAGATCGCTGAAGAACGCCATAAGACTTTCTTTCCTAGCTAGTATTATAGCAGATTTTCTAGCTAGTGTAAACCAAAAATGAGTCTGAAAACAAAGTTCCAGACTCATTTAATAGTAAAGCTTCAGAAAGTCCTATTTAAGGATGTCTTTTCGCTTTTGGTTTTTTGCCATGTAGATTTCTCTTGGCTTGTTTCAAGGCTGTAATGGCATCTTTGACATCTTCTTGGCTCGCTCCTGGATCTTTAAGGAGTTCCTGTGCCTCTTTAAAAGTTAAAAGATAAGCTGCTTTTTCTTTCTTGTCAGCATAGATAAATCTCGCGTTCTTTTCTTGGAAAAGGCGTTCATCTTTGACCAGTTTCTTTAGACTAGAGAAGTCTGTAGCCTTGCCATTCAGTTTACTTTTAGCTGTTGCTAGGGCAATGAGAGATTGGTCAATTTGATCCTGTTTGACTTTAGGATCTACAGCTAGTAAGGCAATTTCTTGGAAGGCACGATCATAAGCTCGACGTACTTTTTCCTTGGCATTCGCATATCGTCCAGTTTTAGTCGTTGCATAGTAAGCTTTCATAGCTTCTTTCAAGGCTGTAACGTTCGAATCTTTTCCATCCAAAGCTTTACCAGCAGCTTCAAGACTAGCGAGAACGCCATCAATCAATTCTTGTTTCAACTTGCTTGACAAGGCTGACTGCGCAACTTGGAAAGCTTGGTCATAAGTTTTTCTCTTATCTGCACTACTATTAAAGTAGCGAGACGTTTCTACCAGTTCTTTTTGTTGATTTACCGCAGCAATCAAGGCCAACTTAGACACAACAGATAGACGCAAAGCATTATTTCGACCTGGCTGAACGAGCAAGGAAACGAGATCTTCAAGGAGTTCGTATCCAGTTGGTAAGGCGACTTGTACAGTATAACGACCTGTAGCAACTTTCTTACCAAAGGCGTATTGACCGTATTTTTCAGCAGGAAGAGTGATACTTGTCCCATCTTCACCTTTCAGAATCACTGTGGTCGTCTTTGGAACAGCTTGATTGAAGGAAACAGACACTGGTGCATACTCTAGGAGATTTGCTAGGAAGGTAATGGTTTGGAAACTATTTTCTTCCGTCAAGTCAAACTCTTGGGACAAGGCACTGATAAATTTCAATTCTGTTCGATCATAACTGAAAATTTCTGCTGTATAATGACCAAATTGTAAGAAATGAATCGCTTTTGTCTTGTCAACATCAACATATTGCCCCTTGCTATTTTTGATTCGATAGACGTAGAGGGTATCAATATCCTGATTTGTTTTTGCATCCTTCAAGTCAATTTTAACTCGACCACTATTTTGATCGCGGACAAGTTCGGCAAGTGAGATATAGTCTACATTTCCTGCATAGTCCTCAACAAGATAGTAAATATTAGCCTTGTCAACATCCTTAGGAAGTGTATAACTACCATCAGCATTGGCTTTGATCAGATGGGTGTTCTCAAGCGCACGAGTTCCAGACTGGTCTTTCCCAGTTAGAACCATGGTCCCTTTCTGGTCAAATGGTGTGAGGTAGAAAACTTTTTCTGAAAGGATACCGCCTTGACCCACATCTTTTGGTTTGCGAGCTACGAATTCTTGGTTTCCATCTTTAAAGCGAATATAACCACTTGTGATGACAGGTTTTTGAGTATCAATTTGAATTTTGAAGGTCGTGTGTTGTTCTTTAGCTCCTGGAACGTCTGGTGTGTAACTAATAACATAGTCATATAAACCATCTGCAACGGTATTGCCATCAAAATCCTGGCCTCTCCAAGCAGTATTATCTAGAATATAACTCTTCAGATTTCTACTGTCTCCATCAAAATAATTTTTACGAAGATCCTTTGCATCGCCCTCCCAAATAGGATGTTCATGCTTGGTATCCGTAGCCGCATAAACTGTAGCCCGAAGATTTACAAGATTTCTCAAAGCAACCGTTTTGTATTCAACTAGGTCTTTGTTTCCATCAGCGTTTGGAGAAATGGCAATACGGATATTCCCTTTTTCGTCCAACTGAAGAACATGCTTCCCTTCAGCATTTTGTTCGATTCCAAGAACAGTAATTCGGCGTCCTTGGCGTTGACCTTGAGAAACAAGAAGGTCATTTTGCAAGGTTGCTAGATAGGTCGCATCATTAGAGTAGTTAACGGCAGGATTATCCTTGTCTACTTCCGTGTAAAATCCATTTTTCCCTTCTCGAACAAGGTTGTAAATTGGTTTTTCGACAGCGGGGAGATTTTGGAATTCACCTCGGAAGCCCATAAATGCAAGGCTCACAATATCCCCATCATCTGCTGGATCTACAAAGCGAACAAACCCTTCAAGGAAATAGCCATTTGGCATTTGTTTGCTGAGTTCAGCAGCAAATTTTCGAGCATCCACTTTAACAGTGACTGTTTGACTGCTGTGGGCTTTGACTGTCACTTCAGGCCAGACTGTCTCCGTTAGTTTTCGAGGTCGAAGGGTGAATTTTCCATCTTGGACCTCGTCTGTATTGGTATTGACCACCATCTTGAGAGTACGGTCAGTATCTGAAATATTGTGTACAGTGACCTTGAAAGTAAATTGATCTCCAACATTTCCTAAAGTCACGCTTGGATAACCATTTTCACCCGTTACATAGAGGTCTGTTGACACTGCAGCAGCTGTATCCACAATACCAGAACCTTGCTGACGAGGAGAGGTATAAGTGCCTGTGTCCTTATTAACATGTGGTTTTGCAGTTGACATGATCAAGGCCTTGACAGTCTCTGATACTTGCTCAGGAGTCAATTCTGGATGGTGTTTTTGAAGGTATTCCTTAACCAAAACTGCAACACCCGTAACGTGAGGAGCCGCCATACTGGTGCCGCTGATACTACCATAGGTATTGTCATTAAAGGATGAGTAGATATTGCCACCAGGAGCTGTCACATCCGGTTTCAATTGTCCATCAGTAGTCACTCCCCAACTTGAAAAGTCAGATAGCTGATTGGCTACATCAGAAGGACGATTATCCATCTTACCATTAAAAACAATCTTGTAGTTTCCTGATTTTAAGGCTTCACCATACTGTTTAGAAATAAATACAGAAGGAATTTTCTTTGCTTCATCATCAATAGACATATTGATGTTTGCACCTTCTACATTATTGTAGATCAAAGCACCAAGTGCACCGTGTTTTCGTGCATTTTTGATCTTCTCTGAAAAGTTCATGGCTCCACGCTGAATGAGGGCAAGTTTCCCAGTTAAATCCAACTTCGCAAAATCTTCTTCACGACCTAACCCTGCTTCGACGTATTCGTACTCTTTTCCTTTTTCAAAGTCCTTATCTGCTTCAGGTTGATTATAATCAAATTTTCCGTTATGAAGGCCGGCATTTCCCTCTAGACCTTTGACTTCAAAAACCGCTGTCGTCAATGTTTTATTGTTGACAGAAGCAACTGAAATCGAATCCTCAACAGTGGATGGATTTCCAACCAAGCCATAGTCTGGGTTTTCAGCTAATGGTTTTGAATAACCATTTCCGAATGTATTGCTATTTCCTGCTGAGATAAGAACAGAAACTCCCTTGGCACGAGCCCGTTTGATGGCATCCACAATATCAGAACCAGCATCGACCATAGAACCAGTGCTAGATCCCAAACTCATATTAATGGCATCTGCTCCCAAGGCAACTGCATCATCAATCGCCTTTACATAAAGGGCCGAACTGGTCGTTTTTTGGCGGTCTGAAAAGACACGCATAAACATGACTTGGGCTTCTGGCGCAACACCATAGACCTTTTCACCATTTGGTGCCTCTTTATCAGGGTTTCCAGCTGCAATCCCTGTTACGTGCATCCCATGAGAAGTTCTTTCTGCTTCTTTGATCTTATCTGTTCCGTCAAAGTAGTCATAGGCATAGACCACCTTATCACTATACCATTTACCGTAGTCGATTCCAGCAGCCTTTTTAGCTGCTTCGATGGCTTCCTTGTTTTTAAATTTTGCTTTTGACGAATCCGAAATTCGAAGTACCTCATGATTCAAATCAAGTCCAGAGTCAATAATGGCAACAACGGTCCCTGTTCCCTTGTAACCAGCCTTCCAAGTTTTCGGTACTGTGATGATATCATTGCTTGAAAGACTATTGGGTTTTGCAGACTCAGCTTTTTCTTGTTCTTTTTCAGTAGTTGCTGTTTCTCCAGTAGTTTTAGGAGCTGTCGTTGCTTGAGCCTCTTTGTTCTCTATGTTAGAAGCCTTCTCAGTAGCAGGCGCTGGACTGGCATCTACTGTTGTTTCTTTTTGGACGACACCTTGATTCTCTTCGTTTGCAACTGCGCTATCTTTTCCTGATTCTTGAGATTCGGCAGTTTTATCAACTGGAGTTTCTACCTTAGCATCTTGTTTAGTAGCATCCTCTTTAGAAGTTTCAGCTTCTTGTTTCTCTCCAACTACTGGAGCTATCCCATTAGTGGTAGTTAAGTCAGTCGTAGAGTTTGAGTGTTTATCGTCTTTTAGCTCTGTCTTAATTTCCTGAGTTTGAGCTTGATTTTCACCTGTACTCTGCTCATTGGCACTGACTTGACTTGCTCCAAAAACCAAAGCAGTTCCCAATAAAACTGAAGCAAGACCAAATTTGTATTTCCTTAATGAAAAACGTTGTCGTCTATTCATACATAATCTCCTTTTTCTTTAAAGTATACCTATTATAGCGCAAATAGGTATAAATTTTTACAAAAATCTGAATTGTCACAAAAATGTAATATTTACGTATATATCTTACTTATTTAATTTTATCATTCGTGTTATTTGCTCCATCAAACCAATATTTTCTAAATTCGTTCCTATATTTCAATCCATAAAATTATTTTATTATACAAACAATTTAGATTTTTTATACACAAAAAGACTAGGATTTAAAATTCCTAGTCTTTGTTATTTCAGTATAAATAGATTTCACAAACTAAAAATCCATCTCATCCACACGAGGTGCACCCGAAGTCACTGAAATTGTCTTTAAGACTTCTCGCTCGTCTCTGCTGAGTTCAATTCCAAAACAGTCAAGATTGCTCTGGATGCGAGAGGCTGTCACTGACTTAGGTAGGGGTAAAAATCCTTCTGCCAAGCTCCAAGCCAAGGCGATTTGAGCCACTGATTTCCCATGCTTATCAGCAATTTCTTGGACTTCTTTCTGTTCAAACAGCTCCCCTTGTCCAAATGGTCCCCAAGCCTCTAAGAGAATTCCTTTCTCTCTACAGTAGTCAACCACTTCCTCTTGATAAACTCCTGGTGCCAAGCGCACCTGATTGACCGCTGGAATGATTCTTGCTGTTTCAAGCAAGGTATCCAAATGATGGGGGAGGAAGTTACTAACGCCGATGGCACGGATTTTGCCTTCTTGGTAAAGATCCTCCATCGCTCTCCAGACTTCAGCATTGCGAGTTTTCCATTCGCCATTTTCTCTTAAAGGTTTAGGATTTGGCCAATGGATAAGGTACAAATCTAGATAATCCAATCCCAGTTTTTCCATTGATTCTTCAAATGCTTGGCGAGCTTCATCATAGCTGTGATTGGTATTCCAGAGTTTGGTCGTTACAAAGATTTCTTGTCTTGGAATACCGCTATCTCGAATAGCACGTCCAACACTTTCCTCATTTTTATAGATAGCTGCAGTATCGATATGACGATAGCCGGCCTTTAAGGCTTCTAAAACGGCTTGGTAGGCCACCTCTCCATTTTCAGCTTTCCATGTTCCAAATCCTAGTACAGGAATTGAAACTCCATTATTAAGGTTGTAAGATTTCATCGTTTCTCCTTTCTATGTGAAGAAAATCTAAAGAAACAAAATCCTGATTATCAGAACACTTGCCCCTTTAGATTTTAACAATTATTGATCACGATCGTAATAGATCTCATGAGCTTTTAAGCGAGAATTGAGCAATTCAGGAACGGTCACAAATGTATACCCTTCACCCTTTAAATACTCAATAACACTTGGTAGAGAATTAACTGAAGGACCATGAATATCATGCATGAGGATGATGGAACCATTGCGAACCTGACGCTGTATCTCTGCCAAAATGGCTGTCTCATTTTTACTCTTCCAGTCCAAACTATCCACGTCCCACATGATGAAGCTTAAATCAAGGCCGTTTCGAATATCATCAGTGATGGCACCATAAGGTGGACGCATCAGTTTAGAGCTTGATCCTAAAACTTGAGTTAACAAATCTTCTGTATCAGTGATTTGCTTTTTAGCATCTTCGAGCGAAAGTTGTGAAAGAACGGGATGACTCCAGCTGTGGTTTCCTACAACATGACCTTCTGATTTCATTCGTTTTAGAAGATTTTCATTACCTGCAATGTTTTTACCAAGTACAAAGAAGGTTGCTTTTACACCATATTTAGCTAAAGTATCCAAAGCCTGCGTGGTTGTAGTTGGATTTGGGCCATCGTCAAAGGTCAAGGCTACAACTTTTTTATTTTTCTTAGCAAAGTATGCTTGGTAAAGTTCAGCATCTTTTTCTAATAGATAAGAGGACTCAATGACATCAAAGAAACTGGATATCGGTAGAGCAATTTCCTCCAAAGTCTCCCCTGGATTAGCAGGATAAAGGATGATTTGACTATCCTTATAATCAAAACTCCAAGATGTCAATTCTTGGTCTGTGAAGCTCTTTATAACTTGATCAATTTTTGCCTGGTCAAGTTTCTTATCTTCTAGAGTTGATTTGATTTGACTCAGTAAGAGTTCCTTAGCCTTACTTGCATCTTTGAAGAGTTTGCTGAGGTCAAAATCTTTCCCATCTTCAGTCAAGAAAATTTTCCCTAAAGAAGTCTTTTCTTTTTCTTCAACCTTTGATGCAGACAAATCGTAGACTTGCTTACTGATACTACGAGCAACAACTCCCTTTAAGACTGGGTCCAACTGCTCACTATAATAAAAGACCAAATCCTCTTTATCTTCCAGCTTTTCTTTGATATCCTGGTTGATTTTTTCTCTAACAGACGCAATGACTTCCTCTCCTTGCAGAGGGTAGTAGGCAATCACCTCAGCTTGACCTTTTCGGAAATGGTCCTTCTGACTACCTGAGTTGAATTGCTGGTCCTTTTCGCTTTTTAGCGCTTCAATTTTTTGTTCGTAAGATTGCTTTTGTAGTAGCTTATAACCAATAGCACTCCCTAATAGAATCGTAGCAATTCCTAAGATTCCAACAAGGGAAAGCAATAGCCTTCTCGTTTTATCGTGAGAAACACGTTTCGCTCTATTTTTTTTCATATTTCCATCATATCAAATCGAGGCTATTATTTCAATGATAAACAGGGATTCTGTCTTTTTTTAGGAAAATAAAAAAGCTTAGAAATCTTCTAAGCTTCTATTTTTAAAAACGAATCGCTTCACGTGTTTTCTCATATGAAGTTACAAAACGGTTTGTAACTCCTGGTTCAGCAACTTCCAAGGCTTGTGAAATTTTTTCAAATGATGCCTGATAGTCAAACTCTTTTTCAAAAATTTCAAGCGCTTCGTTGAAGGCCTCTTGGATACGCTCATCAAATGAACGGTAACGGTTTGAGTATTGCAAGAGTTGCTCCGTCAAGGTTGCATATTGAACGATGTCATAGGTTTCTGTTTCAAGTGCTTCCATATCATTTGTTGCGACTTCAAGAATGCGTTTAACCGATTCAATATTCACTTGCGGTTGTTCTAACTCTGCCATCAGATCTTCTGTGTTATGACTTGCAGTAAAGAAAAGTTTCAAGAAACTTTGAGGAATACCTGGCAAGTTTCTCTTCTCCATGTAACGTTTGATAGTATGCAAACGGTTCACATAGACATTTGCTTTTTGGCGAGCATTGAGGTCGTCTTTTTCAATTTGCGCAAGTCGTTCGCTAACAGAGATTTGCTCATCCTCTATATCCTTGAGGTTGCTTTGAAGCATTTCCAACTGTTCTTCAAGAGCAGAGTATGCTTGTGTTGACTCACCTTGATCCTCTGTCACTTCCATGATTGCCATATCAAGTGCAGCCAATTCTGCTTGAAGACGACGAACATGATTTCCATCACTTTCAGGAAGAAGGTAGGTTTTAGTCAAACGTTCAAGATCTTGAACAAGCACCTGATTATTTTCTTTCAAGTGGTTGAGATAAGTTGGTAATGTCGAAAGAAGACTTTCAACCACTTTTTGAGCTGCAATTTCACGAGTGAAGATATCATAAAGTGCGTTGATTTCTTCTTGGATGCGATTATTTTCATACTCTGCATTGTCCAATTCCAACTGACGAATATTTTCTTGATTATTTTTCAAAGACTCATGCAAAAGTTGGAAACGGGATTCAATATCTGTTTCTGTAAAGTGGTAGTTGGCATCCAACAGCTTGCGATAACCTTCTTCCAAATCTGCCAATTGTTCTGGCAGTTCCTTTGTCAAGGTTTCAACAAGAGCTGGAATTCGCTCAACGATGTGTGTCAAAGCGAGAATATGATTTTCAGTTGAATCAAGAATTGCTGCGGCTTCAACCGGGTCACCTGATGAATTTAGGGTAACAAATTGAGAGAATTCAGATTGGATGTTTTCCAATTGTTTCTCAATCTCAGGAAGGGCTTTCCCATATTTTTCTGAGTTTTCTGCAACAGTGTGCTGGAGTGTTTCAAACAAGTCCAAAGCATGAAGAACACGGCCACTATTCTTAGATTCTTGTTTTTCGAGTTCAGAAAGGGCATTGCGAATAGCTGCAATATCTTCTTCAATCAAGCCGATTTGGCTTTCAATTTGATCAATCTTGTGAGCTGCTTTAAAGAAACGGAAAGAATTATTGTAGCTTTCAGCTTCAAAGAGGTGATTTTCAATATCAGCAAATGAGTTCAGAGATAAATCAACCCATTTTTGATTCCATTCACGGAAGGTCACCTGACTTTGACCAATCAAGTGCATGTTTTTAACGGCTTCAACCTCATCATTTACAGGAAGGTTGTAGAGTTCTTCTTTTCTTTCTTCAAGGGCCGTTAATCTGCTTACATTACGCTTACGTAAAAAGATAGCTGTTACATAAGCTAAGATCAGAATGACTGCAATCGCAACCATTAGATAAATTAGTTGTCCATTAGACATATCAAACTCCTTTTATACTAGAAACAATCGTAATGATTATATCATATTTTTTAAACCAAGGGAACTATTTCCCACATTTTTTAGACGTCAAGTGTACTGTAAACAGCGTTTTCTTCGATGAATTCGCGACGAGGTTCTACTCGGTCCCCCATCAACATATCAAAGATCTTATCTGCTTCGGCAGCATCATCTACCGAAACACGCGCCATCAAGCGATGTTCTGGATCCATGGTTGTTTCCCACAATTGGTGGTCATCCATTTCTCCCAAACCTTTATAACGTTGGATGGTTGGTTTTGAACGCCCTTCACTGTGACGTGCTAAGGCTTCTTGGAGTTTAATTTCTTGATCTGCACCAGGTTGAATGTATTCTTTGATTTCACTTCCAACTTTAACCCCATAAATCGGTGGTTGGGCAATGTAGACATAACCAGCCTCTAAGATTGGTTTCATATAGCGATAAATCAAGGTTAGCAAGAGAGTTCGAATGTGGGCTCCATCAACATCGGCATCGGTCATCAAAACGAGTTTTTGGTAACGAGCCTTAGTGACATCAAATTCTGCACCAAATCCTGTTCCCATGGCTGTGAAAAGACTTCGAATTTCTTCGTTTGCAAGGATTTTATCCATGCTAGCTTTTTCAACGTTCAAGATCTTACCACGAATTGGAAGGATAGCCTGGAACTCACGGTTACGACCAGATTTAGCTGATCCACCAGCTGAGTCTCCTTCGACGATGAAGAGTTCGGTTTCAGCAGGATTATTAGAAGAACAGTCTGCTAGTTTTCCTGGCAAATTGGAAATTTCCAAGCCAGATTTCTTGCGCGTGACTTCACGCGCACGCTTGGCAGCTACACGAGCCTTGGCAGCCAAGATTCCTTTTTCCACGATACGCTTAGCAATCTGAGGATTTTCCATGAGAAAATCAGAGAAGGCATCGCTAAAGAGACGATTGGTGATCTTAACCACTTCGCTATTTCCCAGTTTGGTCTTGGTTTGTCCTTCAAACTGCGGATTAGGGTGCTTGACAGAGATAACAGCTGTCAATCCTTCACGGACATCTTCCCCTGTTAGGTTATCTTCATTGTCTTTTAGTAGCTTATTCTTGCGAGCATAGTCATTGATAACACGCGTCAGAGCCGTACGGAAACCTTGCTCATGCGTACCACCTTCATGGGTGTGAATGTTATTGGCGAAACTCATGACGTTTTCGTGGTAACCGGTTGTGTACTGCATGGCTACTTCAACTGTGATATCATCCATCTCACCGTCTGTGTAGATTGGTGTATCAAAGATAACATCCTTGTTCTCGTTGATATATTCAACGTAGCTAGCAATCCCACCCTCATAGTGGTAATGTTTAGTCTGTTCGAGACCATCACGCTTATCTGTGATGGAGATTTGAAGACCTCGGTTCAAAAAGGCTAGTTCTTGAATACGTTTGTTTAATTTTTCAAAGTCAAAAGTTGTTGTTTCTGTAAAAATCTCTGGATCTGGTGTGAAGTGAACTGTTGTTCCCGTTTTATCCGTATCTCCAACCACCTCAAGATCAGCAACAACATGACCACGACGGTATTCTTGGTAATGAATCTTACCGTTTTTATGGACATGAACATCTAGTTGAGTTGAAAGAGCATTTACTACTGATGAACCTACACCGTGCAATCCACCTGAAACCTTGTATCCGCCACCGCCGAATTTTCCTCCAGCGTGAAGAACTGTAAAGACGGTCTCAACAGCGGGACGTCCTGTTTTTTCCTGAATATCAACAGGAATTCCACGCCCATCATCCACAACGGTGATGGAATTATCAGGCTCTATAAAGACTTGGATGTGACTGGCAAATCCAGCTAGGGCTTCGTCAATTGAGTTATCAACGATTTCCCATACTAGATGGTGAAGACCTTCTTTTGAAGTCGATCCAATATACATACCTGGACGCATACGAACAGCTTCAAGTCCCTCCAAAACTTGAATTTGACTGGCATCATAATCTTGTGCCTGTTGATTTTTGATTTCTTCTGTCATTTTTTCCCTTTTCTTACATGTCTATTGCTTGTCTCAATGTCGCAACGTTATTAAAAAGATAGGCATCTAAGCCAGCAGCTTTACCTGCTTCTACATCAATATTTCTGTCACCAATGACTAAACCAGATGTAATATGATATTTATCACGTAAATAAATCATGGACTCAGGATCTGGTTTCCGTTTAAAGCCAGAACTGGCAGTCACCACCTCAGTGAAGTAGTTCGCTATCTGGGTCTTAGCAAGAAGTTCTAGCACTTGGTCATTTCGATGAGAAACCAAGAAATGGCGACCACCCTTGTCCGAAATGTCTTTGAGTAATTCTGGAATTCCCTCAAACAAAACTGGATGCTCTAGCTCACGCGCCTCATTTTCTTTGTAGTTCTCTAAAAAAACCTCGATATCTGGTGCAAACTTCTCGATGGCAAAAGCTGTCGAAACCTTCAAGGCTTCGTAGACGCGGTCGTGTTCTTGCTCTATTCCGTATTGGGCTAAGGTTTCTACAAAGGCTGCTGTAGAAGTCTCATAATTATCCAATAGGGTACCACCTAAATCCCATATATAGTCGTGATATTTCATACCCTTCATTATACCATTTTTTTATGAAAAAAGCGATGATTTCCTAGATTTTTCGGCTCTATAATTTCTATAGAGAGTAAAACACTATTGCATCGATGGAGCCTTTTTGTGAAGAATAGCTCCTCTATGAATAATCAAGCAAAATCTTTCTTATCTCAAATGTACAAATTAAAAAATAGAAACTACTAACAATCGCGTCATTGTTCGCAAACGAAACGCTTTTGGATTTCCAAACTTTAAAAATAGAATCCTCATTGCTTTGAATATCTCAATAGAGTGCAGAAAAAGATTATTCCAATATGGAATCTCTTGTTAATTCATTACAGTTTCCAATGATTCCATCTTTCTTTTCAATTGTCATTTATTCTCCAAACAGGCAAAAAACGATAACGTCCTTTAAAGGAGTTATCGTTTTTGTATATCGTCAGATAAAGTTTGATTTTTATTGAGCTACATTCGATTAGTTTCTTCCGAAGTTTTGACCTCTACCATCGCGGTCAAAATACATCCAACTTCCATCTTCAAGTTGAATCCATTTGCTTCGAGCCATATCCCCTGAATTGGCATCGAAATATCGACTAACTCCATTCACATCAACAACTTTTCCTTTGACTTGCTTGCCGTCTTGCGTGAAATAGAGAGTCTGTTGACCAACCTGCTGCAAGCCTGTCACTGCTTTTCCGGCTTGATCAAAATAGTACCACTCATTTTGGGAACCTTCGACAAACTTGTTGGTTGCCATCTCTCCTGAGTTAGCATCAAAGTAACGGATACTCTTATCTGAAAGTGTCACGATTTTACCCTTGACTTGCTTGCCATCTTGGTCGAAGTAAAGTGTTTGTTTGTCAATCTTTTGAAGGCCTGTCACTGCTTTACCAGTTTGGTCAAAGTAATACCATTCGTTCTTGGCACCTTCTGCAAACTTGCCGACTGCCATTTCTCCTGAGTCGGCATCAAAGTAACGGATGGATTTATCAGCCAAAGTTACTACTTTACCCTTGACTTGCTTACCATCTTGGTCAAAGTAAAGTGTTTGTTTGCCAATCTTTTGAAGACCTGTCACTGCTTTACCAGTTTTGTCAAAGTAATACCATTCGTTCTTGGCACCTTCAGCAAACTTGCCGACCGCCATTTCTCCTGAGTTGGCATCAAAGTAACGGATACTCTTATCTGAAAGTGTCACGATTTTACCCTTGACTTGCTTGCCATCTTGGTCAAAGTAAAGTGTTTGTTGACCAATCTTTTGAAGACCTGTCACTGCAACTCCATCTGCTCCGAAATAGTACCAATCACTTGGGTTATCACCTTGAGCAAAACGATTGATAACAGCATTTCCTGAATCCTTGTCAAAGTAACGAAGTTTGCCATCTTTAGCACTCACAATCTTGCCCTTAACCTGATAGCCGTTTTCATCAAAGAATTGCTGTCCATCTCCTATCTTGACAAGACCTCGAGCCATAACGCCCTTGGCATCAAAGTAACGCCAGTTTTGACCATCAGTAGTGTAGTAACGGTTGAGAACTTGGGCACCAGTTTGATCATAGTAGTACTGATTACCATTTTCATCTTCACGGATAGAATCACGAAGTTGAATACCATTCTTCAAGAAATAAACGTGCTTGCCATCAATTTCATGAGCACCTGTTACAAGATAGCCTCGTTTATCGAAGTAATACCAATTTCCATTTTCATCTTGGATAAAGGAATTTTTAGCTTGATAACCACTAGTTGAATAGAACTTAGTACCATTGGCATCACTAACAAATCCTGTGTAAGCATTCTTATTAACTAATTGCTTAGGCAATACTATCTCGCCATTTCTGTTAGTGAGATAGTCGTTGCTAGCACAGTCTTTAAGAACATAGTAAGCACCACGACCTAAGATATTGGTACCATTGAAGTACTTAGCCGACCACTTGGTAATCTTCTCATCTGTTGTCATCTTTTGACCATTGGAAATCTGTACTCGTTCAAAGATTTCTGGATATTTAGCTTTGAGCTCATCTAAGAAGGCGCCACCGTACTTACCTTGGAAATCAGTTCCATTGGTCTTACTATTAGCTACATAGAGTTTTTCCTTGATTTCTGCACCTTCACGGTAGGTTCCGTAGTTGTTGACACGTGTTGCTGTTACCACTTCCTTACCTGGTAGGTTATAGATTTGGTCTGGTACCCAGTCCGCGATGGCTTGGATATTAACACTGTGAAGCGCACGAAGAGCATTGAGCAAATCTTTTAAAGAACCATATTTATTGTTCTTGCTCATCGCCATATCATAGCGGTCTTCAAAGGCATAACCATTCTGAATGATAGAATCTAAGAAAGTACCGTCTTGGCTAGATACATACTGAGGTGGTAGCTCAAATGAAGTTACTCCCCATTCCTTGAAGAGGTTGACATTTTTAGCAATAACTTTATTGGTATATTGGTCATCGCGGGTTGCAAAGTCTTGGAAGTTAGAAAATCCTTCGTAAATCAACTGAGAATCAAGGGCTGCGCTAGATTCGTAGACCTGACCACTAGCGTTTTTCTTCTTGCTTGCTGTTGTACGAGCATCCTGATCTGCCTTAGCGCCAACTGGTACCCAAACAGCCAGATATCCAGAAACCTGTACATTGCTATAGCCTGCAATATCATTCATATCAAAGGTTAAAATACCATTAGCATCTGTCTTCTTCCAGAGCGATTGCGGCACTTCTTCGTCAGTTAGATAGCGGGAAATGCCATCTTTGGTCGTCAAAAGCACAGGGCGATAGTATTGATTCTTGTGGGCTGCTCCCATATTGACTTGCAGTTTATCCCATTCGTTCAGTTTCAGGTTAGGGTTGTTAGAAGCAATAACAGCCATCCCTTGAGTACGAGTTTCTGCTGTTCCTTCATCTGTTGCTTCATTGGCACCAGTACCGTAGCGCACAGAAGTCAAAATACCATTGTAAGACCATTTATCAGCCTCACGAGGTACACCCATATATGTGACTTTCATGTCTTGTCCACCTGCTACATACTTAATACGAGCACGCAACAAGGCATCGATAGCATCGTGGTAAGGAGATTTTTTCTCCATGTATTGACCATCATCGGTATAGAGGTCACCATAGTAGACCCGAGTGATAGAGTCTTTATTGGAGAGCATGAGGGCATGAGCAGTTGGGATGTTGAACTGCGTATACTTCTTGTCTGCCTTACGCATATCTTCGTTGTAGATCTTGAAGGCTTGCTTGAGTTCATCCATGGTAAAGGTCAAACCATCCGTATTTGGATTGATATTTTCTCGGATGATGTCAGCAATAACAGTTTGTACTTCACTGTCATGAGCCCGAACAAAGATATAGTTAGCCATCCGTTCGCCATTTTTCTTTTCAGAAGAACGGTCATTTAGACTATTTGTAATCGTAGGCTCTACTCCGCTACGGATAGATAGATTACGCATGAATGAATAAAGCAAGGACAAGCGTAGCTTGTTGTCAATTGCTAGTTGAGCACCTTTAGTATCTTTGTTGTAGTCAGGATCGTTATCAGACCAAGCTTCCAAGATAGACAAATGCTTGATAGCTTCTTCTTCACTTTCTCCCACCTTGTAGCGAGACTTGAAGTAGTCAGATGCGATTTGGAGCAAGTCTGCGTTGACATTGTCCACCGCATCGACACGAACTCCATCAAAATTAGCAGTCGGATCATTGGCTACGATGCTTCCAAAGTTCATCATAAAATGCAACCAGTTGAGTTGTTCGGCTTGAACAGCTGGATTAGAGTTGTCAAAGTCGTTAGCGAGCAAGAACTCATAACCACCATTTGACTTGTCAATGAAGTACTTAGGTGTACCTGTTTGACTAGTAGGGGTACGGTTAAGCAGACGGAACTTAGAGTCAGCATGAGGGCTCTTCTCATTATTGGTATAAAGCAAAGCTCCACCCTGCAAGTGGTCCTTTTTAGTACCAGTTGTTTCAGACTCTGTCTTGATATTCCAGTTTGGCTGGGTTTTGACAAAGGCACCCATCAGCGTTCTCAACCATTTGGTATCGCCTTCTTTACCAATTTTTTCCTCAATTTTGCGCTGAACCTGCTGAGAAGCTCCTGTCAGGAGAGCTTGTTCAACTTTGTTTTCAAAAGCACCTGCTCCCAGACCTTGTTGGTTCATATAGTTGAGGTAATTAATCTGAGTACGTTTATCAGGCCACCAAGCCATCAAAAGGGGACGTAAGTCTGTTTCTGTCGAAGCCGTCCATGTTTTTCCATCTTTTAAGATGAACTTTGGACGATACCAGCTATCTGCTGTCAAATAACCGTCTACAGTTTCGATATCCTTGTCAGTCGTACCGTAAAAAGCATTCTTTTGAGAGAATTCATTATTGAGACTGCTGGTTCCTTGTTGGAACTGATATTCATTTGAATCAACTAAGGCACCAGTTTCTGCATCAAAATAAAGTATTCTACCATTAAGTTCAACTGCAAAGTTCTTTTTAACTGTACCATCGTCCTGAACATAGTAATTTTTACCATCAATGGTCTTAATATGAGATAGGACATCATCATCATCATGGTCAGCATTTACAGGTGCAGGTTGAGCCTGATCTGCTACCATTCTTTCAGCTACTGCTCCTTGTTTTTGAGCAGGTTCGGGCAAGCGATCTTTCTTTGCAACCTTTGGATTTGCAACAATCTTGTCTGCAACAGCCGTTTTTTCTCGTTTGTCGCCTTCTTGGTCTTGGGCAGTTGTTGGCCCTGCTTGTTTATTCTGCTCTGCTACTTCTGTTTTAGGAGTTTCTGTGATTGCATTAGCAGCTTTAACTTCTTCAGCAACAGCAGCCTTTTCTGTAGATGCTTCTTTCGTATCTGCTGGTTTAGCAGACTTATCACTAGCAGTAGCATCGCCTGTCACCTTGTCTGCAGGGGTTGCTTTTTCTGCTTCTTGCTCAGATGCTATTTTAGCTTGGGCTGGAGTTTGCTGACCCGGACCACTAGTCTGAGCTGTAGCAGGTTCTTGAACTACAACCTGCTTTACATCATCCGCATGGACAACGCCTGGTTCTAGACCAAGTACCTTTGGTGCTACAATAAGGGCCAAGGTAGTCAAAGCAATGGCTACCCAGTTTTTCTTAACTTTATGCATCTTATAATGAATCTTTTTCTCCATCATAAAGCCTCCTTCTGAATTTAGTATAAAGTTATGCCCTTATTCTAGTATATTTTTCAAAATGATCATTTTTTGTTGCACATCTACAACTATGAAAGGCAAATTCTTTCAAACTGTTCTTTAAGCTTTTGGGCAACACCAAAGGAATCTAAAAATTCAAAAAAAGATAGGCATTGCTCGATGTCACTGAGAGCATTAGTATTCCCAACCTTGTAGGCATACAGAGCCCTATGATACTTAATCAGCGTTCGATCATATAGATCTGTTTCAGGAATTTTAGAGTGATCGAGATAATTGAGAAACCTCATAGCAACTAGCAGATGGTTTCCTTCTATACAGACGCTAATGACATTAAGTAGCATCTTGATAATACGGCGGCGATTTTCAGGTAGGTTGTTATAAAACTGGGTACGATTGATCATCTCACTAGCGAAGGTTTCCAGCGTTTCCAAGGTCATCAAATCAACACTGTTTGTAAAGAGCCAGAGTTCATAACGCCCCCACTCCTCAACAGAAAAGAGATGATCCGTCAGAAATTCTATATCCTTCTTGCTAATCTGAAAATCTGAGCAACAGGAAGACAAGAGGGCTCTGACAATGATCGTATTGAGTTTATAGTTTTTCTTCTCAGGAAACTGTTCGGTCAAAGCTTCTGAGCTTGACAAAATATTTTGGAGCTTGACAACATTGTTTTCCTGATATGCATCAGCTACTTTTTTTGAGAACAGCACATCATCTGAATCAATGTAATTATGGTAAACATACTGAAACTCCTCTAGGGAAACGGCCATATTTTTTAAACATCAATAAAAAGAATCAAGTGTGATCCCATTGACTCCCCGTTCAAAACGGGATAGCTGAGCCACGGAAATATCACCAGCAGCCACCTCTTTCAGGGACATTTTTTTTGATTCTCTAATGACTTTGAATATTTTTCCAAATGCTTTCAACATATCACTCCCCCAGTTTCGTATATGCAAAAAAATTCTTACTAATTTTAATATACTAGTAACACGTTTCAATTATATTACAGAGAAAGTACTTTATATTTCAAATTAATACAAGCAGATTAATTCGCATGATAAGATCGTTTAATATAGCATTTATTGAATATTATATCTTTTTCATGAAACTATTGATTTCAGTAACAATCTGAAGTATTCTATCTAACAACCTGAAAACACTAACATTTCTAGAGATTGATTTCCTTCTTATGCTAGACAAAGCTTGATTGATTTATAAAAGTTTGATATAAAATCGCAAGACAATCATATGAAACATTTTTAGACACGGAGTAAATAAAAAAAACGAGAGCCGAACTCTCGTCTTACTGTTAATTTCCAAAGACATCTCGATAGAGCATGCCGTCTCGTAAACTTTCAGCATCTCCTCCCAATTGCTCTACCAACTCATAGGCAAAGGCAAGTGCGGTTGACGGTCCTCGGCTAGTTGTTAGATTGCCATCCACAACTACTGTTTGCTTTTGATAAATTCCGTCAGTAATTTGCTCCTGAACTCCGTCATAACAAGTAAAGTGCTTGTCTTTCAGGACACCTGCTTGATGAAGAGCGATTGGGGCTGCACAGATGGCAGCAATTTTCTTTCCAGCTTGGTCAAAGGCTTTAATCTCAGAAATGAGGGCTGGATTATCCCGTAGGTGAGCTGATCCTGGCATGCCACCTGGAAGAACGACCAAGTCATAGTCAGACAAATCACCATCAAAGATACGGTCGGCTTTTACCTGAATGCCATGCGATCCTGTCACCTGCTCTTCAAATCCTACCATATCACATGTAATGTTTGCTCGACGCAAGACATCAACTACTGTCAAGGCTTCGATTTCTTCAAAACCCTGGGCTAAGATAACTGCTACTGTTGCCATAGTGGCCTCCTTATTTGATTTGTTTTAGGACGACTTTCTTTCGTTTGAATGGAACTTTTCCACTTTTCTCCTCCGCTAGGTTTGTCTGGTAACTCATAGACAAGAGGAGACCGACACCGATGAGGTTACTAATAATTGCGGATCCCCCTTGAGAAATAAATGGTAGAGGAATCCCTGTCAAAGGAAGTAAGCCTGTCACAGCGCCGATATTTTCAAAGATATGGAAGAGCAACATCATGATAAAACCAGTCGAAATGTAGGTGTAGAACTGGTTATTTGACCTGAGCGTAATCTTCAACATACGGTAGATGAGAAGCAAGTATAAAGCAACCACAAAGACTGAACCAATAAAGCCAAAGTCTTCTGCAATTACGGTGAAAATCATATCACTCTCACGTACTGGAATGAGGAGATTGGACACATTGAAACCTTGTCCAAACAAGCCACCACTTCCAATCGCAATTTGTCCCTGCGCCTGTTGATATGTTGTTGTTTGTGCAAAGTCAAAGGGATTGAGCCAAGCCAAGATGCGGTTGATCTGGTAGGTTGGCATCCCAATCTGATGCAAGAAGGCACGTCCATCCTTGCTTATAAAGATGGCCATGAAGCCTACAACAGCAGTCACTCCTGTCGCAAAAACAGGAATGATAATCTTCCACGAAACACCTGAAAGGAGAACCATACCGGAAAAAATAGCTACGAAGACCAAGGCAGTCCCTAAGTCACTTTGTAGGGCTAAGAGGATCAAGACTGGTATGGTAAAGGCGATCATCCAACCAATCAGTAGGAAATCCAAGGGAATAGTCCGTCGCCATTCCTTGTGTTTTTGAGTGAATCTTACAATGGCTCGAGCCAACATCAAGATATAGGAAATCTTCATGAATTCCGATGGCTGGAAAAGTGTCGTTCCACCAATCGATACCCAGTTCTTGGCACCTGTTGACGCTACAAGATTTGGATTGTAGAAAACAAGAGGTAGGACCATCAAAGCTAGCCCTAGACCATAAAGATAGGGAGTCACCTTCCATAAAAACTCGGTATTAAAGAACATGACCACAAATCCAATGACAAGCCCCAAGGAAATCCAAGCGATTTGCTGACCTAGAATTGGTAATACATTATTTGGATAGTCATGACTAACTGCTATATAAATGGCCACTACTCCAATCACCAGTAAACAAAACACTGGTAGAAGAAGACTATAGTCGACTCGAGAGTCGAAGGAACGTTTCATATTTTTTACCTTTTCTCTTTCTGGGATTTTTCTTTCATTCTATTGCGACGAGATTGGAGAAATTCAGCTACAGCAGGCTCTAGCTGTTCTCTAGAAAGAACCTGAACAGCCCTTTCTTTTGACAAGGCCTGAGCGATTTGTTTGCCGTAACGCTTGCTAACGACACGACTATCTAAGATAACAGCAACCGAACCTTGGTCAGATCTTCTAACAGTACGGCCCAGAGCTTGTTTTAGCCGAATGATCGCCATCGGCAACTGATAATCATAGAAAGGATTTTTCCCTTCTTGACGCAGTTCTTGGTTTAATTTTTTGGTTAAAGGCTCTTGGGGATTTTGGAAAGGCAATCTCGGAATCACTTGAATCACGCAAGGATGGGTTGAAAAATCAACCCCTTCCCAGAAACTACCTGTTCCAAGCAAGATCTGGCGTTCGCCCTTTTCAAAACGTTTTTTCAGTTGGCTTGGTTCCCCATTTTTATACTGAGCTAGATGCGGTTGGTCGAGCAGGTCCGAAACTGCCAGCAACATTTCTTTTGAGGTAAACAAGACCAATAAGGGTTCTTGAAAGGCTTGTAAGCTTCGAATGACAGAAGCCACTTCACTAGCATAGTCAAAAGGCGAAACTTCTGTCACAAGAGGAAAGTCATTGACTAGAAAGACTTCTTGTTGCTCCTGCTTTGCTACATCAAGCCTAACAAGTGGAGCTTCTGAAAAGCCCAATAAATCTGCTAGGGAAACCCGATTGCTGATTTCAAGAGTGGCCGATACTCCTAGAAGTCTACAATCTTCTGGCAATAGGTCTGCTAGTATAAAGCGGCCTTTTTTGCTTGAACAAATCAAGACATCCTTGCTCGATTTCTCTGCTGTAGCAAGCCAAAATTCACGGTCCGAGGTGAAAAAGTTTGCAAGCTCTCGATACTCTGGGAGAGCTAACTCCGAAAAATGCTGGCGCAAGTGTTCGAGAGAATCCAACCACTTTCCATTCTTAAGGCCTGACTGATAGTGCTCCATCAAGTAACGACATTCAAAACCTATACTCTCAAGCAAGCGTTTCTGAACCAAATCTTCCTCTGACTCTAAGGACTTTTCAATTTGAGTTACAAGTTCCTCAAGGCGGTAAGCCTGCTGGGCTAGATTTTCAAGGGCTAGCAGCATTTTTTGAGCTTCATCCAAGATCACCAAACGGTTGTCGATAAACTCTGGATTGTCTTCCAAACGTGTGACCAGATAGGCATGATTAGTCAAGAGAACGCGACTGGTCTTGGCCTTTTCCTGCCCTCGTTTCCAAAAATCCTCTGTGGCAAATAAACTTTTCTTTGAAAGCTTGCCATCGTGGACTAGTTCTGGCAGAAAGTGCTGGTAGCGATAAAGTTGCCCGATTTCGTCCAAATCACCAGTCTCTGTCTCCGTTAGCCAGATGAGCAGTTGCATTTTAAATCGTGTGAAAAGACGATTGGACTCCGGTCGATGGAGGACTCGGTGAAAGGCATCCAGTTTCAAGTAATTTTGAGGACCCTTGAGACTATGAATTTCCAGATGGAAGACCTCTTTTAAGCGCTGACCTTCTTCTTGCATGATTTGATTTTGAAGAATTTTGGTCGGAACACTCACTAGAATCCCTGCTTGACTCTCCAAGTTCAAAGCTGGGAGGAGATAACCATAAGTCTTGCCCAGTCCTGTTTGAGCTTGGATAAAGGAAGTCTGGTCTTCTTCCAATAATTGCTCAACCTTCTCCGCAAATTCCATCTGTTGCGGTCGCTCCTCCAGCCCCAATAAAGAAATGTTTTTAGCAAAGTCTTTGGATAACTTTCGTGGGACTAAGCCTTTGCTTTCCTTTTTGAGGAAAAGCCCATGAAACTCCATCAAGTCGGGCGAAGATAAGAGAGATTGTTGCTGATAGGCCTCCTCAATCACAAGATAACTTTCATAGAGAAGGTTGTCTGCAAGGTTTAATAAGCTTTCTAAAAGCCCTTTAGGTAGCTCAAAAAGTTTTTGACGCATGTAAAGCAAGAGTTCTGCTGTCGCCTGAGCATCTGACAGGGCAGTATGGGCATGTTCCAGCTCAATGCCCAACTCTTGACAAAGGATACCTAAGTTATACTTTTCAAACTGAGGATACAGAACTTGGGCTAGCTCAACTGTATCCACCCGCGGTGTACGCAATTCATATCCTTCAAAAAAGAGAAATTCCGCAAGAAGGTTGGCATCAAACTGTACATTGTGCGCAACAAAAATACCGTCCTTAACCAATTCAAAAATTTTTCCAGCCACCTGAGAAAACTCTGGTGCCGCAGCCAAACGCTGATCGGTCAGACCCGTTAATTCTTTGATATGAGAATCCAAGGGTTCATGGGGATTGACATCAGTCGCATACTGATCGATGATGTCACCATTCTCAATCACCACAATGCCTACTTGAATAATTTTTGCCTTGCTTCCGGTGCTGGTCGCCTCTAAATCAACGACCACATACCGATCATTTCTTGCATTCATCATTAAAAATTATATCAAAAAAAGCATGATTTGACACCCCTCAACTTTGATAACAATCTCGCTTTCCTTGCGAGTTTGAGTAAAAATCAAGACCTTAAAAGAGAGAATTTCACGCAAGTTCAGCAGTTGGTCGCTGGTTCTGAGGTATTTGAAAACTTTATCAACAAAGCTACATCAACATAAAAAGACAACCAAGATATTAGCTGCCTTTTTGAGATATTTTTTTCATTGTTTTCGGAAGAGCCTTGCTAATTTCTGTTGGCAAGACAAGGTAGTTTTCTTGAGCTAGTTCTTGCGCAATAGCTGAATGAAGGTGAGTTGCTGTCACCACTCTCTGATAGAGACTGACTTGGTGAAACTGACCTGCAAAACCTGCAATCATCCCAGCCAGAGTATCTCCCATCCCACCAGTCGCTTGATAGGGACCTCCAACCTCTAACTGATAATATTCAGGCTGACCAGCTTTCCAGATACGAGTTGCTGGACCCTTCTCGACTAGAATCGTTCCTTGAGGAAAAGTAGAAAGAGCCCTAGCAGTCGTCTCTTTATTTTGATGGTCAAGAACTATACCAGACAGTCTTTCCCATTCCTTTTGGTGGGGAGTTAGGATGAGCTGACTGGAAGGAAATGGTAACTGGCCGTTTGCTAAGATGCCCAAAGCACCGCCGTCTGCAATCAAAATCTGGTCTTTTCTAAGGCTGTCAAAGACTCGTTTTACGAGTTCTTCTCCAAATGCATCCTCTCGCAAACCCGGACCTAACAAGACAACTTCTGCCTTTTCCAACTGCTCTTTTAACAATTGCTGGTCTTGAAGAGAAAATGCCATGGCCTCAGGTAAATGACTGTGTAGAGCAAGGATATTTTCCCTATCTGTTCCAACGGTCACCAATCCTGCACCACTTTTGACAGTTGCAATGGCTGACATGATGATAGCTCCCCCATAAGGATAGGTCCCTCCCAGCAAGAGCAGGCGACCGTAATCTCCCTTATGACTGTGACGAGAACGTTCAATAATGACTTTTTCTAATAAAGCTTGATCAATCACTTTCATCGTTTTTTCCCCTCTCACTCCATTATACTACAAAAGGAGGCTAGAACCTCCTTCTACACTATTTTCCCTTAAATTCCGCAAAGGTCTGTAAGATTTTAGCTGCCACTGCTGGAGAAGGAGCTCCTTTTAGCTCTAACGTGTCATCTGCATATGGAGTAAGGCCGGCAAAATCTCCTATCTGGACAGAATAGAGAGACGTTTTAAATAGTTCAATATCGTTTTGGTCATTTCCAAAAGCGATGAAGTTCTCCCCACATAATTTTTCAACAGTTGTCGCCTTATGAGTATCCAAGGGATTAACATAAAGGCACTTTTCATGCGCATGATAGGAGAGATAAGCCTGCCCCAGTCTTTCTAACTGACCAAGTAGATCATCAAGCAACTCCTCATGGTCACCCATATAAACGACTACCTTAATCGGAGTCCCTAAGTCCTCAAGTTTCTGATGACGAGCCACCTTTAGGGGATCCACACTGGAGAAAAATGGAATCTTCTCTACAATCTGACCACTATAGTCAAAGCAATCATCTACAAAGAAAGGGAGATTATAAGTCTGGCAATAATCCACTAGCGCATGATAAACTCTAGCATCGAGATTCCTTTCGAAGATAGCCTTCCCCAAATGATAGGCTACGCCACCATTCAACCCTATGACCAAGCGCTGACTGAGTTTAGGGCCTAATAAACCCAAGCAATCCCGATAAGAGCGAGCTGAGGCAAACACAAGCTCATGCCCATAATCTTCAGCCTTTAAAAGAACCTGCTGAATCTCCTCATCAATAGTCATGTAGTCAAAAGATAGCGTTCCATCCAGGTCAAATACGAATTTCATCTTCCTAGTCCTTGTTTAGTGTTCGAAGCGCTGCCTGATAGGTTTGCTCCATTAGCATGGTAATAGTCATAGGACCAACTCCACCCGGTACAGGTGTGATGTGGCTAGCAAGTGGTGCAACAGCATCATAATCAACATCTCCACAAAGCTTGCCATTTTCATCTCGGTTCATCCCAACATCAATGACAACCGCTCCTGGTTTGACAAAGTCAGCAGTCACAAACTTAGCGCGACCGATTGCAACCACAAGAATATCCGCCTTAGCAGCAACCTTGGCAAGATGATGGGTACGTGAGTGGGTCAAGGTCACAGTCGCATTCTTGGCTAAAAGAAGTTGGGCCATCGGTTTTCCAACGATATTTGAACGACCGATAACAACCGCATTTTTACCTTCTAGATCAATCCCATATTCATGAAACATCTCCATAATTCCTGCAGGTGTTGAAGGAATCATAACTGGATGACCAGACCAGAGGCGACCCATGTTTAGAGGATGAAAACCATCCACGTCTTTTTCGGGGTCAATGGCTAATAACACTGCCTCTTCATCGATATGTTTTGGCAAAGGTAATTGAACCAAAATCCCATGCCAAGCTGGATCTTGATTGTATTTGGCAATCAAGTCTAACAATTCCGCTTGGGTAATGGTCTCTGGAACTCGCACTACTTCACTACGGAAGCCAGCAGCGAGAGCTGACCGTTCCTTGTTTCGAACGTAGACTTGGCTGGCAGGATTGTCCCCCACCAAAATCACTACCAATCCTGGAACTAGACCTGTTTCTTCTTTTAGTTTGGCAGTCTTTTCAGCCAACTGTCCTTGTAACTTAGCTGCAAGAGCCTTCCCATCAATAATCTGTGCCATATCTCTTCTCTTTTCTATCAAATATCCTCTATTATATCAAAAAATACCTTGCCATTCTAACATTTCTTGCCTAATGGACCTTATAGTCTGAAACTATAAGAAAAAGCCCTTATCGAGCTTTTATGCCTATTTATACTAGGTAAATCTGTCATGCTTTCTTTTTGATTTTTGGAGCCGGTAAGACTTCATACATCTCCTTGATTAATCTCATTAGAAATGATTTATCTTCAATGTCTTCTATCAAAATCATCTCCTTAGCTCCTTCATAAGGACGTTCAAACCTAGTCTGTCCCAGTTGATCCATGACCAGCTTCACAGGCTTCAGTAACAAACGATTATCATAGATTCCCCCAATAATCTTCCCACGATAATAAAGGATATACTCTCCCATCATTGGACGATAACTCATCTCCTCTAGCTCTGATAGCTGTTCGAGAATAAAATCTAAATATTCTTTACTGGAAGCCATGATGCCTACTCCATTTCTTCTAAAAATGAGGTCTTACAAAACCTTACTCAAAAATTCCTTGGTCCGTTGTTCTTTTGTTTGATCGAAAATCTCCTCTGGTGTTCCATCTTCGACAACAACTCCATCCGCCATAAAGATAACACGGTCTGCTACCTCACGCGCAAAGCCCATTTCATGAGTCACAATCACCATAGTCATCCCTGACTTGGCAAGGTCTTGCATAACAGCTAGAACTTCTCCAACCATCTCAGGGTCTAGGGCTGAAGTCGGCTCATCAAAGAGCAAAACATCTGGTTCCATAGCAAGTCCACGTGCAATGGCAATCCGTTGTTGCTGACCACCTGACAAACTCTGAGGATAGGCCGTCGCCTTATCTGGCAAGCCAACTTTTTCTAACAGTTCCTGTGCTCTTTTCTCCGCAACTTCCTTGCTTTCACCTTTGGTTTTAATTGGTGACAAAGTAATATTTTCCATCACTGTCATATTGGGAAAGAGGTTGAATTGTTGGAATACCATGCCCATCTTTTCACGCATAGCAAAAAGATCATTTTTCTTATCTGTGATATCAACTCCTTCAAAGATAACCTTACCTTTACTTGCTTCTTCAAGTAGATTCATCGAACGAAGGAGAGTTGATTTCCCGCTCCCTGACGGACCAATAATGACCACAACTTCTCCACGTTTAATCTCAAGGTTGATGCCTTTTAAAACTTCATTTTTCCCAAAAGACTTATGTAGTTCTTCAATTTTAATCAAGGTTTCTGTCATTATTTCTTGTCTCCTTGTCCAATATGTTTTTCAAATGCTTTCAACGCCACTGTCAAAACAGAGGTCATAATCAAATAGTAAAAGGCTGCAAATAAAAGAGGAGTCAGCGGTAAATAAGTTGTTGTTGCTACTGTCGTTGCACCATTCCACAACTCCATAACCCCAATCGCAGACAAGAGGGAACTATCCTTGATAATGGTGATAAATTCATTTCCCAGAGCTGGAAGAATATTTTTGATAGCTTGTGGCAAAATGACATAACGCATGGCATTTTTCGGACGAATACCTAAAGAATATGCGGCCTCTAACTGCCCTTTAGGAACCGCATTGATCCCAGCACGAACAGTTTCTGAAACGTAAGCTCCACTATTCATAGAAATAATCAGAATACCAGGAATCAAACGAGAAAGATCAACTCCTAAAATTCCCACTTGGATAGTCGGAGCATTGATATGCATAAGAGCAAAGGCAATCATTATTTGAACCATCATCGGCGTCCCACGGAAGATCCAAACATACACATTTGCAAACCAAACGAGCGGTTTAAAGCGTGAACGTTGGGCAAAGGCCAGTAACACACCTATAATGGTCCCTAAGCAGACAACAAGGATAGAAATCAATACGGTAATCAGAGCACCATAGTTAAAATATGGTAAATACTTTGGTAAAAAAGAAAAATTCATATTCAATCAACTTTCTATGTATTATATTGTATGATTATAACATGAATTGAATTAAAATTCAATCTTTTTTCCCTAATTTTAACAATTAACTTGATAGAATGGAGAAATAGAGAGAAATCACAGTTTTTTTCTAGTCAACTACCTCTTGTTTATGGTAAAATAGAAACGATAAGAAATGGAGGAGAATCAAAATGGAATCACATTTGGTTAGAATCATTAACCGCCTAGAAGCAATGACAAAAGATGGTGGAAATCTAAAACGTAATTTTGAACGTGAAGGTGTTGTTGTCGCAGAAGTTGCATACAGCCACGACGAAGAAAATGGATCACTCTTCACCCTTCGCGATGTAGAAGCTCGTGAAACTTATACCTTTGATAGCATTGATTTGATTGCAATGGAGATCTACGAACTCCTTTACTAATATAAAAACAACGGGCAGTAAGGCCCGATAAATGAGAATCCTTTTTGTCACCACAAATGGGATTTTTTCTTACCTTCAATGTCGCTGGATTCTCCATGAATCCCTCTTTTAAAAACGACCACTTCCCAATCTTTTTACTTGCTTTACACCTTAATCATGCTATAATGAGAGTATAAAACTTTGACTATTCTTGACCTTTTTCTTAGACCAAGAATAAGAATGAAATGAGGTAGATGTATGCTCTGTCAAAACTGTAAAATAAACGACTCAACAATTCATCTGTATACCAATATCAATGGACAGCAAAAGCAAATTGATCTCTGTCAAAATTGCTATAAAATTATCAAAACAGATCCAAATAATACCCTCTTTAAAGGAATGACTGACTTAAATAATCATGACTTTGATCCTTTCGGCGACTTTTTCAATGATTTGAACAATTTCAAACCTTCTTCTAATAACGTCCCTCCAACTCAATCTGGTGGGGGATATGGAGGAAATGGTGGTTATGGACCTCAAAACCGAGGCCCGCTTCAAACACCTCCTAGCCAAGAAAAAGGACTCCTAGAGGAATATGGTATCAATATTACTGAGATTGCTCGTCGGGGAGATATTGACCCTGTTATCGGTCGAGATGAGGAGATTATCCGCGTTATCGAAATCCTCAACCGTCGAACCAAGAACAATCCTGTCCTCATCGGAGAACCGGGTGTTGGTAAAACAGCCGTTGTGGAAGGTCTAGCTCAGAAGATTGTCGATGGCGATGTTCCCCATAAACTTCAAGGCAAGCAGGTCATCCGTCTGGATGTGGTCAGTCTAGTCCAAGGAACAGGGATTCGAGGCCAATTTGAAGAACGTATGCAAAAACTCATGGAAGAAATCCGCAAACGTGAGGACATCATCCTCTTTATCGATGAAATCCATGAAATTGTTGGTGCAGGATCTGCTGGCGATGGCAATATGGATGCAGGAAATATCCTCAAACCAGCCCTTGCCCGTGGTGAATTGCAAATGGTCGGAGCCACTACTCTCAATGAATACCGCATCATTGAAAAAGATGCTGCCCTAGAGCGTCGTATGCAGCCCGTCAAGGTAGATGAACCAACTGTTGAAGAAACCATTATCATCCTCAAAGGGGTTCAAAAGAAATACGAAGACTACCATCACGTCAAGTATACTGATGCGGCTATAGAAGCTGCTGCAAATCTATCCAATCGCTATATCCAAGACCGCTTCTTGCCAGACAAGGCTATTGACCTGTTGGATGAAGCTGGTTCTAAGATGAATCTGACACTGAACTTTGTTGATCCTAAAGTGATTGATCAGCGCTTGATTGAGGCTGAAAATCTCAAGGCTCAAGCTACACGAGAGGAAGATTTTGAAAAGGCTGCTTATTTCCGCGATCAGATTGCCAAGTACAAGGAAATGCAGAAAAACAAGGTGACCGATCAGGATACTCCAATCATCAGCGAGAAAACAATCGAACATATCATTGAGCAGAAAACCAATATCCCTGTTGGAGAACTCAAAGAAAAAGAACAGTCTCAGCTTATCCATCTAGCAGACGACCTCAAGGCCCATGTTATAGGTCAAGATGAAGCTGTCGATAAGATTGCCAAAGCCATCCGTCGTAATCGTGTTGGACTTGGAACTCCTAACCGGCCAATCGGAAGCTTCCTCTTTGTCGGACCAACTGGTGTCGGTAAGACAGAACTCTCTAAACAACTAGCCATTGAGCTCTTTGGCTCTGCTGACAGCATGATTCGCTTTGATATGAGTGAATACATGGAAAAACACAGTGTGGCTAAATTAGTCGGTGCCCCTCCAGGTTATGTTGGCTATGATGAAGCTGGTCAGTTAACGGAAAAAGTTCGTCGCAATCCTTACTCACTCATCCTTCTCGATGAGGTCGAGAAAGCCCACCCAGATGTCATGCACATGTTCCTTCAAGTCTTGGACGATGGTCGTTTGACTGATGGGCAAGGACGCACAGTTAGCTTTAAGGATGCTATCATTATCATGACCTCAAATGCGGGTACTGGTAAGGCCGAAGCCAGCGTTGGTTTTGGAGCTGCTCGTGAAGGACGTACCAACTCTGTTCTCGGTGAACTCGGTAACTTCTTTAGTCCAGAGTTTATGAACCGTTTTGACGGCATCATCGAATTTAAACCTCTCAGCAAGGACAACCTTCTCCAAATCGTCGAACTCATGCTAGCGGATGTCAATAAACGCCTCTCTAGCAACAATATCCACCTCGATGTGACAGACAAGGTCAAGGAAAAGTTGGTTGACTTAGGTTATGATCCAAAAATGGGGGCACGCCCACTCCGCCGTACCATTCAAGACCATATCGAGGATGCCATAACAGACTTCTACCTTGAAAATCCAAGTGAAAAAGACCTCAAGGCAGTTATGACAAGCAATGGCAATATTCAAATCAAATCTGCCAAAAAAACTGAGAAAACAGAAGAGATTGCTTCTGAAATAGAAGAATAAATCTATATAACAAGTGCAGAAAGTCTATCATTTTCTGCACCTTTTTTACTAAAATAAATGTAAAACCTTGACAGCTTGCCCCTCGTCCATTATGATAATAATAAAGACACTAGAGAATGAGGAAAAAGCAATGGCAAACCCAACTTATGGTGATAAAAAAGAGAATGTGACCTACCAGCCCCGCTATGGTGTGTACGCAGTTATTCCGGATGCGGAGAAAAAACAAATTGTCTTAGTTCAAGCTCCCAATGGTGCTTGGTTCTTGCCAGGTGGAGAGATTGAAGCAGGCGAAGATCATCAAGAAGCACTGAAGAGAGAACTAATCGAAGAACTTGGCTTTACAGCTGAGATTGGAACCTATTATGGACAAGCTGATGAGTATTTCTACTCTCGCCACCGTGATACCTACTACTACAATCCAGCGTATCTCTATGAAGCTATTTCTTTCAAAGAAGCACAAAAACCATTGGAAGATTTCAATCATATTGCTTGGTTCCCTATTGATGAAGCAATTGAAAAACTCAAACGTGGTAGCCATAAATGGGGAATTGAAGCTTGGAAAATCCAGCATGGAATTGGCTAAAATACACGATTTTATCCAAAAAGTGCTATAATAGAATTAGAAAATCGGAGGAACTGTTATGAAGCTTATCAACACGACTAATTCACACTCGCAACTTGTTAAAAGCCAATTAGAAAGCACAGACGCAACTCTTGTCGAGGTCTATTCTGCTGGAAACACAGATGTAGTTTTCACGCAAGCCCCGCTTCACTATGAAATCCTCATTTCCAACAAACACCGTGCTATTCGTGAACCTGAAATCGAAACTATCCAAGACTTCTTCTTAAAACGTAAAATCGACAAAGGAAGCATTGATGAAGCCAATATCAAGACGCTTTATTCAGATAAATTGATTGAGATTTCAATCCCTATAAAATAAGAAGACCAGCCAAAAGCTGGTTTTCTTTTGCAAAAAAGATTGGCAGTGCACAGCTACCAATCTTTTAGTTTTATTTCACAGCTTCTTTTAATGCATCTACCTTATCCAAACGTTCCCATGGAAGGTCAATATCTGTACGTCCCATGTGTCCATAAGCCGCTGTTTGACGGTAAATTGGACGTTTGAGATCCAGCATTTGGATAATTCCCGCAGGGCGAAGGTCAAAGATTTGACGCGCTGCTTTTTCAAGCTTGCTTTCAGCTACTGTTCCTGTACCAAAAGTATCGATACGAACAGAAACAGGTTGCGCCACCCCGATAGCATAAGCCAATTGCACTTCTGCCTTCTTAGCAAGACCTGCTGCAACGATGTTCTTGGCAATGTAGCGAGCTGCATAAGAGGCTGAACGGTCCACTTTCGTCGCATCCTTACCAGAGAAGGCACCACCACCATGACGAGAGTAGCCACCATAGGTATCCACGATAATCTTACGACCAGTCAAACCTGAGTCCCCTTGAGGTCCACCGATTACAAAGCGACCAGTTGGATTGATGAAGAATTTGGTTTGCTCATCCAAGTAAGAAGCTGGGATCACCTCTTTGATAACCTTGTTAATCACATCATTGTGAATTTGTTCATTGCTAACTTCTGGATCGTGCTGAGTTGAAATAACGACTGTGTCCACACGTACCGGACGGTCATTTTCATCATACTCAACTGTTACTTGTGATTTGGCATCAGGACGAAGATAGCTAATTTCACCAGACTTACGAAGTTCTGCCAAACGACGAACCAACTTGTGACTAAGTGAGATTGGTAAAGGCATGAGTTCTTCTGTCTCATCCACTGCAAACCCAAACATAAGACCTTGGTCACCAGCACCAATCAAGTCCAGCGGATCTTGATCTACATTCCCACGAACCTCCAAGGCTTCGTTAACACCTTGGGCGATATCTGGTGACTGCTCAACAAGTGACGGATGAACTCCCACCGTCTCTGCAGAAAAACCATACTCTGTATTGGTATAACCAATCTCTGCAATGGTATCACGAACCACTCGGTTAATATCTACATAAGCATGTGTAGAAATTTCACCAAAAACATGGACCGAACCTGTGTATACAGCTGTCTCGGCAGCAACGTGCGCCTCAGGATCTTTAGCTAAAATAGCATCCAAAATCGCATCTGAAATTTGGTCTGCAATCTTATCCGGATGCCCCTCAGATACAGATTCAGACGTGAATAATTTACGTTCTGACATAAAAATGTCCCCCCTTAAAAAATATTGTTATAGAGTTACAAAGTACTGATAGAAAATTCTACCATCTTATCGGGACTATATAACCTTATCATTATACCACTTTTTACTTTTTTTTGCAGTATTTTCTCGAAATCGAAAAAAGAACCTTACGGCTCTTTTCTCATCATAAAAATTCGGCTTGTACTCCATAATACAGAAGATTATACCTATGCTAATCTGCATACTTTGTTTACAAACTACCTATTTTTTTATCACAATGTTCTTACAAACAATCTTCCAGTTAGGCTTACTGTTCCTTAGACTTTCTATTGCTTACAGTTAAGCCAAGTCCAGCCATTAGGAGGCCAAGTCCTACAATACCATAGTTCGCTGTATCATTACTTCCTGTATCAGGGAGTTTCGCCACTTCTTTTTTATAAGCTGTAGCTACTGGAACTGTGGTAGTTGGAGTCGCACTTCCTGTCTGAGCAACAGGTAGTGTTGTACGACGTTCTAGGTAAAATTGGTAATTATCTTTCGTTACCTTGTAATTGTGTCCTTCAGTCACAGTTTCAACAATCCATGTAGTTGCATCCTTAGTTAAAGAATCAGCCAAGTTACGATTAATATTCATTAATCGACCTTCAGATACAAAATCTTTATAGCTAATATCGGTCCCTGTCGAAGTTGCAACAATTCTTTCGATTTTTGCGGCTTTCAAAGACGCAAGAGTATTCGCCATCGTTGGAATTGAAGGATCCTCCTTCATTGGAGCATCTGTCAACAATACGACAAACTTTTTATTTTTAGGTGACTTAGACCAGTCGTAGGTTGAAACAATTTGTGTAAGAGTAGGTGTAGATGTTTCAGGGAAGTCTCCACCATGTGCAAGCTTAATGCCTGCTAAGGCTTTTTCAAGCTCAGCTGGGTCAGAGGTAAAATAAGATTCATTAAATTTTGTTAAAATTGTACCCTCATCTGCTAATCCACCTATACGTCCATATACTTCATCACTAAAGGTAGCTAATCCAAAACGTGCTGCTACTCCATCTTTAGCAAGATTTCTTGCAAACTCATTGATATTGTTACGGACAGTGTCAATAGTTCGAGACATAGATGCTGAACGGTCAACAACAAAAACGATATCGGCAGAGTTAGATTTTGAAATCGTTCTTGTCGCTTTCTTGATTTCGACTGTAGTTGTTTTATCAACACGTTCATATTGGGTATAAGAATTTCCATCTTCATCTTTCCCACTCACTGTACTCTCAGTTGTTTCAGTCTTTGGAGCAGGAAGTTCTTCACTTTTTACAGGTGCCACTTCTGTCTTTGTGACTTCAACTGTTGCAGTTTCTTCATGAATCTTTTGATCACCTTCTTGGCGTTCTTTCACGTCAATAGGTGAAACCTTCTTAGAAACATCAACAAGTTCTCCAGGTTTTGCATCTGATTGGTTAACGACTGGTTTCGCCTCATCAGCTTTAATTTCTGCTACAGCAGCTTCGACTGCCGATTTATTTGCTTCGGTTTTCTTTACTGTTTCAGCTGAAGTAGATGCCGGTTGTGTTGTTTCATCCGCAGACACTTGTCCGACCTGAGCAAAAGCAAACAAAATTGCTACAGAAGCCAACCCAACTTTCATTTTACGGAATGAAAAACGTTGTTGTTTCATAAATGATTTATCCATAGAAGTCCCCTTTTCTTTTCACGGATCAAATGATATAATCCGATTGTTTTATAGTATGATAACACAATTTTGTATAGTTTTCAATTTTTTTCCTTATGATTTCAATAAAATATTGCTCTAAAAAAGGTTTTAAAGCAATTACTGTTTTATAAATCAAATTATTTAAAATATATAATTATTATCTCCTTTGAATATTTCCGGAAATAAAAACTCAGTAGAATCACCTGATTCTACTGAGTTTTTAAAATGTTTGGCGTTTAGCTTTACGCTCTGCACGGCCACGTGCGCGATTTTCAGCACGCTTGGTTTTGCGGCGTTTTTCATCCACCGCCCATTGAATCTTCTTCTTATAGCCAGGTTTGACTTTTTTCTTTTTCTTTTTAACCAAGCCAATCATTTCAATATCAAGCTTATCCTGCTTCTTTTCACGATTAGCACGACGATCACGGTCATAGGTATCTTGAAACTCTCCGTCTTTGACCATCTTAGGAATAAACTTGATTCCTAATTTCTCCAACTCACGGATATCCGAGTCATCACTAGGCTGGTAAAGGGTAATCGCTGTACCAGGCAGTCCGTTGCGCCCAGTTCGTCCAACACGGTGAACAAAGAAGGACAAGTCTTGCGGAATGGCATCATTGATAACATGGCTGACCCCTTCAATGTCAATTCCACGCGCTGCCAAGTCTGTTGCAACAATGTACTCAAAATCCAGATTTTTCACTTGATTCATGATCCGTTTGCGTTCACGAGGAGCAATATCTCCATGAATCTTAGCTACCTTCAAGCCTTGAGCAGTCAAGTAGGCATGTAACTCATCAGCACGCGTTTTTGTATTAACAAAAATCATTGCTAAATAAGGCTGCATCAACTGAGTCAACTGATAAATTTGAGCGTTCTTGTCACGGCCCTTGGTCGAAATCAACCAGTTATCAATGGTATCTGAGATGACTGTTTTGGTCTTAATTTTCTCCATGACAGGATTTGACAAGTATTTCTTCAAGAATGGTTGCAATTTTTGAGGAATCGTCGCTGAAAAGACCATGAATTGCAAGTCTTTTGGAAGGCTCCCTGCGATCTTATCAACGGTTTCCAAGAATCCCATATCCAAGGTCATATCGGCTTCATCAATTACAAAGGTCTTGGCCTTGTGAATAGCCAAATCACCAGATTTGACCAAGTCATAGATGCGACCTGGCGTTCCGATAACAATATGTGGTTGGTTGCTGGCAAGTTTTTCAATCTGACGCGCCTTATCCGTACCACCCACATAATTAACCACACGAACTTCGACATCTGAGTGAGCTGCAATCTGACGGGCTGCTTGGTAGATCTGAGTAGCCAACTCACGACTTGGTGCAGTAATGACCGCTTGCACACTATCGCTAGTTTCATCTAATTGCTGGAAAATGGGTAATAAGAAAGTATGAGTCTTTCCTGAACCTGTTTTTGACTCGCCCACCAAGTCACGACCTGCCAAGACAATAGGAATCAACTTTTCCTGAACTTCGGTAGGAGTCGTAAACTTCAACTCCTCCAAGGCCTCTACTATATAATTTTTAAATTGAAATTTCTTAAATGACATACTATCCTCGATTCTATCCTTTCAATTATACCATATTTTGTCCTATTGCAGTAGCCCCATTTGAGTCTCAATCCTGTAGTAAAGATTCAAGTAGCTTAAAAGGTTGGAACCTCTGATTCCAACCTCTTTCATTATTTCCAGGTCAATACAGCATTCAAACCATAATGATCACTGACTTGTGGACTATTTCGTCCATCAAAAACTACTTGCAAACTCTCTACTTCTAACTCTTTGGTCGTAAAGACGTAGTCGATTCGTAATGGCTCGGTATTGCCTTTCCAACCATCAATTTCTGGTGGAACGGTATAGCTACCACTTCTTTCTTTCGCAACTTCAAACGCGTCTTGTAATCCTAATGGGCTAGCTAAAATCGCTTGATAGCCTTCCTGACCAGCTGGATTATTAAAATCACCCGCTAAAATTAGAGGTTTCTTCAACTCTTTTAGTACAGCCTCAAATCGTGCCCATTCTTCTTGGAAACCTTTATCCCACCAAGAGAGATGAACGCTTGCAAGAGCAAGTTCCTTACCTTCAACCTCTGTCTCAGCCAAGGCAACGCGACGAGTATGGTAGTCCGTTGGATCATCTACATCTGATACTAAAATCTCACGCGCCTTAATAGGTGTTTTGGATAAGATGGCTACGCCTTCATGGTAGCGGTCATAGCCAATATGATTGTAAGCCCAAGTCCAGTAGTAGTTTTTCCCTTTCTCAGACAATTTTTCAACCAGAAGTCGGACATAGTGGTCCTGATGAATGGGTTCTGCTGATGGTAAAGCTTGATAGTGATTGTTAACCTCTACCTCAGGCGAAGTCATTTCTTGATTGATTTCTTGGAAACAAATCAAATCATAATCCTTATCAAGAATGTCTTGGAATAAGATTTGGAATTTTTCCTCTGCTTCCTTCTCCATCCAACTGTGGGTATTGAGTGTTAGAAATTTCATGCTTTTCTCCTAAAACAAGAGGTTGGAAAACAGCTTCCAACCCCAAGTATATTACAATTCTACTTTAGCAACTGCTGTTTTAGCTGCAAGAGAACCTGTTTGTTCTAATTTAACTGATTTGAGGACATCACCATTTGTGAAGACAACCACTGTTGATGTTTTGCGTCCTGCTTCTCGAATAGCATCCAAGTCAGCTGTGACAAGAAGGTCACCAGCGGCCACTTTTTGTCCTTCAGAGACATGAACAGTAAATGGTTTTCCTTCAAGACTTACTGTATCCAAACCAATATGAACAAGCACTTCAAGACCTGAGTCAGTGACAAGACCAAGAGCGTGTTTTGTTGGGAAGATACTTGATACAGTACCAGTAACTGGAGATACAATGTTACCATTTGCTGGCTCTACTGCAAATCCATCACCCATCATTTTTTGAGCAAAAACTGGATCTTCCACTTGTTCTAAAGCAACAACTTGACCGTCAGCTACTGAGTAAACTTCTTCAGTTACACCTTTGTAGTGTACAGTATTTTGTTGAGTTTCTGTCATTTGGCTTGGAAGAGTTTCAGGAATTACTTCACCTGAGTCAAGGATATCTTGGATATCAGATTTCAATACGTCAGCTTTTGGTCCGTAGATAGCTTGGACACCTTGTCCTTTCATGACAAGACCCATAGCTCCTTCTGCTTTCCATTGTTCCTCAGTACCAACGCGATCTGCGTCTTTAACAGTTACACGAAGACGAGTCATACATGCATCCACATCTACGATATTTGCACGACCACCAAGAAGGTTAATGATGTTTACGGCTTGAGAAGCTGCTGCAACTTTTGGAGTTCCAGGAGCTGCTTCTTCTGATGTTCCTTCAGCTGTTTCGTAGTTTCCGTTACGTCCTGGAGTTGCGTAGTTGAATTTCTTGATCATGAAGTTGGCAATGAAGTACATGATAACCGCAAAGAGAACAGTTACCCAGATAAAGTTAACGATATCCATACCAATACCAGCATTAATTGCCAATGGTGTACGAGTCAAGAATTCAATTGAACCGAATGAGTGGACACGAAGGTGAACAATATCTGCCATAGCAAAGGCAGCACCTTGAACTACTGAATAAACAAGGTAAAGCGGTGTTGCGATGAACATGAACATATACTCGATAGGTTCAGTAACCCCTGTCAAGAATGTTGCAAGGGCTGTCGCAATCATCATACCCTTGTATTGGTGTTTCTTGTCAGCATCAACATTGCGGTAGATAGCAACGATGACACCCATCAAGATACCAAATGAACCGATCATTTGTCCAACTTTGAAACGAGCTGGAGTGACTGTTGTAAGAAGGTGTTGGTATTGGTCAGCATTTGAACCTTTAAGGTTAACAAGGTCAGTTACCCATGCAAGCCAAAGTGGATCTTGACCAAATACTTGTGTTCCTTTTGCAGCACCAGTTAACACTTCGTATGTTCCACCAAGAGCTGTATAGTTCATTGGGATAGTCAACATGTGGTGAAGACCGAATGGCAAGAGCAAACGTTCCAAAGTACCATACAAGAATGGTGCAAGAACTGGAGCAGTTTCTTGTGAGTTGGCAATCCAAATACCAAAGTTGTTGATACCTGTTTGAACTACTGGCCAAAAGGCAGCAAGTACAATTGCAGCAATAGTTGAACGAAGAATAACGACGAATGGTACGAAACGTTTACCATTGAAGAATGAAAGGGCATCAGGAAGTTTACGGAAGTTGTAGTATTTGTTATAAGCTGTTGCCCCAACAAAACCAGAGATAATCCCTACGAAAACCCCCATGTTAAGCGCTGGTGCCTCAAGAACGCTGATAAAGTAGTCAGCAACCTTGATTGAACCACCAAAGAAAGTAGTAACCATTGCTTCAGGGTTTTTCAACATATCACCTGTAACACCGAAGATAGTACCTGTGATACGGTTAATCAAGATAAAGGCAAGTCCGGCTGCAAATGCACCACCTGCACGTTCTTTTGCCCAGCTTCCCCCAATAGCAAGGGCAAACAAGATATGAAGGTTACCGATAACCCCCCAACCAATTTGCTCAAGGATTCCACCTGTAATCACTAGAGGAGCAAGGTTTGGGTCGATCATCACGATTGATTTACCGATTGAGATCATCAATCCCGCCGCTGGCATAACGGCGATAACCACCATTAAAGCCTTACCGAATTTTTGCCAAAATTCGAAAGACAAGACATTTTTGAATGTAGCTTTCATCATTCAAATCTCCTTTATTTTATTTAGGCAAACGTTTTACGAAAACGTTTGCATTTGGTTATGTATTAATTATACCACTTTTATTTTTTTTGTAAAGGCTTTTATAAAAAAATTGTCTATTTTTTTAATTTTTAGAAAGGAAAAAGAGAAGTTTACAAAAACTTCTCTTTTAAATATGTATTATTTTTCTGATTTGTACTGCAATTTGCATTTAAATCCAACTAGATCTTCAAGAATCGACGCATCGAAATCCCCGAACCAATTGAACCAATGAAAATTCCGATTATAAATAATAGGACTGTCATCAGAGGAATAAACACATCTGGTGTAATCATTGACAAGTTTTGACCTACCAAGGATTTATTGACCGATTGATAAACCATATTGTAAACAAAGAAAACAAGGACAGAAGGAATCGCTGCACCAAGCAAGCCAATAAAAGCACCTTCTAGCAAGAATGGACCACGGATGTAGCCATTTCTCGCTCCTACCAGACGCATGATCTGAATCTCACGACTACGTGAAATAATGGTGATACGGATGGTATTGGAAATGAGGAAGACTGCGATAAAAATCAAGAGCCCTGCAATAACCAATCCCCAAACACGGATAAAGGAAGCCAGTTCAAAAAGTCGTTGAGTGTTGGCTCCACCATCTTGAACCTCTGATACTCCCTCAATTTTCTTAGCTTCCTCAGCTACTGTTTTAACATCACTCGGAGAATTTGTGTCAACGATATAAGCATCATAGAGAGGGTTTGCATCCCCTTCAAAGACCTTCCAATCGTCACCCATTGTTTCCGTTAGTTTTTCGTACTGTTCTTCTTTACTTGAGAAGGTAACACTTTTAACAGCAGGTATAGCTTTCAAGGCATCATAGACCTTGTGGTAGTCATTATTGGTAACTGTCTGACCTTCTTTTTCAATCGTTTCACTGTTATCAGCTACATCCTTACGAATGTATACCATGACCCGAACGTTGTTTTCAATATCGGTAGCCAGTTTTGCTGTATTAAAAATTACAGATGCAAACAGGGCAACGAGTGTTAAGGTAATCATAACCGAACTTACTGCTGCTACTGTCATCCAGCCATTTCGTTTTAAACTTTTTAATGATTCAAATAAATGGCGAAAAAATCTACTAATCATCGTATCCATATTCTCCTTTAGCTTCGTCACGAACGACACGGCCATTTTCAATGGCAATGACACGGTGGCGCAAGGTATTTACAATCTGGCTATTGTGAGTCGCCATCAAAACAGTAGTACCTTGGAGATTGATGCGTTCCAACAGATTCATAATTTCCCATGAATTATCTGGGTCCAAGTTTCCTGTTGGCTCATCGGCAATCAATACTTTAGGATTGTTGACAATCGCACGAGCAATCGCAATCCGTTGCTGCTCTCCACCTGAGAGTTCATTAGGGAAAGAGCGAACCTTATGTTTCAAACCAACCAGGTCCAATACTTCCATAACACGTTTTTTGATGTTGCGACGGCTCTCACCGATTACTTCCATTGCGTAGGCAATATTCTCATAAACGGTCTTCTTAGGTAAAAGTTTATAATCCTGGAAGACTACCCCAACACTACGACGTAGAAGTGGGACATCTTTCTTCTTAATTTTAACTAAATTAAAGCCTGCAACTGATAGGCTTCCTTTTTCGATCTTTACTTCTCGGTATAAAGCTCGAATAAAGGTTGACTTACCTGCCCCAGAAGGTCCTACGATATAGGCAAATTCTCCTGGTTCAATGGTAACAGATACACCACGCAGGGCAGTCGTTCCATTGTCATACTTTTTGACAACATCTCTCATTTCAATAATTGACATATGAGTTCCTTTCTATCTTAGCTGATTCGCCACTTGAGGTAGGCATCGATAAAACCTTCAAGGTCTCCATCCATCACCTTATCTACCTGAGCAACTTCAAAGCTTGTACGGTGATCTTTTACCATAGTATAAGGCGTGAAAACATATGAACGGATTTGGCTTCCCCAAGTGATTTCTTTTTTCTCACCTTTAAGGGAATCGACTTCCGCAGCTTTCTTTTCTTGCTCCATTTGATAGAGCTTAGCCTGCAACATCTTCATGGCACGATCTCTATTTCCATACTGGGTACGATCGACCGTTGATTGGACGACAGTTCCCGTAGGAATGTGTGTCAAACGCACACCTGTTGAAACCTTATTGACGTTTTGTCCACCAGCACCACCTGAACGGAAGGTATCCATTTTGATATCATCTTCACGAATCTCCACTTCGATGGTATCATCCAACTCAGGCATAACCTCTACGGATGTAAATGAAGTATGGCGACGTTTGGCAGAGTCAAATGGCGAAATACGGACCAAACGGTGAACACCCATTTCTGATTTAAGTAGGCCGTATGCATTGGGTCCTTCAAAAGACAAGGTCACAGACTTGATACCTGCTTCATCACCAGCCTGGTAATCCAAGACTTCTACTTTAAAGCCTTTGGCATTTCCATAACGAGTGTACATACGAAGCAACATATCCCCCCAGTCCTGAGCCTCAGTACCACCGGATCCTGGATGGATTTCCAAGATTGCATTATTATGGTCATAAGGTTCTGACAAGAGAAGCGTCATCTCGTAACTGGTCATCATCTTATCCAGTTCTGTCAACTGCTCTACCAGTTCATCATGGACTGACTCGTCTTCTGCTAAAAAGTCCAATAAAATCTCAACTTCATCCTGCAACTCTTCCATTTTACGGAATGTGTTGTAGGTGTTTTTTAATTCATTTAATTCTTGCGACGTTTTTTGGGCCGCGATATTATCGTTCCAAAAATCAGGTTCTGTCATCTTGTTTTCCAAGATGGCAATCTCTTCCTCTAAGCCTTCGAGGTCAAAGAGACCCCCTAAAAGAAGATAATTTTTCACGATTTGCGTCAATTTTTTGACGAATTTCTGAAATGTCCATAGATACTCCTTTTCATATCGTTTTATTATACCATAATCTCTCATTTCTTTCCATATTTTGCTTTTCACCGCTTTTGATGGCAGAAGAAAAGAGGCTCTAAAGCCTCTTGTTTAAAGGACTTTGGCAGAGGTATGAGTGATTTCCTCCACTTGAATTCCTTCTTTTTCAAACTTATCCTTTAATGAAGTCAAATCGATTTTTCCATCAATTTGAACTTCGATGACGACCTTGCCATCCTTACGTGGAATGTTAACAGTATGGGAAATATTTAAATCCTCTTCTACAATTAAAGCTACAATTTTCCCCAGTACTCCGACTTCATTTTCTGTAATGAAACGAACACGAATCCCCTCTTCTCCGTACCCAGCGATTTCCAAGAAAGCCTGAAAAACATCGCGATCTGTAATTACGCCGTAGACCTGATGATTGTCTACGACTGGTAATATCCCAATTTTATTTTTTAGCATCAGGTAGGTCGCATCTTCTAGACTAGCATAGCCAGAAACCGTCACGACATCTCGAATCATTACATCTTTTACTTTGGTTTTATTCAGAAGATAATTCATCTCATAGATAGAGAGACTGGTTGCTTTAGATGGGCTTGCTTCCGCAATGGTTCCTTCTGTTACCAATCCGACTAATTGATCGTTTTCGATAACAGGTAAACGGTGCAAACCTTGCTCGCGCATCAAATCTGCTGCGTGTGCTACAGTCGTATCTGGACTGATATAAACTACCTTACGGGTCATGAAATCTTTAACTGCCATGAGACTTCTCCTTCTATATTGCTACTTTTATTATACACTTTCTTAGAAAATCTATCAAACGCTTTCATCTCTTTTTCAAGATTTTGAATAATCTGAGTAGTTTGTATAAAATGCCAGTATAAATTAAAAGGGAACCTAAGTCCCCTCTCTTCTTAAATCGTAATAGTGTCTCGATCTTTTATCATATAACGTTTCAATGGGCTAAGACTAGCTAGCCAGTATAGTAGACCACCGAATAGCGCAGTAAAACCACTACCCGTTGTGATTAAAAAGATTGGACTTTGAATTTGTGCAGTTACAGGGTTGTAAACAAATAGTACCGCTACCAATAAGGAGATAAATACGCAAGACAAGCCAACTAAGTTAAATCCTTTAGTAAATTCGTAGGCATCATGTCCTTCAAGGAAATAGGCTGAACGCAAGTCGAGTTTTCGTTTTCTTAAGATAAAATAGTCGACAACAATCATACCAATAATTGGCCCTTGAATATAGGCGGCTAGGGAGATAAAGGATCCGAAATACTCTTCTACTCCTCCCCAGATAGTGAGTAGACTCACGTAAACCATGGCAATCCAAACCATTAGTTTATAGCTTACTTTGGGCATCCCACTTTTGACAATCATACAGTTTACATACGATCCTGTCCCCTGGGTTCCAATATTGGCAAAGGCTACTAGCAGTAAACTTAAGAGTGCAAAGGCTGGGGTGCTTAGAGTTGATAGCATGGTTGTTGGATCACTTTCATAAACACCTGTCTTGACAAACATGGCTAGTGCCATCACTCCACCTGTCGCAACGAAGAATGGAGCCACAACTCCGTATGATAAGGCTGTAGCCCAATAACCACTACGTTCTGATTTTGCTAAACGCGGTAAAACCAATGCCTGTGTAGACCAAGAAAAGGCAAAGGCAACATTTCCTTCTCCAGAGAGCATGAAGCGTTCTAATGGCGTCAAATCTCCTTGAGTGGCAGGTTGGATATTCATAATATCAGTTATAGGAACAGCGACAAAGCAGATTCCAACGATAATCAGACCGACAATCAACAAGGCAATAACCAAGAAGCGATTGGTCCATTTAATCACTTCTGGACCTCCAAGAGCAATGAGAGTCCCAAGAAGAACACAGAGGGTACCAAGAATAGGTGCCCATACTCCCTTGTCCAAACCAATACCAAAATTGTTTGCCAAATGGATCATGGAACTGGCAAAAAGATTGGCCGCAACAGCATACCATCCAAAGTTAGCCAAGCTAATAATGGTTGATAACAGAGCTACACCTCTTTTTCCCAGAACAGCTCTCAACCAAATCCACAAATCAATTCCATACTTAACCGCAAATAAAATAGGAAGACATTCAATAAAGACCCAGATAATGTTAAAGCTAAAAATATTTATCAACATTTGATTAAAGGTCAAATATTGAGCTACATAAGCCCCTTGGGTATAACACCAAGTAGCAATGGCAAAACCACTTGTCGATAGAAAGAGATCCCAAAAAGAATACTGACGATCCTTATTGGTCATGGGAACAATTCCGGTTATGGTTTCTTGTTGGATATAGTCATTCATTTTAGACATGTTATTGAATTCCTCCCGTCATTGCTAAGATAATCAAAACAAGGTTGATTAGGACTATGGAGATGATTAAAATGAAATCACTTTTTAGGAAGGGTTGAACAAACTCGTAGTTTGGTGACTCCATTTCTTCCAATCTTCTCTTTGTTTCAGTTGCTACTAATTCTTCAATTTCAGATGTCGTTTTCATCTCAGTTCTCCTCCAAATACAAGTCAAGGGCCAGTTGTCCATATTGTTTGGTATAGCGATACCAGATGTAGAGAAACTCACCGACTGGTTTTCCGACACTCTCCTGGAACAAAGCCCACAAGAACCAATAATATGAGGTCACTGCTACATAAGCCAAGTAGTGACGTTTGGTTTTCTTATCTGGTACTTCTTGTAGATACAATTCCAGTACTTTTTCAGCATCCTCTACGGTATAATTAGAACACGCGATAAAGGTCCCCAAATCTCCTGCTGGCTCTCCCATTCCAGAATATTCCCAATCAATCAAGCTCATTTCGCCTGCTTCATTCAACAAAAAATTAGGACTATAGGAATCTCCATGACAAAGAACAACCTGTTTCGGATCATTCTGTAAATAATTTTTGAGAAGTGAGACGGTTTTATCCAGTTCCTCGAGGCCATCAAATTCAAATCGATTTCTAGCTTTCAATTTTTCTCTAAAATCAATAATTCCCTCAAACTGGGCAAAGGAATGTTCCGTTTTTTCTCCAGATTGGTGTAACCGTCTCAAGAGGTCCATTGCTTGTGCCACATCATCCCAATTATTATAATCCAGTTGCTTAGCATTGGGAATAAATTCTGAAATTTTCCAGCCCTCATGCTTGTTCATAGCTACGAAGGTACGGTCAATCTTTAATTTTGTAGCAATTTCCATAGAAGCTGCTTCACTAGCTCGGTCGATATAATTTTCCGTTCCCCTGCCCGGATGACGGTAAACATATCTTTTTCCTAGACAGTCAAATGAAAATGATGTGTTGGTTAACCCATCTTTTAGAGGTTTGATATTGACAATATCTGAAGCCACACACTTTAATGTCTTACAGATATTATCGATAATAGCTGAATCTGCATTTACCAAATAACGTTCATCAAATTGACGGAGTTCATCTAGAGAGTCGAATTCTTTAACAATATCCGCTGAATAGTGACGGGCTTCTAAAAGGAGTTCCTTGACATGCCGACTATAGTAATCCTCCCAAAGCTGTTCCCGATAAGGTTCGTGCTTAAACTCGTTTTCTAAAATTTCCTTGAATTTCTCACTAAATGCACGGTCGAAATAAACGTGCCCCACCATAGCCCAAGTATTTTCTCCACCAATCTGGATATCAATGATGGTGTTATTCGAATCCTCTATAGCACAATATTCGTCCGTTTGACCTTCTGCAAATATCGTCGAGTAGTAACCTCTATAAATATATTGCTCAAAAGGATTTTCCACAAAATAATTATCTGATGAACAAATATAAGTGTTGGAAAGTTGATTTTTAACCAACATAAGAGACGAACAGTTATTATATTTGTAGTAATCATTATTTACTACAATTTTTATACCAAACTTCTCTGCAAGATAGAACATTTTTTCTTGTAAGTAGCCTACAGTAACGGTTATATCTTCTATTCCTGCTTCTTGCAGCTGTCTGATTTCCCTCTCTATCAAGCGTTCCCCCTTGACTTGAAGCAATCCTTTGGGAATCTCATAAGACAAAGGAGCAAAACGGCTACTCATGCCAGCAGCCATTATAATGGCATTTTTTACTCGATAGGGGTCTAAAACTTTCTGACCTAGTTCAGTTAAGTGAAGCTCCTCATCAACCCACTTCTCTTCTTTCAGTTTTTTCAATAATGTGTTGATTGTTCCTAAAGATAGGTCTAACTCTTCAGCTAACTGTCGCTGAGTAAATGTCTTTTCTTTATGTATCAACATAAAACGCAAAAGTTTAAATTGTTTTTCTGTTACCATTCTCAGTCCTCCTGTTCAATTTTCTCTTACTCATATTATAATATGAACAAAAAGGACTGTCAATTCAAATAGGAAAACAATGAGTAAAAATTAAGGCCTTCTTCCCTTTCCTCAAAAAACATATAAATAAAAGAGCTCCTTATTCTGGAGCCCTGAAATATTTTATATTTTTGATAAGTAGTCGTATTAGGTGTCGCTTGGCTGCAATCCTTATCCGCCAACTAAAAAGGTCCCCCGGACTATAGAGGGATTGCGTGCGCAATCTCCATCCACAGCCTAAACTAGTCTCCCAGACTAGTTTAGCCACCTAGATATGCTTTTCTGACTTCATCTGATGCTGCGAGTTCTTTTCCTGTTCCTGATAGGACAATCTTTCCTGTTTCAAGTACATAACCACGATCAGAGATAGCAAGGGCCTTGTTAGCGTTCTGTTCAATTAGGAGAACTGTTGTTCCTTGCTTCTGAATATCTTGAATGATATCAAAAATTTCTTGGATAAAGATCGGGGCAAGTCCCATTGACGGCTCATCCAAGAGAAGGAGCTTAGGTGTAGACATGAGAGCGCGTCCCATAGCAAGCATCTGCTGTTCACCACCTGAAAGAGTTGCCGCATCTTGGTTTTTGCGTTCTTCCAGACGAGGGAAACGTGAAAAGACTTTTTTCAAGTTAGCTTGATTTTCTTCACGATTTTTCTTTAAAAAGGCTCCCATTTCTAAGTTTTCCATAACAGTCAAACCTGGGAAAACATGGCGTCCTTCAGGAACTTGTGAAAGGCCACCTGCTACAATTTTTTGAGCTGGCAACTTTTGAATTTCTTTTCCTAAAAACTGAATTTTACCAGCACTTGGACGAACCAAACCTGAAAGGGTACGAAGAATGGTTGTTTTACCAGCACCATTGGCACCGATAAGAGAAACAACTTCACCTTCATTAACCTCGAAACTTACATCACGAACTGCTTGGATCATACCGTAATGCACAGAGAGGTTTTCAACTTTTAACATAGACATCAGGCTTCACCTCCTAGATAAGCTTCGATAACGCGTTTGTTGTTCTTGATCTCATCCGGAGTCCCATGAGCAATCAAACGGCCATATTCAAGAACATAGATACGCTCAGTGACTTCCATAACCAAATTCATGTCATGTTCGATGAGCATGATGGTAATTTTAAATTCATCTTTGATACGACGGATCAATTCTGTCAATTCAGCTGTTTCTTGTGGATTCATACCAGCTGCAGGTTCATCCAAAAAGAGGATTTTAGGTTCAGTTGCCAGAGCACGAACGATTTCTAATCGACGTTGTTGGCCATAGGCAAGATTCTTCGCAAGAGTATCTGCGTCGCCATCCAAATCAAAAATCTTCAGCAAGTCCAAAGCTTTGCTTTTTAATTCTTCCTCATTCTTATAAAAAGCTGGTAGACGTAGAAAGCTCGCAAGGACATGTTGTTTATGATGATTACTAAATGCAATCAAAACATTTTCCAAAACTGTCAATTCCTTGAACAAACGAATATTTTGGAAAGTACGACTGAGACCAAGTGAAGCAATCTTATAGGGAGTTTTCCCATTTAGGAGGTGACCATCTAGTGTCACAGTACCTTCGCTTGGTTCATAAACACCGGTCAAGAGATTGAAAAGGGTTGTTTTACCAGCTCCGTTTGGTCCAATCAGACCAACCAATTCTCCCTCGTTCAATTCAAGAGTGACATCTCCAACAGCTGTTAGACCGCCAAAATGTTTGGTTAACTGTTTAACTTCAAGTAATGCCATTAGTTTTGTCCCTCCTTCTTCGATTTTTTAAAGAAACGTGATAGACTCAATTCCCATGTCCCAAGAAGTCCACCTGGTCTGAAAATCATGACCAATACAAGAGCCAAAGCGTAGATAATCATACGTACGCTTGCTACATCCTGAAGGAGCATATTTAAAATTCCTAAAACAATCGCTGAAACGATGGTACCAGTAATCGATCCCAGTCCACCAAATACAACGATAATCAACACATTGATGGAATTAATAAAGGTGTAATCTTTTGGAACAACAGATCCGATAAAACCGGCCTGAAGTGAACCAGCAATACTTGCTGTAATAGCACCAAAGACAAAAGCGATTATCTTAATCTTTGTAGTGTTTACCCCAACGGACTCTGCAGCAATCTCATCCTCACGAACAGATAGAGTAGAGCGTCCAATTGGACTACGTAGGAAGTTGAGAGTGGCAATAGTTGTGATTACCACAAATAGATAAACCATTTGCCAGTTGGTAAAGTTTGGAATACCCAAGATACCAGCAGCACCGTTGGTCAAACTGCCACCATTAATGATAAAGATACGAATGATTTCTGAAACACCTAGTGTAGCAACAGCCAGGTAGTCACCCTTCAAACGGAGTGTTGGAATCCCAACGAGCAAAGCGATTGCACCAGAAATCAAGGCACCCAAGACCATTGCTCCAAAGAAGGCACCATAGGTTGGTGATTTTGAACCAATAATCGCTGCTGCATAAGCCCCAATCGCCATAAAACCAGCATGACCGAGTGAGAATTGTCCTGAAAAACCAACGATTAAGTTCAAACCTACTGCAAGGATGATATTAATCCCAATTTGTTCTAAAATTTGAACATGAAATAGATTGAGAACACCAGCAGAAACCAGTACACTAATCAACCCATAACCCGCTAACAGAAGGAATAACCAGAGAATATTTACTTTAAGATTTGTCTTCATTGTTTACACCTTCTCTTTCACATTCTTACCAAGGATACCTGCAGGTCGAACAATTAGAATCAAAAGCAAGATTCCATACACGATAGCATCACGGAAATCAGACATACCGAAGGCAGTAGCAAATGTTTCCAACAAGCCAATCACAAATCCCCCTAGAGCTGCACCAGGAATAATCCCGATACCACCGAGAACGGCCGCAACGAATGATTTTAGACCTGGAGTCACACCCATCAAAGGTTCAAGAGAGTTGTAGTAAAGGGCAATGAGAACACCTGCTGCACCAGCAAGGGCTGAACCCAAAGCAAAGGTAAAGCTGATTGTGCGATTTACATTAATTCCCATCAATTGAGCTGCGTCACTATCAACTGATACCGCACGCATGGCTTTCCCCATTTTTGTTTTTTGGACGATTAATTGCAATAAAACCATCAAGAGTACAGAAACTGCTAAAATCATCAATTGAACATTTGTCAAGCTAATTGGTCCCAAGTCAAAGCGGACTGTTTCAATTGCTTGAGGGAAGGCACGAGTATTAGCACCTACTAGATAAACCATTCCGTATTCCAGTAGGAAAGACACTCCGATGGCAGTAATCAATACAGCAATACGTGTAGAGTGTCGTAAAGGACGGTAGGCAAGAAACTCAATCACAACACCAAGCAGCGCAGTCCCTGCCATTGAAATAATTAAAGCTAAAAAGAAATCCATTTGGAAAGAATTAATCAAAAAGTAACCAATAAAGGCACCCATCATGTAAATATCACCGTGGGCGAAGTTGATGAGTTTGATAATTCCATAAACCATGGTATAACCCAGAGCCAAAAGTGCATAAACACTACCCAGAATTAAACCATTCACAAGTTGTTGGAGCATAGCATTCACTCTTTTCTATCCTTATTTTTTAGAAAATTTCATTATTTTCACAAGTTCATAAACACCGAAACAGGGAGTGAGTCAAAGGCTCATTCCCCATTTCAATTACTATTCTAATGTTATGGTTTTACAACTTCTGCTTCTTCAACTTTACCATTGTTCATGGTCATCATGTAAGCAGTTTTCACTGTATTGTGGTCAGCATCAAAGCTTGTCTGACCAGTTACACCATCAAAATCTTTGGTTTTAGCAAGGTTGTCCTTGATTTCACCTGAGTTTTTAGCACCTTTTGCAGCATTTGCTACTAGGTAAACTGAGTCATAGGCTAAAGCTGAGAATGTTGAAGGCTCTTCGTTGTATTTAGCACGGTATGCTTCAAGGAAAGCTTTAGCTTTTGCAGAAACATCAACTGTGGTGGAGAATCCAGAGATGAAGTAAATGTTTGATGCTCTTTCAGCAGTTGCTTGTTGAACAAATTCTTCACCGTTAAATCCATCACCACCAACGATTGGTTTATCAATTCCCATACCACGAGCTTGGTTTACAATTTTACCTGCTTCTGTGTAGTAACCTGGAACAACGATAGCATCAAACTCTTTGCCTTTCATTTTAGTAAGGGCTGCTTGGAAGTCTGTATCACCTGCTACAAACGTTTCATCTGCTACAATCTCACCCTTGTAGGATTCGCGGAATGATTTAGCAATACCTTTAGCATAGTCACTAGCGTTGTCAGTATAAAGAACAACCTTCTTAGCATTCAATTTGTTTGTTACATAGTTAGAGATAATCTTCCCTTGGAAGCTATCTTGGAATGTTCCGATAAATAGGTAATCTTGACCTTTAGTCAAACCGTCTTGAGTAGCACTTGGTGAAATCAATGGCACTCCAGCTTTAGTAGCGTTAGCTACAGCTGCAGCAGTTGCACCAGATGTCGCAGGTCCTACAATAGCTGCTACTTTTGATTGGGTAACAAGGTTTGTTGTAACAGAAGCTGCTTCAGCAGTTTCTGACTTGTTGTCTTTGTCTACAACTTCGATTTGTTTTCCATCAATTCCACCTGCAGCGTTGATTTCGTCTACGGCAAGTTGGGCACCTTTTTGTTCAGCTGTACCGTAAGCTGCCACAGCACCTGTCTCTTCAAAGTTAAAACCGATTTTAATTGTTTTTTCGTCTACTGGATTTCCAGTTGTGTTTGACGCTCCTGACTTGACCTCCCCACAGGCAGCAAGAAGAGCCACACTAGCAAGAGCCACAAAAGATAGGGCAAATTTTTTCTTCATTTTTAATCTCCTTATAGTTGTTTCAAAAATTGTATGTTAAGAATATACCGAATTATCAGAAAATTGTCAATGTATTTGTTTAATTTTTTAAATGATAACGTTTTCTTCAGTCCGATAGAGATTCCCAACGAAGGGAGTTTCTAGCTCTTGAATATGGCAACGTCTAATTTTCTTGATATATCTTTCCTTACCTAATCTCTCAACCAAGTCATCTAGCTCCTCAGTTGGAACATAGAGCTGCAAGTAACGATGTTTTTTGGAATGGTAACAGATATCACCGTATTCCTGAATTTTTTTTGCATCTCGATTATAGTAGAGATAGATGATTAATCCTGATCGATTTGTTTTTTCAAACATGAGGAATCCTCTTTCTAAGAAATCTTCTCCTATTATATCAAAAAAAGCAAACTCCGTCGAGTTTGCTTTCTAGGTTGTTCAGCTTAACGAATTATTGGCCATGATTTCATCAATAAAGCCATATTCAAGTGTTTCTTGGGCACTCATCCAGTAATCACGTTCCGCATCTGCATGAATTTGCTCGACTGATTTACCAGAGTTATCTGCAAGGATTTGCTCCAATGTCTTACGAGTTTTGAGCAAGTGCTCTGCAGCAATTGCCATATCTGTCTGTTGGGTACCACCACCTGTACCACCCATTGGTTGGTGAATCATGTACTCTGCATTTGGAAGCATGAAACGTTTGCCTTTTGCACCACTTGATGCGATGACAGTACCCATAGATGCAGCCATCCCCATAACGATAGTTTGGACATCCGCTTTGATAAAGTTCATGGTATCAACGATTGCCAAACCAGCTGAAACAGATCCTCCAGGTGTGTTGACATAAAGGTAAATATCTTTTGTGCTGTCTTGGGCATCCAAGAAAAGTAATTGTGCGATAACGGAGTTGGCCATGTTGTCTTCAACTGGACCTGTTAGCATGATGATGCGGTCTTTCAGAAGACGAGAGTAAATATCATAGGAACGTTCTCCACGGCTTGTTTGTTCAATAACTACAGGAATCATTCATTTCTCCTTTTATGTTGAATTTTCTTAGTCTTACGACTCAATACAGAACTATTATATCTTTTTGGTCAAAAAAGGTCAAATTTTTGCTCTATTCTCTAAACAGAAACAAAAACTCAACCTCCTTTCAAGTCAAAAACGAACTTCTAATTTCAGTATTTACTTTGGAATTTTATTTAGTACCGAACAAGCGGTCTCCAGCATCTCCAAGACCTGGAACGATATAACCGTGTTCGTTCAAGCGTTCATCCAAGGCTGCTGTAAAGATTTCTACATCTGGGTGTGCTTCTTGAAGAGCTTTCACTCCTTCTGGAGCAGATACTAGGCAGACAAACTTGATATTTGAAGCGCCACGTTTTTTAAGCGAATCTACTGCCAAGATTGCTGAGCCACCTGTTGCCAACATTGGATCAACGACAAAGATTTGACGTTGGTCAATATCCTCAGGCAATTTCACCAAGTATTCAACTGGTTGAAGGGTTTCTTCATCACGGTACATACCGATGTGACCAACTTTAGCTGCTGGAACCAAGCACAAGAGGCCATCTACCATCCCGATACCTGCACGCAAGATTGGGACAATCGCCAATTTTTTACCAGCCAATTGTTTTTGAACGGTCTTTGTGATAGGTGTTTCGATTTCCACATCTTCAAGTGGAAGATCACGAAGTACTTCATATCCCATCAACATTGCAATCTCATCTACTAGCTCACGAAAAGCTTTTGTAGAAGTATCTGTACGTCGCAAGATTGACAATTTGTGTTGAATGAGTGGATGATTAATGACTTCAATTTTTCCCATTTTCTGAATTCCTTCTTTCAATTTATTCTTCTTATTATATCAAAAAACGGTTTAAAAAGCTTTCTAAACCATTTCTTTTTATTAATTTTTAAATCAAATCTGCCTCTTGAAGAGCTATCTGAACAGTCTCTAATGGTAAATGGGTCAACTCGGTGCCTTTTTCATGATAAAGGTACTGGGCATAGTCATCCATTCGGTACTGGTTGATATAAACCACGCGCTTACAACCAACTTGTAGCAGTTGTTTGGTGCAGTTCAGACACGGAAAATGGGTCACATAGGCTGTAAATCCTCTTGGAACCCCTCGTTCGGCTCCTTGCAAGATGGCATTAACCTCGGCGTGAAGGGTTCGAACACAGTGACCTTCAATGACCAGACATTCGTGATCGATACAGTGCTCTGTTCCTGATACGGAACCATTGTAGCCTGTTGAAATGACTTTATTGTCCTTAACGAGGACAGCTCCCACCTTGGCACGTTTGCAGGTCGAACGATTGGCAATCAGTAAAGCCTGGGCTGCAAAGTACTCATCCCAAGCCAGTCTTTTTTCTGTCATAAGTATTCTCCTTATCCCCTATTTTTTGAAAAATGGCAAGCGTAAATCTGCAATCTTTTCAGCTGGAACCTTCATGCCATCCTTGATCCATTTGAGTAGAACCGATACGATGGCAGAACTCCAAAAGGAATGAAGGTAGCTGCTAACGCCTTTTGACTTTCCATGGTATTTTTCTAGAAATTCCTGCATGGCTTGGACAAAAATCTTTTCCAAATGGTAGTCCAGAGCAAGTTGGATAACCTTGGCTTCTTTCTTGGCTGCTCGAAAAAGGTGAACCCAGACTAGATAAAGGTCTGTTTTAACATCGTAGTGGCTCAACTGTTCCATAATGTTATGGACACTGCGTTTGAAGACGCTTTCCAAAATCTCTTCTTTGGAGTCATAGTTGCGATAGAAGGCGGCACGAGAGACACCCGCTCGTTTGACCAGCTCCGAAATGCTGATCTTAGCCAAATCTTTTTTCTCTAGAAGTTGCAAAAGAGCCGTCTCGATTGCTTCTCTAGTTAAAAAATTGGATTCTTGATTTGATTTTCTGAGATTTTCAAGAGATTTTTCAGATATTTTACGTTCAGACATAACAATTTCTTTCTACTTGTGACAACAGAGAGGTGGTACTTTTGTTTCAAGGGCTTTCATGATATAATTGTAAAAAAAGACAGAACCTTTGTCAATGTATAAATGACAAAGATGGAGAATTTCTATGACTTGGAAGATTGTAGCTGACTCTGGTTGTGATTATCGTCAACTGGCAACTCCTGCTATTGATACCGAATTTGTGAGTGTTCCTTTAACCATTCAAGTAGCTGATCAGGTCTTTATCGATGATGCCAATCTTGACATTGACCACATGATGGAAACCATGTATGCAACTTCTGAGGCTTCAAAATCAGCTTGTCCTAGCCCTGATGATTACTTGCGAGCATTTGAAGGTGCTAAGCATATCTTTGTCGTTACCATTACTGGTACTCTTTCAGGTAGCCATAATAGTGCACAGCTCGCTAAGAATATCTATCTTGAAGAACATCCTGACACCCAGATTCATGTGATCGATACATTGTCTGCAGGTGGTGAGGTTGACTTGCTCGTAGAAAAATTAAACGACTTGATTGACCAGGGTTTGTCTTTCGAGGAAATTGTTCAAGCTATTACTGCCTACCAAGAAAAAACGAAGTTGCTCTTTGTCCTCGCTAAGGTCGATAACTTGGTAAAAAATGGCCGTTTGAGTAAGCTTATCGGTACTGTCGTTGGCCTTCTCAACATCCGTATGGTTGGGGAAGCAAGTGAAACTGGAACCCTAGAACTGCTCCAAAAAGCGCGTGGAGCAAAAAAATCTCTTCAAGCAGCCTATGAAGAACTCATCAAGGCTGGCTACGCTGGTGGCCGTATCGTCATGGCTCATCGCAGCAATGATAAATTCTGTCAGCAATTGTCAGAACGCTTGCTGGAAACATTCCCACAAGCTGAAATTAAGATTCTTCCAACATCTGGTCTCTGCAGTTTTTATGCAGAAGATGGCGGTTTGTTGATGGGATATGAAATTAACTAAGATTATGAGCAACAAGAGATGCCAAGCATCTCTTATTTTTTATGGTACAATAGAGCTATGAAACATTTTGATACTATTGTCATTGGTGGGGGACCTGCTGGCATGATGGCTACGATTTCCAGTAGCTTTTATGGTCAGAAAACTCTTCTCATCGAAAAAAATCGGAAACTCGGAAAAAAATTAGCTGGAACGGGCGGTGGTCGTTGTAATGTGACCAACAATGGAACTTTAGATGACCTATTAGCTGGCATCCCTGGTAACGGGCGGTTTCTTTACAGTGTCTTCTCCCAGTTTGATAACCATGATATCATCAACTTTTTTACGGAAAATGGTGTTAAACTCAAGGTCGAGGACCACGGACGCGTCTTTCCTGCTAGTGACAAGTCTCGGACTATTATCGAGACACTAGAAAAGAAAATCACTGAACTCGGTGGTCAAGTTGCTACTCAAACAGAAATTGTTTCGGTTAAAAAGATAGACGACCAGTTTGTCCTTAAGTCCGCAGACCAAACCTTCACTTGTAATAAACTGATTGTTACAACTGGTGGTAAATCCTATCCTTCTACTGGTTCTACTGGTTTTGGGCATGAGATCGCCCGCCATTTTAAACATACCATTACTGAGCTTGAAGCTGCTGAGAGCCCATTGTTGACTGATTTTCCACACAAAGCGCTTCAAGGGATTTCACTAGACTATGTGACCTTAAGCTATGGTAAGCATGTCATCACTCACGATCTGCTCTTTACCCACTTTGGTTTGTCGGGTCCTGCTGCTCTGCGTATGTCTAGTTTTGTCAAGGGTGGGGAGGTTCTCTCGCTAGATGTTTTGCCTCAACTTTCTGAGAAGGACTTGGTAGCATTTCTAGAGGAAAATCGAGAAAAATTCTTGAAAAATGCTTTAAAAACTTTGTTGCCAGAACGTTTAGCAGAGTTCTTTGTGCAAGGCTATCCTGACAAAGTTAAACAGCTAACTGAAAAAGAACGCGAGCAACTTGTCCAATCTATCAAGGCTCTCAAAATTCCTGTGACTGGTAAAATGTCATTGGCTAAGTCCTTTGTTACTAAAGGAGGCGTCAGTCTTAAGGAAATCAATCCCAAAACTCTGGAAAGTAAGCTCGTTCCTGGTCTCCACTTTGCTGGCGAGGTACTGGATATCAATGCCCACACGGGTGGCTTTAACATTACTTCTGCCCTCTGCACCGGCTGGGTGGCAGGCTCCAATCCAATAAATACCAAGTAAGAAAGGAAGTCCTTTGGAACATATTATTTTACTGAGAGGCGTTACTCCTAATGGAAAAAATGCTATCCCGAAAATGTCTTATTTGATAGATATTTTGACAGAAGCTGGTTTTCAACACGTTCGAACCTATATTCAAAGTGGGAATATCATTCTTGAGAGTGACTCAGATTTAGAAGAAATACGAGAACGCGTTCATACTTTGATAAAGGAAAAAATTGGGGCCGACTTAAAAATGGTTATCAAGAATAAGAACGATTTTGAAAAGATTGTTCATGAGAATCCATTTAAAGAAGACTATCTTCATGATCGTGTGCATGTAATTCTTTATCAAGGACTTATCCAAAGTCTGCCACTAGAAAAATTGAAAACTGACTACGGCGAGGAAGAAATCTGTGTAGGCGATTACTGTCTCTACCTCTATCTTCCTAGAACTGCAAAACAAAAAAAGCTCAATACTAACTATCTTGAAAAATTGTTTGGCGTGGTTCTGACCATGCGAAAGTTAAACGTCGTGGAAAAGTTACTAACAAAATAGGAAAAACAATATGAACAGGCGAGAATTAGTCGAATTTGTCAATATGTGTATGATTCAAAACGGAGACAAGGTGCTGGTCCAAGACAGAGTTAGCCCTGACTGGCCTGGTATTACTTTTCCTGGCGGGCATGTTGAACGTGGCGAATCCTTTGTCGAAGCTGTCATTCGTGAAGTGAAAGAAGAAACTGGACTAACTATTTCAAAACCCCAACTCTGTGGTATTAAAGACTGGTATGACGACGAGGATTATCGTTATGTCGTCCTATTTTACAAGACCGAACACTTTACTGGTGAGCTACAATCTTCAGACGAAGGAAAGGTATGGTGGGAAGAGTTTGAAAATCTCTCTCAACTAAAACTGGCAACCGATGATATGTCTGATATGCTTCGTGTTTTTTTGGAAGATGATCTCAGTGAATTCTTTTACTACAAAGACGGTGACGACTGGCTTTATGACTTGAAGTAAAAAATAGGCTAGGAAATTCCTAGCCTATTTATTCTGCATTTGTCTGAACGTAAATAGCAATGACATCTGATGTGTATTGAGCTGTTCCAGGTCCAAATTTGTCAATGTTTTCCTTAAACTCTGGGTTGTAGACGTATCCTTTACCGATATGGCCGAAGACTTCAATAGAGCAGTCAAATCCATAAGTACGAATAGCTTGCCAGAGTTTAGCTGCCTCTTCTTGGTTTTCAGCTGCTGTTGCAGGCAGACCATCTTGAAGATTTTGAGCCAAGGCTTGAAAGACTTGGTTAAAGGCGGCCGTAGACTCGTCTTCGCGACCTTTTTGGCGCTCAAGAGCTTGGTCCATGACTTCTTGTCCATATTTCTCTACCGCCTCTTGGTGGTATTTTTGATGATCTTGATAGCTAAATCCAGTGAATTTTTCCTCAATCGTCATTTTTATTTCTCCTTTTTGTTCTTGAATGGTTTTTTGCAAGGTGGAAATCAAGGTATCCAGATGTTGCCTTTCTCGAGTTAGATAGTCCAACTGCCTAGTCAAATGGGGCAATAAATCTGATGATTCTCCTTTTAACAGCTCTGCTATTTTATCTAAAGAAAAGCCTAGATATTTGTAGTAAAGAATGACTTGAAGGCGTTCCAAATCTTCTTGACTGTAGGTTCGATAGCCGTTCTCTGACTTTAAGGGGACCAAGAGTCCTATCTTGTCATAGTGGTGCAGGGTCTTGACAGAGACACCTGAAAGCTGCGCAGCTTCTTTGATATGGTACATGATTCCCTCCTTATACTCAATGAAAATCAAAGAGCAAACTAGGAAGCTAGCCGCAAGCTGTACTTGAGTACGGTAAGGCGACGCTGACGTGGTTTGAATTTGATTTTCGAAGAGTATTACATTGATAGTATAACCCCTCCCCCTAGGTCAGAGTCAAGTGTTTTTGCGAAAAATTTTTAACTTTTTGAGAAAGGTGTGAAAACTTGAAAATGGTTTTCTTGACAGACCTTAGAAAACATGATAGGATAGTCAAGTCTATCAATCAAACAGAAGGCTCGTAAAGAGCCATTGAGGGAAGGCTATTTGACAACTCAAGTAGCCTTTTCTTATTTTAAAAAACGAGATTGGAGTTTCAACTATGTCAGAAAAATCACAATGGGGCTCGAAACTTGGCTTTATCCTAGCATCTGCTGGCTCAGCCATCGGGCTTGGTGCCGTTTGGAAGTTTCCCTACATGACTGCTGCCAACGGTGGAGGAGGCTTTTTACTGGTCTTTCTCATTTCTACCATTTTAATCGGTTTCCCGCTCCTGCTGGCTGAGTTTGCCCTTGGCCGTAGCGCTGGTGTTTCAGCTATCAAAACCTTTGGAAAACTTGGCAAGAATAACAAGTACAACTTTATCGGTTGGATTGGTGCCTTTGCCCTCTTTATCCTTCTCTCTTTTTACAGTGTCATCGGAGGATGGATTCTAGTCTATCTGAGTATTGAGTTTGGGAAATTGTTCCAACTTGGCGGAACGGGTGATTATGCTCAGTTATTTACTTCAATCATTTCAAATCCAGCCATTGCTCTAGGGGCTCAAGCTTCCTTTATCTTGTTGAATATCTTTATTGTATCACGTGGGGTTCAAAAAGGGATTGAAAGAGCCTCAAAAGTTATGATGCCCCTGCTCTTTATCATTTTTGTCATTATCATTGGACGCTCTCTCAGTTTGCCAAATGCCATGGAAGGCGTTCTCTACTTCCTCAAACCAGACTTCTCAAAACTGACCAGTGCCGGTTTCCTTTATGCTCTAGGACAATCTTTCTTTGCCCTTTCACTAGGGGTCACAGCCATGCTGACCTATGCTTCTTACTTAGACAAGAAAACCAATCTGGTCCAGTCAGGGATTTCCATCGTAGCCATGAACATCTCGGTATCCATCATGGCAGGTCTAGCCATTTTCCCAGCCATGTCAGCCTTCAATATTCAGTCTGAAGGGGGACCAAGCCTGCTCTTCATCGTCTTGCCTCAACTCTTTGACAAGATGCCTTTTGGAACCATTTTCTACATCCTCTTCCTCTTGCTCTTCCTTTTTGCGACGGTCACTTCCTCTGTCGTGATGCTGGAAATCAATGTGGGCAATATCACCAACCAGGACAACAGTATGCGTGCTAAATGGAGTACCATTTTAGGAATCTTGACCTTTGTCTTTGGCATTCCTTCAGCCCTATCCTATGGAGTTATGGCGGATGTTCACATCTTTGGTAAGACTTTCTTTGATGCTATGGACTTCTTAGTTTCCAATCTCCTCATGCCATTTGGAGCTCTCTGCCTTTCACTTTTTACAGGCTATGTCTTTAAAAAGGCTCTTGCAATGGAGGAACTACACCTTGATGAAACAGCATGGAAACAGGGACTTTTCCAAGTCTGGCTTTTCCTTCTTCGTTTTATCATTCCTATCATCATCATCGTGGTCTTTATCGCCCAATTTATGTAAATACAAAAAAGGACTTGAGAATATCTCTCAAGTCTTTTCTTTTTATGGATGACTGACAATCAATTCCAAACCTTGCCCTTCCAGAGTCCAAGCTTCAACATCACTTGGTAGGATAAAGTGGCTCCCTTTTTGGATTGGATAGTTTTTCCCGTCAACAGTTAGTTGACCTTGACCAGCCAAGACACTCAACAAGCTGTAGTCAGCTGTCTTTTCAAAGTTAACTTTTCCAGTAATTTCCCATTTGTAAACTGCGAAGAAATCATTGGATACAAGGAGAGTGGAACGTAGATCATCTGCTTTGACAGTGACAGGTCGGCTATTGGCAGGTTCTCCAATGTTTAAAACATCGATGGATTTTTCAAGATGAAGTTCACGCAAGTTGCCCTTGTCATCCTTGCGGTCAAAGTCATAGACACGGTAGGTAGTGTCACTAGACTGCTGGGTTTCAAGAATCAAGATACCTGCACCGATAGCGTGCATGGTACCACTTGGCACATAGAAGAAATCTCCAGCCTTAACTGGCACTTTTGTCAGTAAGGCATCCCAGTTCTTGTCCTCAATTTGCTGGCGGAGTTCTTCTTTTGACTTGGCATTGTGACCATAGATAATCTCTGATCCCTCATCCGCTGCGATGATATACCAGCATTCTGTTTTTCCAAGTTCGCCTTCGTGTTCTAGTCCATAGGCATCGTCTGGGTGAACTTGGACGCTAAGCCAGTCGTTGGCATCGAGAATTTTAGTTAAGAGAGGAAATACTGGTTCTGGACGGTTGCCAAACAACTCACGGTGTTCCGCATACAAAGTAGCAAGGTCTGTTCCCTCGTAGCGTCCATTGGCTACCTTAGAAACTCCATTTGGGTGGGCTGAGATAGCCCAGTATTCCCCGATTTTTTCACTTGGAATGTCGTAACCAAACTCATCACGTAGCTTGGTCCCACCCCAGATTTTTTCTTGCATAACTGATTGTAAAAATAATGGTTCTGACATGTCGATCTCCTGTCTGATTTTTCTCCCCTCATTATAGCAAAAAAAGAGTTCGAATTGAACTCTTTTTTCTATTTTATAAAGTAGGGAGAAGATTTTGTAAAAATAGTAACGAAACAATCTCTTACTTGATGGAGGAACCCCTAAAGCAGCAATCAGAAAGCTCGCTGTCAACGGCTATTCTCCTCAACTCTCATTAGACTTTCTTTACTTGAGAATCTATTTTTATGTACAAAAAAGACTGAAACCAGTCTTCTTTTTAAATCAAAGCTGTGATAGCCGTTACCAGACCAAAAATAATACCTGGTGCATTAGCTGCTGCAAGGGGGATATCTCTTTCTTTTTTGAAAAGACCGTAGTAAACCCAGAGACTACAGTTGATGGCAGCAACCAAGGGCTGGATGAAATTTCCTTTTTGACCAGCCAGATTGTTCATGATTTGTGGGAAGTAAGACACATACATCATAACAGACATAAAGGTCGCTACCCAACCTAAAATTTTCATTTGTTTTTCAGACATTTTCAAAACCTCTTTCATTTTTACTGAATCTTATTTTAAAATATTCTTTCAAAACAATCAAGTCTTTAAAACTTTTGTTATAAAGATATAAACTATCACAATCTTGTTATAAGAAAGAGGGAACAGAAAAAAGACCGAATTGCTCCGTTCTGTTTACTCAATCAAATATTAGAAAATGAATACTCCTTTTCAATGAATCGATTGATTGATGGTAAATAAGCCGTTAGAAATTATTGACAGTATCGAAATTTTCTAGTAAAATGAATTTTGTTAATACCTAAATGGTGTGTAGTTTTCTATCAACATAGTCAGGAGAAAAGGAACTTATGCTAAAAAAATTTAATGAATTGTCACTGAAAGATAAGGCTTATCTAATTGGCGGTTTGAGCTTATTAGTCATTGTGATCTCATTTGGTCTACTCAATCGTCAAACAGTAACTGTCAGTCTTGTCTTTACACAACTATCTGCTCCCTTGATTTTGGTGATTTTTACTTGTCTAGTAATCGGGATCATTGCTGGTAGTGCTATTGGTATTAGCTATCACCATAACAAGACTCAAGATCTGAGAAGCCGCATTGCTGAAGCAGAAGCGACTATCAATATAAAAGACAGGGAGCTTGTCCAGTACGAGGAACAGGTGCAACAATTAAAACAGGAAGCCAAACAATAAGTGTAGAAATCATAACCACCCGTGAAAACGGGTGGTTTTTTGTCTCGCACCTAACGGAGCGAGACGGACTGAAAGTCGCATAAATACAAAAAAGATCGAATTGCTCCGATCTTTTTAAGTTTCACTCCAAGAATGTTTAGATAAAAAATTTGATAATAGAATTACCTACTTCATACGATAAAAATCAATCACTAGACCAGCAGGCCCTTTAACTAATAAGGACTCTGTTCCCCAATCGGTTACAGTTGGTCCGTTTAAAACCTGGATACCAAGTTCTTTCAACCGTTGGTAATTCTGGTCTACATCCTCAACCTCGATATGAAGAATGATTCCTGACTGAAAATCTTCCAAAGGAATCAAATGATTTTGGGACAACATCAGACAGTGACTGCCAATCGTAAACTGAGCAAAACTGTCATCAACATAATCGGGCTTTTTATCCAAAATACGCTCCAAGTCAGCACAGACTTGGGGAACATCTGAAACGATAATATCTAATTGATTTAAATTCATTTACTATCCTCCATAAAAAGACCGGATTGCTCCGATCTTTTTAAGTTCCACGAAGGAATTATTTAATTGCGCGTGATTGCAATCCTTCTTCTTCCAAGAAGAGGCGGAATGGTACGAGTTCTTCTGCTTCGTATTTTTCCTTGAAGTCTTTGATTGCTTCTTCTGAGTGAAGTTTTGGATCCAATTCAAGTACTTCTACTGGAAGTGGACGGTGTGGAGTGATGCGAGCATCGATCACAACAGTTTTACCTTCTTTGTTGAGTTTAACAGCTTCTGCAACAACTGCATCGATGTCTTCGATACGGTCAACTGTAAATCCTACAGCACCTTGAGCTTCAGCGATTTTCGCATAGTCAGCATTAGGGAAGTCACAACCAAACAAGTGTTTGTTTGTGTCTTCGTATTTGTCCTTGATGAAGGCATATTTACCATTTGAGAAGACAACGTTGATAACTGGAAGGTCGTATTGAACGTTTGTGATAACGTCTGGGTAACACATGTTGAATGCACCGTCACCCATGATGTTCCATACTTGGCGATCTGGATTGTCTTTCTTAGCAGCGATACCACCAGGAAGGGCAATACCCATTGTCGCAAAGAGTGGAGATGTACGCCACATGTTCTTAGGTGTCATGTGAAGGTGACGAGTAGATGTTTGAGTAGTGTCACCTACGTCGATTGAGTAGATAGCGTCTTGGTCAGCATGTTTGTTGATTGCATTGTAAACTTGATACAATTGCAATTCACCCTCAGTTTTACCTTCGATTTTGTTCATGTAATCACGCCAGTTTTGGTTGTTCTTAACGTTTGCACGCCACCATGGAGTAGATTCTACTGGGTTCACTTTGTCAAGGATAGCTTTAGCTGCTTGACCTGCATCACCAAGGATTGAAGCGTCTAGGGCATGACGTTTACCAAGTTTGTAAGGGTCGATATCCACTTGGATGAATTTTTCAGTATTCTTGAATGCTTGGTAAACTTCAGCAAATGGGAAGTTTGAACCAAGGAAAAGAACTGTGTCTGCTTCAAAGACCACTTCGTTGGCTGGCTTCCAACCAACACGGTAAGCAGAACCTGTCAAACCTTCGTAGTTCCATTCAAAGGCTTCAAAGTTTTTACCAGTTGTGATGATTGGTGCTTTGATTTTACGTGACAATTCAGTAATCACTTCACCAGCTTTGACACCACCGTAACCAGCGTAGATAACTGGACGTTCAGCATTGTTCAAGATTTCAACAGCTTTGTTGATTTCAACTTCGTTCAAGGCAGGAGCAATGAATGAACGTTCGTATGAACCTGAACCGTAGTATGAGTTTTCATCGATTTCTTGGAAACCAAAGTTTACTGGGATTTCAACAACAGCTGGACCTTTTTTAGAAACTGCAGCACGGCAAGCTTCGTCAATAACTTTTGGCAATTGTTCAGCGTAAGCTACACGTTTATTGTAGACAGCTACTCCGTTGTACATTGGATTTTGGTTCAATTCTTGGAAGGCATCCATGTTGAGTTCGTTAACTGGACGTGATCCAAGGATAGCAAGGAATGGAGTGTTATCCATAGCTGCATCGTAAACACCGTTAATCAAGTGAGTCGCACCTGGACCACCTGAACCAACTGCAACCCCGATTGAGCCACCGAATTTAGCTTGCATAACCGCAGCAAGAGCACCTGTTTCTTCGTGGCGAACTTGCAAGAAGCGGATATCTTTGTCTTCAGCCAAAGCGTCCATCAATGAGCTGAGTGTTCCTGATGGGATACCGTAGATTGTGTCTACGCCCCATGTTTTCAATACGTTGAGCATTGCTGCAGATGCAGTAATTTTCCCTTGAGTCATAATGATAACTCTCCTTCAAATATTTTTAAAACTTGATAAATCCGTTTTCATATACTAATTGGAAACGTTTCAGCAAATTTTTACTCTACTACTTTACCACATTTGTTTTGGGTCTCCTAAGAATGTGCTCAGAAGTTTTTATTCTCTATTACAGTACAGTTTGAAAACGTTTTATATAACTGTTTTATAATAATACTCAATAAAAATCAAAGAGCAAGCTAGGAAGCTAGCCGCAGGTTGCTCAATACACTGTTTTGAGGTTGCAGATAGAGCTGACGTGGTTTGAAGAGATTTTCGAAGAGTATAAAAAGCGAGCAAGCCCGCTTCTTAGTCTATCTTAGTAACGTTTAGCATGAGTGAACTAATCAAAACAGATACAGAACTAAAAGCCATGGCTAGACCAGCCAGTTCTGGATTGAGAACGAGACCAATTCCTGAAAAGACTCCTGCTGCAATCGGAATACCAATGAGGTTATAGATAGAAGCCCAGAAAAGATTGAGTAGAATACGATTAAAGGTCTTCTTACTCATATCAAAAGCACGTGCCAATCCTAGTAAATTGTTGGTTGTAAGGACAAGATCTGCTGATTCAATGGCAATATCTGTCCCAGAGCCCATGGCAATTCCGACATCCGCTACACTGAGGGCCGGCGCATCATTGATACCATCTCCAACAAAGGCCAATTTCCCATTCTTTTGAAGCTTGTGAATTTCATGTGCCTTTTCCTCTGGCAAGACATTTGCGATTACTTCTTCGATACCAATTTGCTCTGCAATCGCATGGGCTACTCCAGCATTATCTCCAGTAAGCATGACCGTTCTAAGACCACGTTTTTTCAATTTAGCAATAGCTTCTTTGGCATTTTCCTTAGGGACATCCTGCAAGGCAATTAAGCCTTTTAACTGACCATCCACGGATAGGAAGACAACTGTTTTTGCTTCTTTCTCAAGCAAATCAAATCGTTCTTGATAATCATGTGGAATAGCAAGGTCAGCTAAGAGCTTAGCATTCCCCAGCAAGACTTGCTTACCATTAATAATCCCAGTCACACCTTTTCCATGCAAGGCTTGGAAGTTTTCCACTGGGTGAAGGCTAATTCCTAGTTCAGATGCACGATTAACAATAGCTTGAGCTAGCGGGTGTTGAGATACATCTTCCAGTGAAGCAGCCAAACTTAGCACTTCTCCTTCATCTCCGATAACATCTGTCACTACTGGCTTCCCTTCGGTCAAGGTTCCTGTCTTATCAAAAACAACCGTTTGAACTTTTTGGATTTCCTGTAGAACTGTACCATTTTTGAGAAGAATCCCCATCTTGGCACTTCGTCCTGTTCCAACCATGAGTGCTGTTGGTGTCGCAAGTCCAAGAGCACAAGGGCAGGCAATAATCAAGACTGCAACACCATAGAGAAGCGACGTTACAAAACTTTCACCAAGAAAAACAAACCAGATCCAAAAAGTAAGGAGTCCTAAAATGACAACTGCTGGTACGAAAATTCCAGAAATCTTGTCTGTCAAATCTTGAATAGGAGCACGACTGGTTTGAGCTTTCTTCACAAAGTCTACAATCTGAGCCAACATGGTTTCAGAACCTACTTTTTCAGCTCTAAAAATGATCGTACCACTATTATTGATGGTTGAACCAATGACAGCATCTCCAACTGATTTATCGACTGGAATACTTTCCCCAGTTACCATTGATTCATCAATACTAGTTTCTCCTTCTATTACAGTCCCATCAACGGCAATTTTTTCACCTGGTCGAACGCGAATGAGATCCCCAACTTTGACTTGTTCTAGAGGTATTTGAACATAAACATCATCACGCAAAACCTCTGCTGTTTTTGCTTGTAGGTCTAATAATTTTTCGACTGCCTGCGAAGTATTTTTTCGCATTTTTTCCTCAAAAACTGCTCCCAAAAGAATGAAGAAGAGGATAAATGCAGCACTTTCAAAGTAAACGGGCAGACCAGTGAAGAGGGCAACTAAGCTATAGAAATAGGCCACTAGGGTTCCCAGAGCAACCAAGGTATCCATGTTGGAATTGTGCTTTTTAAAACTAGCCCAAGCGCTTCTGATATATGGAACTCCAGCTACCAGCATAATGGGGGTTGTGGCTATAAAGGTGCCCCAACGCATGACTTGGTGACTAATTCCTCCTGTAGACATCCCAATCATAAGAATCACAAGAGGCACAGTAAAGATACTAGTAATCCAAAAACGTTGTAAAAGACTGAGAGACTTTTTGGTTTTTTCAACAACGGTGTAGGTTCCCTTTTGCATCTTCATGCCACATGAAAATTCATGTTGACCTAATTCTTGAGGTGTAAAACGAATTGTCTTCTCCTCGTCTACACCGATTGGTTCTAGAATCCCTTCTTCTTCAAAAAGAATTTCCTTATAACAGTTTGAAGGGGTGGCACGATGAAAGGTAATCTCAGCGGGAATCCCTTTTTGAAGCTGAATGTGGGCTGGATGATAGCCTTTTTCAGCTCGGATACGGATTTTTTGAATGCCATTTTCTAGGCTTGCTTTCACAATTTCTGTCATAGTCTCCTCCTACTCTACAATCATCTTACCGTGCATCATGTTCATACCACATGCAAAGCCAAACTCTCCAGTCTGCTCAGGTGTGATTTCCACTACATACTCTTCACCCATAGGAAGATCCGCATGCACACCAAAATCTGGGAAAACAATCTGATCTAGGCAGGGTGAAGGGTCCTTACGGTCAAAGACGATACGGGCTGGCACTGATTTTTTAAGAATAATCAACTCAGGCGTATAGCCCCCCATGACTTCCACTCGAATCTCTTGGTAACCCTTTTTTTGCTGGGCCTTTTGTCCAGATTTTTCAGACTTTTTGAAAAACCAAAACAAGATAAACGCGATAAGGGCAATACAAATAATGGTTACAATACTATTTAACATGACGTCTCCTTTACATACAATTACATCTTACTTCTGTTACAGCGCTTGATTTCTTCTTAGAAATCACAGCTTCTAAGTCTTCCAAGTCAGCCAAAGTGAAATCACATTCCACAATCAAATCAGCCAACAAGTTCTTAATCCTACGAGAACAAACCTTGTCTTTGATATCTTGGACAAGCAAGTCTCGACTCTGGTCCAGAGTTAAAAGGGCTGAATAGACAAAGAACTTGCCTTCTTTTTTCCTTGTCAGACACTCTTTCTCAACCAAACGAGCCAAAAGAGTTTGAATGGTCGACTTGGACCAGTCGAACCGCTCCGCCAGAACCCTGATCAAATCCGTACTGGTCTGCTCTCCTTGCATCCAAATAATCTTCATGACCTGCCATTCTGCATCTGAAATCTGCATAATCACACCTCCTAAATCTACATTTGTCGATTACAGTTATTAGTATACTCTCAAAATCTACATTTGTCAACTATAATTTTTATTATTTTTTCGAAAAATAGAATTCTAATCCTGTAACGAGAGATTTGCAGTCAAATTTCACTATATAAACTATAAAAATATGCTATACTGTAGAAAAAAGAAAACAACCACTAGGGGTGCGTAAAGCTGAGATTAACGACTGTTATATCCCTTTGACTCAATCTAGGTAATGCTAGCTGATGGAAGTGGAAATGATAATGAGGACTAGCTAGTCTTCTATTGCTTTCCTCAAACAGACTAGCTTGTTCTTGAGAATACAAACTTCAGTTGGTTGGGAGGTTTTAGATGACTTATTTACCCGTTGCTCTAACCATTGCAGGAACTGACCCTAGTGGCGGTGCTGGCATTATGGCTGATTTGAAGTCATTCCAAGCGAGAGATGTCTATGGAATGGCCGTTGTCACCAGCCTTGTCGCTCAAAATACCAGAGGTGTTCAATTAATCGAGCACGTCTCCAACCAAATGCTGGAAGCTCAATTGGAGAGTGTCTTTTCGGATATCAAACCTCAGGCTGTGAAAACTGGTATGTTGGCAACTACTGAGATCATGGAGATCATCCAACCCTACCTTAAAAAGCTGGACTGTCCCTATGTGCTGGACCCTGTTATGGTCGCTACGAGTGGGGACACCCTGATTGATACCAGTGCGAGAAGCTTCCTAAAAACAAACCTACTTCCCCTTGCAACCATTATCACTCCCAATCTTCCTGAAGCAGAAGAGATTGTTGGTTTTTCAATCCATGATCCAGAAGACATGCAGCGTGCTGGTCGCCTGATTTTAAAAGAATTTGGTCCTCAGTCTGTAGTTATCAAAGGTGGTCATCTTGAAGGTGGTGCCAAGGATTTCCTCTTTACCAAGGAGGAACAATTTGTCTGGGAAAGTCCACGAATTCAAACCTGTCACACCCATGGTACTGGATGTACTTTTGCTGCAGTGATTACGTCTGAACTAGCCAAGGGGAAGACCCTTTATCAGGCAGTCGATAAGGCCAAGGCCTTTATCACAAAAGCCATCCAAGACGCCCCTCAACTCGGTCATGGTTCTGGCCCAGTCAACCATACAAGTTTTAAAGATTAAGAAAAACTCTCTAGTTCCCACTTTAAGGGAATTAGAGAGTTTTTGATTAGGAAATCATGTCATCCAGCTTTGTTAAAAATGCTTGCGTTTTTGCCTCTATATCTTCTGCCTGCATCAAATCACGAACAACGGCTACTCCAGCTATACCTGTTTCAGCAAGTTGGTCAATATTCTCTGACGTCAAGCCTCCAATAGCAACTACTGGAATGGCGACCATTTGGCAAATGGTTTTCAAGGTTGAAATCAAGGTGATAGGTGCATTTTCTTTGGTAGTTGTCGGGAAAATAGCTCCTGTCCCCAAGTAATCTGCACCCGATGTTTCTGCTTCAAGAGCTCTTTTTACTGTTTTAGCAGTGACACCGAGGATTTTTTCAGGACCCAATACTTGGCGGGCAACCGAAACTGGTAGTTCATCGTCGCCAATATGCAAACCTGCAGCATCGACTGCAAGACAGATATCCAACCGATCATCGATAATCAAGGGCACCTGATAGGCGTCTGTTATTTCCTTGACTTGTTTTGCCAGTTGATAATATTGATTGGTAGTGAGGTTTTTTTCTCGTAGTTGGATGATGGTAACACCTGAACGGCAGGCCGTCTCAACTTTTTCAAGAAAGCTTTCCAAGGAATCTTGGTAGCGATTGGTTACTAGATACAGTCTAAATGCTTCTCTATTCATAAAAGTCTCCTTTGATGGCTTTTAGCCAGTTTTCATCTCTTTTTAGGAGAGAGAGTTGATTGAGAACTTGGTAACGAAAACCTTCCAATCCCATTCCTTGAACAAGAATTCTCTCAGCAGCGATATTGAGATAAGAAACTGCTAGGCAGGAAGCTTCAAAGGCAGTCTTTCCTTGGCTGAGAAAAACGGTTGTCAAGGCTCCAACCAGGTCTCCTGTCCCTGTTATCCAGTCCAATTCTGCACAGCCATTCCTCAATACAGCAACTTGATTTTCTGAAACGATGAGGTCCTTGGGGCCAGTGACTAAAAATGACATACCAGGATAAAGCTGACACCAGTCTTTCAAGACTTGGAGCAAATCCTCAGTTTCTTGATCTTTAGCACTCGCATCGACCCCAACTCCGTGGTGTTTTAAACCAACAAGACTTCGGATTTCCGACATATTTCCTTTAAGGACCGTGGGATTGTATTCTAAAAGATCTGTGACTAGGTCCTTACGAATGGATGAAGCTGCTACGCCAACCGCATCTACTACCATTGGGAGGCCAGCTTGAGCTGCATAAGTAGCTGCCATGCGGATTGCTTTCTCCTTCTCAGCTGACAAATGCCCCAGATTGATAAAGAGAGCTTGGCTTTGTTTGGTAAAATCAAGAACCTCACGGGGATCATCTGCCATGACAGGTTTAGATCCCAGAGCCAAAATTCCATTGGCCAGCATCTCACAGGAAATCTCATTGGTGATGCAGTGAATTAAGGAGCTGGAGGTTAGAGGAAAGGGATTTGTAAATTCCTGCATCAGTCTATCCTTTCTCCAAAGAAATATCCCTGCACTTTTTTAAAGAATTCCTGCTTGATTAAAAATCGAAAGGCAAGAAAAGCTATGGCTGTACCAATCAAGGTTGCTCCGAAAAATCGAGGAGTGTAGATAAACCAACTGAGCTTCGCCGCAGATCCCGTAAAGAGAACCATAACAGGATAGGAAACAATAGAACCAATAATACCTGTTCCCAAGATTTCTCCTAGAGCAGAATAGTGAAATTTTCGACCATACTTATAAAAGAGACCTGCAAGGAGGGCTCCGAAAGTTGCTCCTGTAAGAGCTAAAGGTGGAATCCCTTGAGTTGTCATACGGATAAAGGCTGTGGCTGTAGCCATGATCAAGGCATAAACAGGTCCCATCAAGATCCCTGCTAGGATGTTGACTACACTGGACATCGGTGCCATTCCCTCAATTCGAAAGATGGGTGTAAGAACTACGTCAAGGGCAATCATCATGGATAAAATAGTTAATTTGTGAACTTGTAGTTGGTGGTTTCTCATTTTCTATTTCTTCTCTTTTTCTAAGGACTGCAAATCGCTCGTCCAGGTTTGATGTTGGTAAGCCATCTCCCAAAACTTAGCTTCCATGTGGACACTTCGGTGGAAGGCCTCTAGCATTTTTTGTTTGTCCGTCTCGTTGCTTTCGCGATAGAGTTGATTGACCAGCTCTTCTTCTTCTTTAATCTGCTGTTCTAACTCATCGGTGATATAGGTCTCAATCCACTGTTGATAAAGAGGATTCGGGGATGGTTTGCGATTAAGTGCCTTGCCCAAATCATGGTATAACCAAGGACATGGGAGCAAACTAGCAAAAGCAATGCCCAAGTTTGGCTCTGCAAACTGACGATAAATATGAGAAATGTAATGATAACAGGTTGGAGCGATTGGATGTTGCTCCATTTCCTGGTCGCTGATTCCTAATTCCTTGAAAAATTGTTGGCGGATAAATAATTCACCCTCCACTAGACCCTGAGCATTTTGTTTCAAGAGTCTTTTCATCTCCTCGTTGGAAGTCTTATCAGCCAAGAGGTGATAGGCTTCTGAAAAAGACTTCAGGTAGTAGGCATCCTGAATCAGGTAATAGCGGAAGATGGAAGGTTCTAACGTTCCCTCTTGTAACTGTAAAACAAAAGGGTGATGAAAGGAAGCCTGCCAAGCTTCCTTGGATAATTCCATCGCAATATCTGTGAATTCCATAATAACTCCTTTATAAAAATAGACTGGTTTGAAGCAATAAAAAGAACAGCAGGTAGATTAATTTTGTCCTCTGAGAAATATAAAAAGTCCGATAGCGATTCTCCAACTGTGCATGTTCGTCATATCCGTGCGCAGACAAAGCTCTCAGATAAAGATGGCGCCACCTAAAGACCGTCATCAAAACCTTACTGTAAATCAAGGGCGACCAAACATGCAGTTTTTGACCACGCAGTAAGCACGCTTCCTTGAGGGACTTGATTTCTTGCTGAATGAGGGGAAAGGCATTGAATACCACAATCAAGGCATAGGCCCAAGAACGCGATAGCCCCTTTTGAGCCAAGTACAAGAGAAGCTCTTTTAGGGAAATACTGGAAACAAAGACAAGGCCGATACAAACGGTCACAAAGGCCCTCGTTCCAAGTATCACTGCCTGCGAAGCATCCCCATGTAACTGTACTGCCCAATAGTTGGCGAAGGATGGCAAAATGGCGAGCACAATCATCCAAGCCAACATTTTAAATCGACGGTGGTAGAGCATAAAGAGAATGCAAAATGCGACTACTGAAAGATTAAGAGCAATCGAAGGAATGAAAGATGTTTCCAAGGATAAAATCAGCAAGAAGAGACTGAGTATCGGTGTCTTGGTTGCTACTTTGATCATACTACCTCACCTCCCCTAGAGTATCATTGTTCAGAGAGGGGAGAGGTTTGCTGATGATCACGTCTTGGAGATGACTGAGCCCCTCACTAGTCATCTCAATCCAATAATCAACCACAGAGATTAAGGGATCTAAACGATGGCTAATGATCAAAAAACTTCTTCCTTGGTTTCTGTCATCCAGAATCCACTGACAGAAATAATGGCAAGCTCTATCATCCAAACCAGCAAATGGTTCATCTAGCAAAATCACAGACGCCTTGCTGGTCAAGATGGTCAATAGCTGAAGAATCTTTTGCTGGCCACCACTTAATTGATAGGGACTCTTATCAAGCGCCTGCTCCAGATTAAAATATCGTAAAGCTTGGAGAATTCGCTGATTTCTTTCAGAGTCTGGACTATCTAATTGCAGTTCCTCTTTCAGACTGACTCGGATAAATTGCTTCTCAGCTTCCTGAACAACACCCGTCAAGTCACGATACAAACTCTTTTTCTTTTTCAGAACTGTCCCCTTCCAAGTAATGCGTCCTTTATACTTTTGAAATTGAAGAATGGAGCGAAAGAGGGTTGATTTCCCAACACCATTATCACCCAGGATACAGGAAATCCCTTGGTAAAATATGAAATCCGCAAGCGAAAAGAGGGGGCGATTCCCCAGCTCACAGGTCACACGGTCCATATGGAATAGTTCTGGGCTAGAAGCAACTCCCTTTGAAGCAACCTGTGTCATCTCAGAGCAAGGGATTTGAAACACCTCCCTTAACTGGCCGTCTCTTAGCTCCACCATATGGTCGATATAGGCTTCATAGTCTGATAAATCATGGTCACACAGGATGACTGTCTTCCCATCAAGAGCCAACTCTTTTAGAATCTCCAATATCTCTAACCTGCTCTTGCGGTCAATGGAAGCAAAAGGTTCATCCAAGAGATAGACCCTAGGATTCATAGCAAAGAGAACACCCAAAGCAGCCTTTTGCTTTTCCCCACCTGATAAGTGATGAATTGGACGGTGCAAAATCGCCTTGCAGCGACATTGCTGGACCACCTCTGCTATTTTAGAATCAATTTCCTGAACGGGATGCCCAATATTTTCCAAGGTAAAAACCAGCTCTTCAAACAAGTTCTCCATGGTAAATTGATGATTGGGATTTTGAAAGAGAATGCCAACCGTCTGGACACGTTCGACGATAGAAAGCTGACTGACCTGACTCCCATCTATCAGGACTTGACCACTATAGGGAAGAGAACTGACTTGAGCAATAATTTGAAAGAGACTGGATTTTCCTGAACCACTGCTCCCAACTAACAAGGTAAAGGCTTGCCCATGAAAAGTAAAATCAATCGGCTCCGAAAAGATTGGGGATTGAATCCCTCTTAATTCCAGGCCCATCTATGCCTTTCCTCCAGCTGCAAACTGATGGTAGAGTTTGACAATGGCACGAACCAAGATGGTACAGAAGAAAAAGACGGAAATAAAACGAACCACAAGCAAGGAAAGAACAAAAGGAAGGGAGAAGGCGTAGTAACCTAATTTAATGTATTCATAGACAAAGCTAACAAGCGTAATCCCAATACTATTAGCAGTTAGAGAGAGCCAACTTTCATAGCGATTCTTGGTTACGATAAAACCAAGTTCACTTCCCAAACCTTGAACCAAGCCAGACAAAAGGGCACCTAGACCGAATTGGCTACCATAAAGGACTTCAGCAAGCGCAGCAAGCACTTCTCCAATCGTTGCACTTCCGATTCTTGGAACAAAGATAGCCGCAATGGGCGCAGCCATACACCAGAGACCAAAGAGGATTTCATTGGCAAAGGCCTGCAAACCAAGAGGGGCCAAGATCAGGGTGAGGATATCAAACAGATAGCCTGAACCCACAAAAACGCCACCAAAAAAGATAGACAAGAAAGCAAGCAAGATAACATCTTTTAACTGCCATTTTTTCAACATAAAAAACTCCTTTTTTAAAGAAAAGTGGGGCATTCAAGGAGAGATACCAAAAAGCTTATACTCAATGAAAATCAAAGAGCAAACTAGGAAACTAGCCGCAGGCTGTACTTGAGTACGGCAAGGCGACGTTGACGTGGTTTGAATTTGATTTTCGAAGAGTATTAACGTTCAGCCTATCCTCTTTTAACAAACAAAAAAACTCCAATTACAAACGAGAATTAGAGTTCACCTTACAAGATTAGACAGTTCTTTTCGACATACGAAAAAAACCTTTTCACATTTCCCTTCGCCAGTATTAACTGTATCAGGTTCAATGGGTATCATCTCAGCCTAAAGCACCCCAAATGTCTTTATTATTTTATTACTGGACCAGTATAGCAAAAAATGAAACCCCTAGCAAGATATTTGACTGGAAAATATATTTATATAGTTTGTTTGTTAATTCTTTTAATCTACATAAAAGGATTGAATTTATCCTATAATTCATAACCAATATCAAAAAAGGCTAATTCTAAAGCAACTGCTTGATTCCAACGTTCCTGAAGTTCTGTCAAATCTTCTCGATTTTTCCCGACACGATTAAGTTCATCAACTAGAAATTGAACCCACTCTGTAAAGAAAGGACCTCTGTGGAGATTGACCCATTCTAAATGAATATAGGCTTCAGGTAGAGCCAAATCTTTAGAACCCCAGTCTAAATAGAGACCTTCTGCAATGACCAGCATGACCAAAAGATGAGCATAGTCTGATGAAGTCACAGCAGAATACATTAGCTCCTGAAACGCTTTTGTTACAGGGTGCAAGGTCACTTCTAGATAGTCATTCTCTGCTACTTTTAACTCTTTGAAAGCCTTTTGGAAATAACCATCTTCATCTGCTTCAAGAAAGCCTAGTTGCTTGGCAAAACGAAGTTTGGGTTCAAGCTGGTCTGCGTGAGCTACACAGGCACCCAGCATGGATAAGAAGGCATCAAAGAAATTATAATCTTGAATCAGGTAGTCTTTTAAGACCTTATTCTCAATTGTCCCCGCAAAAAGTTCCTTAACAAAACGATGATTGATTGCAGCCTGCCAATCCTTCTGACTGCTTTTTAATAATTCTCCAACGGTCAAACCCGGCTGAAATGCATAGTCTTGTGTTTCCATATTTACTTTTCCTCTCTTTACTCGTTCGTAATCAACAAAATACCAAGAAAATTCTAGTTTTACTTGACCTTTTTAAAGAAAAGTGGGGCATTCAAGGAGAGCTGCCAAAAGACTTGCCGTCAAGCCTATCCTCTTTTGATAAACAAAAAAACTCCAATTACAAACGAGAATTAGAGTTTACCTTACAAGATTAGACAGTTCTTTTCGACATACGAAAAAACCTTTTCACATTTCCCTTCGCCAGTATTAACTGTATCAGGTTCAATGGGTATCATCTCAGCCTAAAGCACCCCAAATGTCTTTATTATTTAATTACTGGACCAGTATAACAGAATTTGAAAGCCCTAGCAAGATATTTGACTGGAAAATATATTTATATAGTTTCTAATAACGATTTAATCTTTCTATACACGAAGAAAAACCTCCACATAAGGTGGAGGCCGTCTTCTTTATCAATACAATTTTAAGTCACGAGGGTCAACTGGGAAGGTTGGATTGTATGGGTTGTGACGGAGTTTGAAGTGTTTGACATCCTCAATAGTCTGAGTTCCAGATAATTGCATGACTGTCTTCAGTTCTGCATTTAAGTGCTCGAAGACTTGACGCACACCAACACTACCACCGAGAGCCAAACCATAGATCACAGGGCGACCAATGGCTACCAAGTCTGCTCCTGAAGCCAAGGCTTTAAAGACGTGTTGACCGCGACGAACACCAGAGTCAAAGACAATTGGCACACGTTTATCAACTGCTTCTGCTACTTCTTGAAGTGAGTCAAAGGCAGCTGGCCCACCGTCAATTTGGCGGCCACCGTGGTTGGTTACCCAGATACCTGAAGCTCCCGCAGCAAGCGAACGTTCAACGTCCTCACGGCATTGTGGTCCCTTGACATAGACAGGAAGACCAGAATATTCAGCGATAAATTCGACATCGCGTGGAGACAAGCGTTGTTTAGCTGACTTGTAAACAAAGTCCATTGATTTTCCAGCACCTTCTGGCAGATATTCTTCAACAATTGGCATACCAACTGGGAAGACAAAACCATTGCGCTTATCGACCTCACGATTCCCCCCTACAGTTGCATCTGCCGTCAAGACAATCGCTTTGTAGCCTTCAGCCTTCACACGGTCCATGATATGGCGATTAATCCCGTCATCCTTACTAAAGTAAAATTGGAACCAATGAGGTGTCCCTTGAAGAGCTTCCGTAATTTCTGGAAGGTCAACGGTAGAGTAAGAGCTGGTTGTATAAAGAGAACCAAATTCATGCACACCACGCGCAGTAGCTACTTCCCCCTGCTCATTTGCCAATTTATGAGCCGCAACAGGTGCCATAATAATTGGTGAAGATAATTTTTCACCTGCAAATTCAATCTCTGTACTTGGATTTTCAACATCACAAAGCGTATGAGGAACGATGAGTTTGTGGTTAAAGGCACGGATGTTCTCGCGTAAAGTGAAAGTATCCTCTGCTCCACTAGCGATATAACCAAAGGCAGCTTTAGGAATGACTTGTTGCGCCATTGGCTCCAAATCATAGGTATTGATGAAATCTACATGACCTTCTGCATTGCTTGTTTTGTATGACATAAAATGTCCTCCTTGATAAGTAAGCGTTTACTTTGTATATTACAAAAAATATTCTAACTCTTTTTTCAAAATTTTTCAAATATTTTGTCTGGAAATTTCAAACTGATTATCTGAATATGCTCCAAAAAAGAGATAACTCTCATTCTACCATTATCCTATATTCTTCTTTACCTTTACTTTTAGGAACCTTAGTTTTATTGCCTATATGCAAAAAAATCAGGCAATCCTAGTGACTACCTGATTTTCTATGTTTTAGGCATTTTGCCAATTTTCTTGATCTTCTTTAAAGCGTTTTAGGAGGTCCAATCCTTCTGGCGTAATGTAACCTTCTTCTTGGGCTAGGTGGATGAGTTCGCTGTAGTTAGAAAGCGTCACAAGTTTGACACCTGCGTCTGCAAAGTTTTTATCTGCTTTTGGTAGTTGATAACTAAAAATAGCTACAACACCAAGAACGTCTGCTCCTTCGCGTTTGGCAGCAGCCACTGCCTCGAGAACAGAACCACCGGTTGAAATGAGGTCTTCAACAACAACCATCTTTTGACCTTGAGCTACACGGCCTTCGATTTGGTTGCCTGCTCCATGGTCTTTTGGTTTGCTGCGGATGTAGGCAAAAGGCAAGTTCATCTTGTCAGCGATGATAGCTCCGTGTGGAATTCCTGCTGTCGCAGTTCCTGCAATCACTTCTACCTCTGGAAAGGCTGTCTTGATAGCATCTACAAAACCATTTTCAATCAAGGTTCTAGTTTCTGGGTAAGCCAGAGTCACGCGGTTGTCAGTATAAATCGGCGATTTGATACCAGATGCCCAAGTAAAAGGCTCTTCTGGTTTAAGGTAAACTGCCTGAATTTTCAAGAGGTGGCTAGCAATATCTTTAGCAAGTGTCATAGTATTCTCCTTTTATTTTTATAATCTATTTCTTTAATTTCTGTCTTGGTTCCATTCATCCTTGATAGCATGATAAGCTGCAACAGGATTCTCAGCTTGGGTAATAGGACGTCCCACTACGATATAGTCACTACCGATTTGATAGGCATCAGCAGGTGTCATGACACGTTTTTGGTCTCCAACCGCAGCTCCAGCTGGACGAATTCCTGGTGTCAAACAGATAAAATCTGGATTGGTAGCCTGCTTGATGAGTTGCACTTCCTGAGCCGAGCAAACGACACCATCCAAGCCTGCTTCAGCTGTCTTTTTAGCATAGTGAATCACAGACTCTTGCAGGCTGGTTTGGATATTTTGAAAATCCTGCATCTGGCTTTCCGACGTTGATGTAAGCTGGGTCACAGCAATCAATTTGGCTTGTGTCCCAAGACCTTCACGTGCAGCCTTCATCATCTCCACACCACCAGCAGCATGAACATTGGTCATGTCTACACCAAGCTGAGATAAGACCTTCATGGCAGATTTAACTGTATTGGGAATGTCATGTAGCTTGAGGTCCAAAAAGACACTATGCCCCAGTGACTTCAAATAACGGACAACTTCTGGACCTTCCGCATAATAAAGCTCCATCCCTACTTTTAGATAAAGACTTTCTTCTGCCGGGAAAAGAGATAAAAATTCCTTGACCGCCTCAAAACTAGGAAAATCAAGAGCAATAACTGGACGATATTCGCGCATACCTTTCTCCTTTTACCTTTAAGAGCAAGAGAGTATGGTCAAAAATAAACCACGAAAAAAGGAACCTGCCAACAGCAAGGTTCCACGAAAAATGGGTAGAGTCCACCCTTTCACCGTCTAACCTTAGCTGCCTCTCTGGACTGCTTTAAAGGTTTTTTTCTATTCTATTATTTATAGTAGGACTTGTCAAGCAAAAACTCGAAACTGGACTTCTATACCATTCAAAATCAAGAGGAAAAGTTAGTCTAACGACTCTGTGATTGCTGGCTCGTTTGGCTTTGATTTCCCTGTTCTTCTTGTTTTTTCTTTTCTTCTTCCTGTTTTTTCTTCTCAGCTTCCTTGGCCTCTTGTTTGGCTTTTTCCTCAGCTTCTTCTATCAATTTATCCGCTATGGTATAGCTGTATACTCCAGCTTCCATATCGACTACACTCGGTTCTGTCAATTGTGGCTTGATTTTGCTGTAATAAGGCAATTTCTTGCTCAATTCTGATAGGGGAACCAAAATCTCATCTGTATCCAGCATGGTAATTTTTAAAAGATCTGCTGTTGCCTTGCTCGGCGCTAATTCGATTTTCTGGATTTGACTCTTGATATCCTCACTGATGGTAGACAATCCTGTTATCAGCTTTTTCACCTGCTGCTCATCGTTAAAGGTAACTGTCAGATAAGTCTCAGGCAAGTTTAAGCGATCAACAGGAGTTGACTCTACTGTACCACTAGATAGAATAGGATAATGTTCTTCACCAGACACATAATAACCGACAATATCGAATTCCTTAACCTCAATCGTAAAGTTAGTCGGAAATTGATAGTTAATCTTCGCTGATTCTATCCAATGATTGGACTTGATTCGTTCAGCGTATGTTTCCTTATCCAACAATAGAGCTAAGGTATAGTCGCTATCTTGAATTCCAGAAGCCTGTTTGATGTCATCCGCCTGCGTGTTACTATTTCCCTTAACCTCGATATTTTTGATGGTCGAAAGTGGAGTCAATAGATAGACTGAAAGAAGGAGGACCAGGACACTGGGTACCAATATACTCACAGCTCGCCAAATATGAACAGGCGCAATTTTAGGCTTGGCAGGTTTTTCTGGTCTTTCTTTTTTCTTCTTCTCTTTTTCCTCTTTGACTTTAGGGGCATCCTTTTGAGATTTTTCTTCTTTTTCGGATGGTTCCTCGCTTGGACTTGAGGCTTCCTCATCTAACTCACTCGATGATTTCTTGGATTCCTCCAATAGTTTCGAGTTGGCTTCCTTACGAGCTTGTTTTTCCTTTTCCTTCTCTTCAGCTAGGGCAGCTTCTTCCTCAGCCTTCTTCTTCAGGTATTCCTGGTTTCGTTTCTGCCATTCAGACAATTCTTGCTTCTGGTTTGATTCTTTTTTCTTATCCTTTGACATTGATATTCCTTATGCTAGGTCTTTTCTTAGTAGATCGTAAAAATCTGCAAGAGATTTCAATTCAGTCGAAGCTTTCATGCTAGCTTGGTACTGATCCTTGTGACTAAGCAAGTGGCTGAGTTTCTCCTCCAAGCTTTCCAAGGTCAAGTCACTTTCTTGAAGTTCTTCTGCATAGCCTTTCTTAACAAAGTAGGCTGCATTTTCAATCTGGTCTCCTCGACTTGCTTCACGACCCAATGGTACGATGAGATGGAGTTTCGCCATGGCCAAGAGCTCGAAAATCGTATTGGCACCACCACGCGTCACCACCACATTTGCCATCTTCATCAAGGGTTGATAGAGATCCGTCACATAATCAACACGAAAGAGATTTTGACTCAACTCATTGAGGCTTGAATCTCCAGTTAGATTGATAATATTGTAGCGCTCTGTCAACTCTTTTTTATGGTCTGTCACTAATTGGTTAAATACACGGGCTCCTGCAGAACCACCGACAAACAATACCGTTGGCAATTTAGGATTAAAGTGGGTTTGGATATCCACCAATTCATCTGGTTCTGGAGTGTTTTGGTCTGAAACCTTGGTTACTGCCCCCACATGCTCGACTTTTGCAAGACCAGCAGGCTGCTCAAATGTTGAATACATCTTAGTTGCAAATTTATAGGCGATTTTATTGGCCAAGCCCATAGAAAGGTCCGATTCGTGAATAAAGACAGGTACCCCTGACACACGCGCTGCGATAACCGGCGGTACTGAGACAAAGCCCCCCTTTGAAAAAAGAGCCTGTGGACGCAGTCGTAACATGATAAAGAGGGATTGGACGATACCCCAAGCAACTTTAAAGACATCTAGCATGTTTTGCCAGGAGAAGTAACGACGCAACTTCCCAGTCGCAATAGAGTGGAAGGTCACATTCAAGCCTGACTTGAGGATTTCTTGGTGTTCAATTCCATGCTTGTCACCGATATAGTGAACTTCCCAGCCGTCTTCGATGAACTTAGGCATTAACAAAAGGTTGAGGGTGACATGTCCAACCGTCCCCCCACCTGTAAAGACAATTTTTTTCATATTATTCCTTTAACTCCGCTACTGTGTCGATGAAAAGATCTCCACGTACTTCAAAGTTAGCATACATATCCCAGCTAGCATTGGCAGGACTGAGGAGAACCACATCTCCTTGAGTTGCGAGCTCATAAGCCTTGCGGGTCGCATCAGCAACATCTGTCGCATCTACATAAGCCACACCAGCCTTCTCTGCTGCCCGTTTGACACGTTCTGCAGATTGACCGAGGATAACCATCTTCTTGAGCCCAGTAATATCTGGCACCAATTCGTCAAACTCATTGCCTCGATCCAAACCACCTGCAATTAAGATAACCTTACTGTTGTCAAATCCTGACAAGGCTTTTTGAGTAGCCAAGATATTGGTTGACTTACTATCGTTATAGAATTTGACACCCTGAATTTCATCCACAAATTGGAGACGGTGTTTGACACCACCAAAGGCTGATAGAGTTTCCTTGATGGTTTGGTTGTCTACACCACGAAGCTTGGCTACAGCCATAGTCGCAAGGGCATTTTCTACATTGTGGCTACCTGGAACACCGATTTCACTAGCTGCCATGACCACTTCTCCACGGAAGTAGAGTTGACCATCTTCCAAATAAGCTCCATCAACCTTTTCCTGTGTTGAAAATGGTACAACAGTAGCTTGTGTTTTGGTAGCCAATTCTTTTGCCAAATCTTGGTTAAAGTTCAAAACAAGGAAATCAGCTGCTGTCATCTTGTTCTGGATATTCCACTTGGCTGCCACATATTCTTCAAAAGAGCCATGGTAGTCGATATGAGTGGGCATAAGGTTGGTAATAACCGCAATCTCAGGATGGAATTCTTGAACACCCATCAGTTGGAAAGAAGAAAGTTCCATGACAAGCGTGTCCTTAGCCGTTGCAGTTTGAGCCACTTGACTGGCAGGATAGCCGATGTTCCCTGACAAGAGACCATGTTGGCCAGCAGCAGTCAAAACTTCCCCAATCATCGTCGTTGTGGTTGTTTTCCCATTTGAACCAGTAATACCGATAATTGGCGCATCTGAAATCAAATAAGCCAATTCCACCTCAGTCAAGACTGGAATCCCCTTTGCCAGAGCCTTCTCAATCATGGGATTGCTATACGGGATACCTGGATTTTTCACCATCAGAGCGAAATCTTCATCCAATAATTCCAAAGGATGCCCACCAGTGACAACCTTGATCCCATCTTCCAGCAAGCTTTGAGCAGCAGGATTTTCCTCAAAAGGCTTGCCGTCATTTACTGTCACAATAGCACCTAGCTTGTCTAGCAAACGGGCCGCAGACTCACCAGACTTAGCTAAACCTAAAACAAGGACTTTCTTATTTTTAAATTGATCGATTACTTTCATGTCTCAAACTCCATTTCTACTCCTACTATTTTACCATTTTTATGAAAATAATACTAAACGAAAATGCTCTAGCCTTCATTCTAGCATAGAAAAAGAGAGCCATAGCTCTCTTTCTATTTATCTTCTTCTGCTCTTTTTTACAGACATGAGCGTAATGTCTCTCAAGCTAAAGTAAGCTAGGGCCAACATGGCGATTGTGACAAAGAATTCTGTCGGTAATTGGAAGATTTGCAAGATGGACAACATCAGCAAAATCAAGAGTGCAACAACTACAAAGACCAAGATAACGATGTTGACTGTTCCTTTGATACTTTGGGGTGTCGCAAATACATAGAGTAGTAATAAGAGTATCCCTATGATTAAATAGACCATCTTTATCTCTTTCTAGCTCTTATTCAGCTGATTTTTTCTTCTTGTTGGCTTTCTCACGCTCTGCCTTGTTAAGGATTTGTTTACGCAAACGGATAGACTCAGGCGTTACTTCCATGTACTCATCGTCATTCAAGAATTCAAGAGACTCTTCAAGGGTCAAGATACGAGGTGTCTTGATAACAGCTGTTTGATCCTTAGTAGCTGAACGAACGTTGGTCATTTGTTTGGCCTTAGTGATGTTAACTGTCAAGTCGTTTTCACGAGAGTTTTCGCCAATGATCATTCCTTCGTAAACCTCAGTACCTGGGTTGACAAAGATGGTTCCACGTTCTTCGATAGACATGATTGAGTAAGTTGTAGCCTTACCAGCATCGATGGAAACAAGGGCACCACGGTGACGTCCACCAATTTCTCCTGGAATCAATGGTAAGTATTGGTCGAAGGTATGGTTCATGATACCGTAACCACGAGTCATTGACAAGAACTCCGTTGAGTATCCGATCAAACCACGCGCTGGAACAAGGAAGACCAAACGAGTTTGACCATTACCAGTTGAAATCATATCCAACATTTCACCCTTACGTTCAGAAAGGCTTTGGATAACAGAACCTTGGTATTCTTCTGGAGTATCGATTTGAACACGTTCAAATGGCTCACATTTAACACCGTCGATTTCTTTTACGATAACTTCTGGACGAGATACTTGAAGTTCATAACCCTCACGACGCATAGTTTCGATAAGGATTGACAAGTGCAATTCTCCACGACCTGAGACAGTCCATTTATCTGGTGAGTCCGTTGGGTCAACTCGTAGGGAAACGTCTGTTTGCAATTCTGCTTGCAAGCGTTCTTCCACCTTACGAGAAGTCACCCATTTACCTTCTTTACCAGCAAATGGTGAGTTGTTGACCAAGAAGGTCATTTGAAGCGTTGGCTCATCGATGTGAAGGATTGGAAGAGGCTCAACTGCATCTGTCGGTGTAATCGTCTCACCAACAAAGATATCTTCCATACCTGAAACGGCAATCAAGTCACCTGCTTTAGCTTCTTGGATTTCACGACGTTCCAAACCAAAGAAACCGAAGAGTTTTGTAACACGGAAGTTCTTCGTTGTACCATCTAGTTTAGAAAGGGTAACTTGGTCCCCAACTTTCACACTACCACGGAAGACACGACCAATACCGATACGTCCTACGAAGTCATTGTAGTCCAAGAGTGAGACTTGGAACTGTAACGGTTCATCTGAGTTGTCCACTGGAGCTGGGATATGGTCGATGATGGTGTCAAAGATTGGCGCCATTGTTTTTTCTTGATCAGCTGGATCATCTGACAATGAAGAAGTCCCGTTGATAGCTGAAGCATACACCACTGGGAAATCAAGCTGGTCATCGTCTGCACCAAGCTCAATGAAGAGCTCCAATACTTCGTCTACTACTTCTGCTGGACGAGCTGATGGTTTATCGATTTTGTTGACAACCACGATTGGGACAAGGTCTTGTTCCAAGGCTTTTTTCAATACGAAACGAGTCTGTGGCATTGTTCCTTCGTAGGCATCTACGACCAAGACAACACCATCAACCATTTTCATGATACGCTCAACTTCTCCACCGAAGTCCGCGTGTCCTGGTGTGTCCATTATATTGATACGAGTTCCGTTGTAGGCTACGGCTGTATTTTTCGCAAGGATAGTAATTCCACGCTCTTTTTCGATATCGTTTGAGTCCATAGCACGCTCTGCCAATTCAGTACGTGCATCAAGAGTTTCAGACTGCTTCAATAATTCATCAACGAGGGTTGTTTTACCGTGGTCAACGTGGGCGATAATCGCAATGTTACGGATATCTTCTCTTAATTTTGTCATGATTTCCTCTAATATTTAAATTTTTATTTCTAACTGAACAATTATACCACAGTCTCATTCAAAAATCACAGTTCAGCTAAGTGTAAATGTTTTCACTCTGCTTTTCTAGTCAAGGCAACTCTTTTCAAAGTCAGAGACTTATGATATGATAAGCTGGTATGCGTTTAGATAGATTATTAGCCCAAGAAATGGTCAGTCGCAAGGCTATGAAACAGGCTCTGTTAAAAAAAGAAATCCTAGTGGATGATTATCCAGCTCGCTCCCTCGCCCAAAATGTTGATACAGGATTGCAAAAACTAGTCTTTCAAGGACGGCAGATTCAAGGATACGAGCACAACTATCTCATGCTTCATAAGCCAAACGGAGTCGTTACAGCTAGCAAGGATAAGAAACTGCCAACCGTCATGGACCTACTCCCACCTGACATCCAGTCTGACCAGCTCTATGCTGTCGGCAGATTAGACCGCGATACGACGGGACTGCTCCTTTTAACAAACAATGGACCTCTTGGCTTTCAGCTCCTTCATCCCCAGTACCATGTCGATAAATCCTATCAAGTGGTAGTAAACGGACCGCTCACGTCAGACCATATCCAAAAATTCAAAGATGGGATTGTCTTTTTAGATGGGACCACTTGTAAACCTGCTCAGCTTGAAATCCTGTCCGCAAGCCCAACAGAGAGCCGGGCCTCCATCACTATCTCTGAGGGCAAATTTCATCAGGTTAAAAAAATGTTCCTCTCAGTTGGTGTCAAGGTGACTGCCCTAAAACGAGTCCAGTTCGGTGACTTTACATTAGACCCAGAACTAGCAGAAGGACAATACCGTTCCTTGAATCCAGAGGAATTGGAAATCATTAAAAACTATTTAGAGATGAGTCGATAAAACAAAAAAGCTTTATATTTAAAGCTTTTTTGTTTTTTGCTTATCTAAAAACTATTGCGATTGCTAGAATCCAGTTAAGAACAGAAACTACAAGTCCTACGATATTGAGAATTTTTTCTGTTTTATAGTCCAGTCCAGATTCTTTTTGGTATGAAAAAGCCAAGACCAATCCTATGATCCCCAAAATCAGACCCACTATTGGCGATAGCAAACCAAGGACGATAGATAAGATACCTAAAATAAGTGAAGGTTTTTTCTTTTGTTGTGAATTTATATTATAAAATCTCCTTAAAATTAATATAAATGATGATACCATAAAATGCAAGCTTTATCTATCATTCGACAGTTTTTAACAGAATGTTAGCTAGTCTTGACTTTCCCGTTCCAAGAATCCAATCCATAAGAAAGGATATAAATCTCAGAAAAACCTTGTTTTTTCAAATAAAGTGCTGCATTGGTCACTCCTTGTCCGCGTTGGTTTTCATAGAGAAGGACAGGTTTATCCTTACGAAGGGCTGCAAGGCTTGACTTCAACTGATTTGAAGGAATATTGCGAGCTCCGAGGATATGTTTTCTGTGAAATTCTGCTGGTTCACGGATGTCAATCAATTGCCCTTTCCGAATCAAGGCTTCAAATTCTGCATTATCCACAATCTTAGCCGCACGACGAATACGAAGGTAGTTATACCCCATCCATGCTGCCATCGCTAGTACGATTCCCCACAAAAAGCAAATTGTCATAAGTTCTTATCTCCATTTTTCTCTATGTAGTCTAATTCTATCTTGTGCTCTCTACGAAGAACAGCTTCCGCCTCTAGATAGTCTAGCTTGTCCATCAGACCTGCATCATAGATCCGAGAGAGTTCGAGCTTCATCAGTTCAATATCATACAAACGCTTCCCCATGTAAACAATAATGCCAAACTGTTTGAGAAATTGCTGCACATCATAGAATGTTTTCATAGCTTCCATTCTAACAGATTTTGGAGTTTTTTTCAATACTGGACCGGCTCTTTCCCCCTATTTTCTTCGTCTTCATTGCCCATTCTTCCGCAAGTATGGTACAATAAAAACATGAGAATTCAACAACTACACTATATTATTAAAATCGTCGAAACTGGCTCTATGAATGAGGCAGCCAAGCAACTCTTTATTACCCAACCCAGTCTCTCTAATGCCGTTCGAGACTTGGAAAATGAAATGGGCATTGAAATCTTTATCCGCAATCCCAAGGGCATTACCTTGACTCGTGATGGGATGGAGTTTCTCTCCTATGCCCGTCAGGTCGTTGAGCAAACTCAGCTTTTGGAGGAACGCTATAAAAATCCTATCGCCCACCGCGAACTTTTCAGCGTTTCCTCCCAGCACTATGCCTTTGTAGTCAATGCCTTTGTCTCTTTGCTCAAGAAAAGTGATATGGAAAAATACGAACTTTTCCTTCGTGAAACTCGGACTTGGGAGATTATTGACGATGTCAAGAACTTCCGTAGTGAGGTCGGTGTCCTCTTTTTAAACAGCTACAACCGCGATGTTTTAACGAAAATGCTAGATGACAATCACCTCTTAGCCCACCACCTCTTTACCGCTCAACCCCATATCTTTGTTAGCAAGACCAATCCTCTAGCTAAAAAAGACAAGGTCAAACTGGCTGATTTAGAAGATTTTCCTTACCTCAGTTACGACCAGGGGACGCACAACTCCTTCTACTTTTCAGAGGAGATTCTTTCACAAGAGCACCACAAGAAATCCATCGTAGTCAGTGACCGTGCCACCCTCTTTAATCTTTTGATTGGTTTGGATGGTTACACCATTGCAACAGGGATATTGAACAGCAACCTCAACGGAGACAATATCGTTTCCATTCCACTGGACATTGACGACCCGATTGAACTAGTCTATATCCAGCATGAAAAAACCAGCCTGTCTAAGATGGGCGAACGCTTTATCGAATACTTACTAGAAGAAGTTCAATTCGATAATTAATAGGAAAAATGAAAAAGAGAAAAGAAAAAGTTAGGAAATAAAAAGTGAAAAAGATACTACTGACCAGTGCTTTAATCCTTTCAATCGCAGGATTAGCACCCGCATCCGTCTTAGGAGAAGAAAACACTACTCAATCCACATCTGCTGTCAAGGAAGCAATTGCCAAAGAAGAAAAGAAGGAATCGAGTGTTGAGGAAAACTCTAAATCAGAAGTTCTTCCGAAAGTAAATGTGCAAGAAGACAAGCCCAAAAAAGAAGGATGGTACCAAGAAAATCACCACTGGCGTTTTTACCAAGATGATAAACCTGCTTTGAACTGGAAACAAATCCAAGGCAAATGGTACTACTTCGATCAAGATGGTAATCGTCTTCATTCTACTATCTACAAAGGTTATGCCTTTGACCAAGATGGTGTCATGATAGAAAATAGCTGGACCAAACTGGACAATCAATGGTACTATGCTGATCCTTCTGGACGACTAGCTCTGAACACTTGGAAAAAAATCAATGGTTCTTGGTACTATTTTGACCAAACTGGAAGCATGCTCAGCAACACTGCCGTTGACGGCTATCTGCTCACAAAAAGCGGGGCTATGGCGGAAAAGGGCTGGACAAAATTAGATCAAATTTGGTACTATGTCGCTCCTTCTGGAAAGATCTCGCAGGATAAATGGGAGAAAGTCAACGGTTCTTGGTATTACTTTGACAAAGACGGTGGAATGCTGAGTGCGACAACCTTCAAGGGCTACCTCTTCAACCAGAGTGGAGCTATGGCAGAAAACAACTGGGTCAAAATCAAGGATACTTGGTTCTATGCGAACGGGTCAGGGAGATATATCCAAGACAACTGGCAAAAGATTCAAGGTTCCTGGTACTCATTTGACCAGAATGGTGGAATGCTAGCAGACAAATGGAAAGAAAGCTACTACCTTAAAACCAGTGGAGCCATGGCGGAGAATGAGTGGATCTTCGATAAAGCCTACAAGAGCTGGTTCTATCTAAAAGCGGATGGCCGTTATGCAAATCAGGAGTGGATTGGAGCATACTACCTCAAGTCAGGTGGTTACATGGCAAAGAGCGAATGGATTTACGATAACTCTGACAAAGCACGCTACTACCTAGATGATAATGGGCATTATGTTTCAGGAACTTACAAGATAGACGGTAAGGAACACCTGTTCCAAAAATACGGCCAATGGATTTCTGAAGTTTCAACTGAAGGTGGATTTACAAAAGGACTATACAGCAATACCATCTTCCTAGATCCTGGACACGGTGGTCGAGATTCAGGTGCCTTTTACTACAATGTAGCTGAAAAAGATCTCAACATGCAGATTTACCGTAAGCTTCGTACTAAGTTAGAAGAACTAGGCTACAAGGTCCTCACTTCTCGTGATAGTGATATTGACGTTGATTTTGTTACCGAACGTTCTCGTATGGTTAATAAGACCAACTCTGATATTTTTATCAGTATTCACTTCAACGCTACTGGTAATACCTACTCAAAAGCGAGCGGTATTCAAACCTACTCCTATAGCGATGAACCTGATTATCCAAGTAAGATTAATAAATACTGGCACAATCACCCTGATCGTATGAGTGAAAGCAAACGCCTCGCCGCTGCCATCCACTCCTCTCTTCTAGCAGAAACAGGAGCCAAGGATGCTGGCCTGTTGGAGAGCAGCTATGCCGTACTACGCGAAACCGCCAAACCAGCCGTTCTCCTAGAGCTTGGATATATGGATAATTTCTCCGAAAACCAACAAATCAGAGATAGCCACTACCAAGACAAACTGGTCGCAGGCATCGTAAAGGGGATCCAAAAATATTACGCTGGTCGATAAAAAAAGTCTCGAGAAATCTCGAGACTTTTTATTTATCTTCTTTTTTATCCTTATCAGGAAAGAGGTAGCCAATTCCTACACAAGCTAGCACACCAGCACCAATCACCAAACCACTTGAAATTGGCAAAAGATCAAAAATAGCATTTGCGATGATAAAGGCAATGATCAAGCACATCAGACTAGCCTTGTAATCTTTTTTCAAAAAGTTTTCTAGTGTGAAATAGAGGAACAATCCTACCGGAATGAGTGACCAGAGGTTGACATCCAAACTTGGCCATCCAACAGAACCGAAATACAATACTAGCGCTGCTGCTACTAAAAATACAAGTCCTAATAATTTTTTCATTTTTTTGTCTCCATTTTCTTTTTTAGGTTCTTGAGTTGTCTGATACTGACCCCTCACGCCCCTTACATGAACCATTATAGCAGAGGAATTTTTCAAGAACAAGCCCTTTTGCCTATCTGGTCAATATCTCTGTCTAAGTGGTTGAATATTTGTAACAAAAGAAAAAGAAGCACTAATGGGCTTCTTGATTCTGCCGATTGTAACAATATTTTTGAACGAATACCATCTAGTTTTTCTTTTCCTTTGGCTCTAGAGAAGATTTGATTGATTCACGGTCTGCTTGTAGTTGAGCTAAGTTCTTTTCTGCTTCCTCAAGTTTACTGGTATCTGGTTTCACACGATAATAAACATTTTCTGGTTTCATTAACATAGACCCATAATCTTGTCCTGAAAGTAGTCTTTCCTCAGTATGATTGCTTTTATCCGTAATCTTTCCGTCATCAGCAGGTTGCATAACGACTCCACTTGGCACAGCTACTATTACAAATCCTCCAGCAACAGAATCTTTTACCCATGCACTGATAGACGCTGTCTCAGGGTTACGATTATCTTGTCCTTTTGATACCTTTAATCCAACTACAGATTCGTACTTTTGATCATTTGTAAACCAAGTCGCACGTACTTCTCCAGAATCATTAATAATGTATTCATTACCAGATTGACTACGCCAAGTACCTTCTAAACTAGACAAGTCATTGTTCTTAATTGCTTCAATATCTAATTTTGGAACAGCAGTTTCTTTCTTGAACTTGCTAACAAATGCTTCTGCTTCCGTAATTTTGGTATCTAAAGCAGTCAGTTGATCCTTGAGTTTCTGAATTTCCTCTTGTTTATCCTTATCAGTCTCATCTGTCTTTCCTTGGCTTGTAGACGATTGACTTGTTGACTCTGTAGTTGAAACAGCAGACGATGCTTGATTTGACTCTTTCTTTACAATCAGAAAATATGAGAAAATACTTACCAAGATAAGAGTGACTAAAACAGCGAGTGCTATGCCAATATAGATTTTTATTTTTTTATTTGGAGTCAACTTTGATTCTGACCGCTTACGTCCGTTAATCTCTTCAAATTGTCTTTCCCGTTCTTTCTTATTCATAATTTTCTCCTTTTTGATTTATATTCAGCCTAGCTTGCTAGACTTCATTCGTTATTATCCACGGATTTTTATAATTTTTAGAAAATCTATGCAAAAAATTCTAGAATGATTAACAGCCTATAGTCCTCTAAAACGGAACGAAAACAAGTGCTTATTAAAATATATTATACCACAAAATATAAATTTTAGTTTTAATTTATAAGTAGGAGTTTCTGACGTTAAATAGAACCTATCTCAAACGTTCCACCTTTCCTATATTTACAAAAAAAGAAGCCCGTTTGGACTTCTTGATTCTGCCGATTGCAGGGCTTGAACCTGTGACCTACGCGTTACGAGTGCGTTGCTCTACCAACTGAGCTAAATCGGCGATTACCCTTTTAGTATAGCACTCTGAGAATAGATGTCAAGAAATTTTTATCTCCATTAGAAAAAGCCTGTCCTGAGACAAGGCTTTTACATATATCTCTATTAAATCTCCCATTTTCATAGAAATCTAAATAATATATTTATAAATCAATACTTTCACAAAACTATGTCATCACCTCACTATCTAATCTCAGTACATAAACCATTTTTTCTATAGCTTTTGTCTTAATCTTTATTTTTTCTCTTCAATCCAAGAAAAGCTCCTACTATAAACATGATTCCGGCAGCTAATAGTGTCTGGGCTCCGCTTGCTGTTCCGGTTTTTGGCAACTCATTAGGATTGTTACTAGTTGATTTACTATTGATGTTGGTATTTTTATTAGTTAAGTTTCCTTGTTCATTTAGATAAATGTTCTTGTTAATTTCAAAGTTTTTATCATTTTCATCAGAAACAATACTGTTGACATCATTAGTTGAATTAGATTGTGTTTTTTCTTTCTTTTTCGATACATCAAAAGTAGGTTTATTTTCCTCCTCCTTTTTCTCCTCTATTTTCTTGAATACAGGTTTTATAAAGGTATCTTTTGATAGATTAAGAACATAGCCAGCGTCTTTTTTCCCTTCGAAACCAGAAATTTCCCAACCATCAAATTGGTATCCTTTTTCTAATTCACCCATATAGACAGGTAACATAAAATCTTCTTCCGACACTATCGTTGAACTCATTTCTTTTCCATTTTGAATTGTCACAGTCACCGTATGAGGTTTTAATTCGCTTACCTCTCCCGTATCTTTGTTTAAAATGAATTCTTTTACGGTTGTATTTCTTGCGAAATCTTTTACAACAATCTTAATGTTTAGTGTCTTATCTGTTAGTTGTTTAATATCATCAAATGATTTGTATTCTTTTCCATTAACATAAATATGTTGTTCTTGAATCTCACCATCGAATCCATTATTTCTTTTATCATTGATGTTAAAGACTACAGATTTTCCATTAGCATATTCGATACTAGTATTTCCTTTTGGATCAATCTTTACTTCTGGTTTGACATTATCATATAAAAATTGATAATGTACTCCAACCGCTTTCGCATTCAAATCGCTATAGCCAGTTTGAAGATAAACATTTCCATCCATATCTGTTACCTTATCTGGGAATCCGTTTGCTTTATAGTCTTTCATCCCCCAGTCCATGATGTCACCGTCTTTAACATTAAGCTTAATGTTAAAATCTCTAGTGTTATCAATGTGTAAATCTCCGTAGATTAAATAATTATCTACAACCGATTCATTAACTCTCAACTCCCAGTTAAAACCACCCTTATCAGAAATCTTACCTCTTAAATAAAATTCTGGATTTCGTACATAAATTTTATTAGTTTTAGATGGATTAAAGTAGTTCTTGTCCATTGAAAGATTTACTGGTTTTGCATCAATAAATAACGTAGAGCCATCTTCTTTTATAGCTTCTACATTGGACTTATCCTCTCCTGTGTACTCTTTACCATCCTTACCAAATAATACAAGTTTAGAAGGATCTGTCACAAGATTTCCATCGTTATCGATTGCCTCCCCTTTATCATTCATTTTAAATGTAAACACTTGATACCTTACAATGTTAAAGCCGTCCAAAGCCGACATTAATACTGATTGAGTACTTCTTCCATCTTCAACATTTCTACTATCAGCATAAATTGTTGTTTCTGATAAAACTCTTAGATTAGGATTGGCCTTTTGGATTTTTGCTATATCTTCCTTGTTATAGACTCCATTCCCTTCTAACATATCCGTTTTTCCAGGATTATAGGTAGTCACTTTTAGTGCATAGCCTTTTCTCAGAATGATGTTATCCTTTAATAGATATTGTTGTTTTTCTGAATCAGAATAGATTTTACCAGATTCCATGTCCGTTAAATTATTTGGTTTATTTTTTGAAAGATCTCCTTCTCCTAATTCTATTACATTCCCATAACTTGATGCATACGGATATTCTGCTTTAGTTTCCTTATTTTTTTCAGGCATTCTAATTTTAGTTTCAGCTTTTATCTGACCATCATCTTTGACAAAAAACCTCATATCTCCTGCAAAAGCTAATCCATCCACAATATCATTAATATTAGCGTATAAATCAAATGTCATCGTTTTTGAATGGGAATCATACTTGGTCGTTTTGATTTCTATCGATTTATAGTTATTTCCATAGTATACCTTGGCATTTTTAGAAACATTACTGATCTTTCCAAGAATTTCAAAGTGTCCATCTTTAGATGGGTTTAGAATGCCATAAATTTTTGATTTGATTTCATCAAGTTTTTCAGTTTCATATTCTAAGGCACTACCATCGTCATAAGCAATGATATTTCCCTTATCATCGTATTTATAATCGTATTCCTCTATTCTCTTACCAGTTTCACTTGTAAAGTCATCAACTTCTCTAAATTTCTTTTTAATGAGTTTCTTTAAATCTTTGCTTTCAAAGTCTCTAATTGTTGAAATTGTTTTATGAATAGTCAAGCTAGATTTTTCTTCGGTAGCCTCTTCATTTTCTTGATGATGTTCTACTTCAGTTGTATCTTTTTTAAGACTATCCTCTTTTCTATTTTCTAAATTTTTAAATTTAGATTCGGAAATCTCGCCAAGCTTTTGGTATTTAGATGAATCTTGATCAGGATCTACTAGATAATAGGAAATCATCCCATTTTTATCAGCATGATCAGCAAATTTAATTCTATGAATCTTTGTGAAATTGCTAGAACCGTCTAATGCAATCACTTCAATGATTTTTCCTCTTAAATCTCCTGCACCTTTAATTTCATAAATGGTATTTCCGTCTTTGTCAAGTTTTCTATTTCGTCCTTGACCCTCACCTGCATAAGTGACTTCAAGATTTTTCTCAACCTCTCCATCTTCATTAACAAGAGCGGCCCCAGCATACCAAACTTCGTTGGCAATCTCGTCAAATTTTTCAGGATGTTCTTTTTGATCTCTCGCAAATAGCGTTTCATTCTTATATTGCTCTTTGACCTTGTGATAAGTATCCTTTGTAATTAACTTAATTTTTCCAGGGTTTGAAAAATCAATTGAAACAATCTTTGGAGGGGTGTTATCAATTTTTACAGGAATATAGGAAACCTGCCATGGGTAATCCTTGGTTAATCTATATTTAAATTTATAGAAATATTGGCCTTCCGCAATCGGTTCAAATTGTCCTCGTATCTTAGTAGCAGGATCTTTTTTGTCATTACTTTCTGGGGCATTTTCTTCTCTACCTCTAGGGTTATAAATGAGTCCATCCCATTTCAAGTCACCCCAAACTTTTAGCTTAGAAGATTTAATGCCCTTTGCATCATTTCTTTTAGAGTTTAAAATTCCTTTAATAAAGTGTTCTCTCGAAATGACTTTTAAGTCTTTTTGATTTTCTCCTTCTTTATTTGTATTTACTATTGAAATCACCCCTTCTTCTGCACTTCTTAATACAAGTGGAGAAGGCGTTAATCCTCTCTCAAGTTGAGCATCTTGAGGATTTCCATTTGAATCTAAAGGATAGATTTTAGCAATATTAGAGCCACTTGATGAAGGTGCGTTGATTCCTTCGTTATTGAAAGCAAATAATTCTGGATTTTGATCTAGGGATGTTGTATTTTTATCTTTTCTATTTTGGATAACTCCTGCTGGATTAAATTTATCTATACCATGTTCTCCACCAATCCCCTTATTTAAGGTACCTGGAATTTTTGGTTTACCATCATCATCATAACCTTCCATTGCTTTTGATTTTGATCCTTCTTCCCAGGCCCATTTATCAAGGATTGGTTCGTGGTTCCAATTCCCAGCAAATCCCATTAGAGGCATCGACAAAGAAGGTTGGAAGTTTCTTTTCTTACCGTTGGAGTTTAGAGCTTCCATTTCTTCCACTGACTCAAAATGAATAAATGATTCTACAAATTTATTTTTGTTTTTAGCTTCTCCAACATTTATAACCGCATTTAAATCAAAGCTGGAATTTGGACCTATAGTGAAAGTATCATGCTCAAATGTGATATTTGCTCCTTTGACTTTTTCTGGGTGAATTTCTGGAACAATTTGCTTCCCGTCCGGAGATTTTTCATCTTTATATGTTTCATCGAGTTTTAGCCTATCAGTTAGAGCATCTGTAGTTACAGTTGATGCAGAAACTTTAAAGGTTAAAGGTCTGTTTGAGGTATTGTGAAGCTTAATTGTAAAGTATTTTTTATCACCTTTTATTTCTTTAAGAGAAATGGAACCATATGAATTTACCAAACCTTTAGAATCTGTATTTTTGAAAGTTGCTACAACTTCATTTCTCAAAGCGTTGGCAACATTAATTAGCCCCGCTCCCTGCTGTCTAGGTGATGCAAAGTATTGACTCTTTTCTTTCCAAGAGGTTGCATCCATCATAGGTCTTGCAGTATTTTGTAGAGCTATTTTTGTAAGACTTGTAAGGTCTATTTTGTCATCTCCCTTAAGATTTTTCAAGACAGGTCTTTCAAGCAATTCCTTTAATTTTGGTCGAATCAAAACAGTAGAAGCTGCTACGATTGGAGTTGCCATACTAGTTCCTGACATATAACCATAAGTGGATTTACCATTGATAACATTTAGAGTGGATTTAATATTTTTACCAGGTGCTGAAACATCCGGTTTTAAAAGCAAGTCTGTTCTTGGCCCCCAAGATGTAGACCCTGCTGGGACTATAATATCTTCTTTATAAAGTTCTTTGTCTGTGTCAGCTGCAAATTTAAAGTCAATTTCTTTTTCATCACCTACATTCGGTTTATTAGAATTATAGCTTTCCATATCAATTGGATAGTATTGTTCTAAGTTATCTTTAAAATCTTCCTTATTATTTCTTTTGACTTCAGTTTTTTTATCAGGGTTAATCATGTTCCATAATTTTACACCATCATCTCCTGAAATTGAAAATACTTGACTAGTAGTCCCTTCATCCGCTTCATATCCCATAGCTGGAAGGTCTGTCCAATTATCTCTATTGTAGTAATTTACAGTATTTACAACCATAATGGCACGTGCGCCTTTATCCGTTGCTCTTTTAAAAGCATCTTTTAAATCCTTGGTATAAATTCTATCCATTACTGCAATTTTGCCCTTAAGATCCAAGCCTATCAAATCTTTGTCTTGACCTTTGCCTATATATACAAATTTTAATTTATTTGGAGTTTTTGACCCATCCTCATTTGTTAGGATTTTATTTTTATCGAAAAAAGCTCCTATATTTCTGTATTTAAAACTTTGTCCTCCAATGTTAACCTTATCAAACTCAATGGTTTGATTTTTAGCAGAAGCGACCGCTATCGCATCTTCATGTGCGGCAGTTCGTGTTACATTTCCAGTATCTGTCATTTTCAGATTATTATTCGCTACTAAATCCCAAGAAGAACTTGAAGCAGAAGTCGCAAAATTACCTGTAGCAACAACCATTGGGATTCCAGCTTTTCTTAATGCTCTAATAGCCTCCCAATATTTCTCGCCTACAAGACCTGTTCCCGTAAAGCCAGATGATACCGAAACAACATCGACATTGTGTTTGATCGAATCTTCAATAGCATGAAACATTGTTTCATCACCCGCGAACCCAGATCCTGCGTCAGAGTACATTTTATAAGAGAAAATTTGTGCATTAGGCGCAATTCCATCTATGCCATTAAAGTTCTTGATATCTTTTTCAGTATCATTTCCAGCAAGAATCCCTGCAATATGCATCCCATGTGGGTCAAAATAATCCCTACCATCATCATATTTCTCTACAGTGATTTTACCACCATTATAATAATTGAACGCATGAGGGATTTTATCACTCAACCAATAATTTTTATCAGTGCCTTTTAAATCTTCTTTTTTAAATTTCATTGAGTCTTTGGCATCATCATCGATCCTCATAGCCTTATGCCTATAATCTGTTCCAGTATCGATATTTGAAATGACCATACCTCTACCATCAAAATTTTTCCCAAATGGAGCATTAATAGACTTTAGGTAATCAATAGCTTCCTCAACTCCAATTTCCTTTCTGGCATGATTCATCATTGGTTGGACTTTTTGTGATCGTTCAACCGACGAAACACCTTCCATTTGTTTAATTTTGTCCAAATTATCTGGAGTTGTTTCAATGGCAGCGCCATTAAAAATCGTATTATAGGTATATAAAACTTTTGTATCCTCAAGATTGGATAGTTCCTTAATTACTTTTTCTCCAGATTCTTTATCTTTAAATTCAGCAATATAGACAAGTTTATCTTCTTTTTTAGGATTTTCTGTATCTTTATTTACAAATGAGTTCGCATCATCTCCTTTGGATTGATTGGAGTCTTCTTTGATACTTGCTCCTTCGTTACTAGTTTTTTTGTCTATCTTAGGCTTTCTACTAACAACTTCTTTTTCCTCAATAACTGTTGTCTTCTTCTCCTCAGTATCCTTTGAAGTTTCTATAACATTATGAATATCTTCAGATTGTTCATTGTTTTCTGTTTCTTTATCTGCTACTACTTTTTCTTTACCAGAAATTTTTAAAGCATCTTCAGAACTAGGTGCATCTGCTACTACTTTTTCTTTATCAGAAATTCTTAAAGCATCTTCAGAACTAGGTGCATCTGCTAAAATTACCTCATTGGGGGCATATGCTGCTAAAATAACTGCAGCAGTAGTTAATGACAATACCGTACTTTTTTTCATTATAATTCCTTCATTTTTTATTTTAAACCCAATAGATAGAAAACTTTAACTTTGCTAGCCTTTGTTATAAAAAGTTTTATGACGTATTATCTAGTGGGATAGAGTAGTACATTTATATATAATTGTTAGCTCTCTGAAAAATAGTATATCAATTAAAAAAATTTAAGTCAAGAAAAATTAACCCAGGTTAATTTTTTTTTTAATCCATGTTAACAAATAGATTAGTCAATAAATATTATAGTTAACTGGGTACAATATAAACTCATTCCTCCCATCAAAAATAGTAGCAATCAACTGGAATAATTACCAAAATCGCAAAAAGGGGTATGGATAGAATTTATGCCTTAATAAACATGCAAAAACAACCGCTATAATTTTCAACGGTTGTTTGTAACATATTTAATGTTTAAATCTCATCCTATTTTATATCTTACGAACCCGCACTTTCGTAAGCGTCCAAGCCCCTGTCCCAGAGTTTTAAAGAAATAACAAAGAAAACAAGGGAAATCAACATCAAACCACCGATGTTAAAGAGCCCGTCTTTGTCCTGCAAGAAATAGCTGGCAGGATAGTAGGCCGTAAAGGCGAAAGGCACGATAAAGCTAATCAACCAACGAAGAAGCGAATTGTAAATGGAAATCGGATACTTGGCAAAATCATTAAACATATAGAAAATATAAATCATGGCACCTGACTGCTTGGTCCAAAAAGCGATGCTGGCAGTCGCGATTTTCAAGGAAGTATAGATCAAGGTCGCAAAAGGAATACAGACTAGAAAAATCAGGAATTTTGGAAGAGTCCAACCAATGCTAGACACTGTGGTCGCTAACAAAATACCACCGACCAATAGTTCGCCCAAGGCATCAATCTGAAAGGTCTCAACGAGGATGTGAAAGAGCGGATTGATAGGACGCGTCAGGTACTTGTCAAACTCTCCCTTTCTCACCAATCGTTGCCCCAGTGCCCAGAGATTGTCAAAAAAGAGATGGTCCAGTCCCTTGGGAATCAAGGAAAATCCATAGATAAAAGCGATTTCTTGAAAAGTCCAACCTTCTAGCGAGGGGATGTGTTGAAAGAGCACATTGAGAAACAAGAGGTTCAAGCCTTGAGTCAGAAAAACTCCTAGCACACCAACCACAAAATCAACCTTGTATTCCATGATTTGCTTGATGTATTGTCTGATAAAAATCAGATGCATGCGTTGATATTTTTTCATACTAACCTCCTTGAATGGTGATAAAGGACTGGACTCGTTTCCATATCAACTGAGACAAGCCCACCATCACTATGAGCCAGAAGAACTGTAGCAAGAGTGCTTGAAGAATCTGACTGGCATCGTATTTCCCAACAATGATCATAACTGGAGTATAAATCAAAGATGAAAAAGGCAAGAAGGACAAAATATCAGAAACAATCTTTGGAAAGAAAGCCAAGGGAATCAGACTTCCAGACATAAAGGCCACTATAGAAGTCTTGAGTAGATTGGAACCCCATAGATTTTTAAAGACAAAGGCTGAAAATCCAAAGCAGATATTAAAGAAAAAGTTGATTAGGTAGGCTAGAGTTAAGCTAAAAAGATAAAGGATGGTTAAGCCCAGCAATTCTACAATTCCTTGTCCTGATAAGATTTTCATCAAGACAATGACACTTAAAAATGGCAGTCCAACAGAGATAAAAATCAACCACTTGGAACCAAGCTCCGTAAAGAGATAAGAGGCCGCAAAATGCACTGGTCGCAACAAGCGCATGATAATGGAACCATCCTTGACCTCCTCCCCGATCATAAAGGAGCTGTCCGACCTAGTCAAAAGATTAGTCACAAAGCTCATGATGATGTATAGGGTGATGTCTGCCATACTAAAGCCCTGAATCAAAGATTCTTGCGAGGAATCAAAGACAGCCTTCCAGAGATAGAAAGCAACAAAAGCTCCCATAACATCCCCAATCCGATAAAGTAGAAAGTTGACTCGATAGGTAATCAACTCCTGAATCCCTGCATTGATAAAGGGTTTATAACGTCTCCACAATTTGACCATCTTAGAGCTCCTTTCGGTAGAAGCGACGGATAATATCCTCAATATCCGTATCCAACATCTTCAAATCGCGAATTTCAAAATCAGACAGGGTTTGCTTGATAATATCAGCTGACTGGTAGCGGGAACTATCAAATTCAATATTGAGGCTATTTCCTTGTCTATCAATGGTCATATCAGGCAGGCCTTCATAGTGAGAAAGGAGATGACTTTGACCTGGTAGCAGTTCAAAGGAAAGAGTCTTCATCTTGCCAAAGGTCTCCTTGAGCTGGCTAACCGTTCCATCAAAAATCTCTTGCCCCTTATCAATCATAAAAATTCGATCACAGAGTTGCTCAATGTCGCTCAGGTCGTGAGTGGTCAAGAGGATAGTTGTTTCTTCCTCCTGATTGATCTGGGTAATAGCCCGACGAATGTTGTCCTTGACCGAAACGTCCAAACCAATGGTCGGCTCATCTAAAAAGAGAACTTTAGGATTGTGGAGCAAGGAAGCCGCAATATCCGCCCGCATCCGTTGCCCCAGTGAAAGAGTCCGCACGGGGTCTTTGATAAAGTCCTTCAAATCCAAGACTTCATTCAAAAAGTCCATGCGTTTATGAAAGAGCGAGTCCGGCACATCGTAAATCTCTTTTAAGACCGTATAGGTCTCTTGCAGAGCCAAATCCCACCATAGCTGGGTACGTTGTCCAAAGACCACACCAATATCTTTAACATAATCCTGACGATTGTCCTGCGGAATCTTGCCGTTAATCCGACAAAAACCAGATGTCGGTTTTAAAATCCCTGTCAGCATTTTGATGGTTGTTGACTTCCCAGCACCATTTGCGCCGATAAAACCTAGAATTTGGCCCTTGGGTACCTCAAAAGTCAAATCCTTGACCGCTTCAAAGGTCTGCTTTTCAGGATGAATAAAGGAGCGCAAAGCCCCTTTCAAGCCTGGTTCCTTAACAGTCTTCACAAAATTTTTCTGAAGATGTTCCACTTCTATCATTGCCATATCTATCTCCCTATCGCAAGGAATAGCAACATTGTATTTTTGACTACAAATATTCTAAGTCCTTACTTTCTAAACTTTCTAATTGTTATTCTTACAGAAGGCTTTATACCAACCTATTATAGTCCAATAAAAAAAGGAATGCAAGCGTTTGCCTGTAGATTATAAAATTAGAGATTTCACTCTTAAAATAATACTTTTGAATCAAAAATTCTGGTTTGATAATTTCCCTAGAACACCAAAAAACCTGCCCAATGGGCAGGTTCTGTTTTGTATGGTTCAGCTAGATTATGCTTTACCTTCTGAACATAAATCATTTATTTACTATACTTCCTCATACAATAAAAAGAGCTATATTCAGGTATTCTTCTACCCACACTGTATTAGAAATATGCTTCATTATTCCCTTTAGTTCTTAAAAAAGTTTGGCAAAATAGGGGCAAAATCTTAAGTTGAATTTGCCACAAAACATATGACCTAATATGGTAGAGAGTTATCCTAATATATACAATACACCACGATCATTATATTAATTTTTGTAGTACTACAATACTAGAATAATATGAAAAAATTTTTCTATAATTGATGGAGAAAGAAAATATGTTTCCTATAGTACATGATCAGTTTTCAGACAACAAAAACTTCTTTTTACTATCTATTCCTCTATCAGTTTACTTTACTTCATTATTACCTTAGAATAAATAGATATTTTCATTTTCCAATATTACTTTAATACTGCTTAATTCTTTTTCAATTTTATGTTTATTATCTTCTTTAAAATCATAAAGCGAGGCCGATCTATTATCATAACTACATAATAGCAATCTGACAACAAAATATCTATCTAAGCTAAAATTACTTCTAGTCCCATCTTCACCAAGCTTCATAAATTCTTCATACAAATTTTCATCAAATGGTTTAAATATTGACTCCCACATCCATTTAATAAATTTTTTAGAAATAAATTGAGACACCATTAGATTTTCACATAACTTACATAAAAATTCTGATTCTCTTAAATCTTCGATGTTTTCTTTCATATATTGTCTATGAATAGATTTTTTCCATATTTTAAATTCTTCAATCTTCATTACTTCTTTATGAGACCGTTCTGAATGAGCTAGACAGAAAATCAATACAAAAATAATATCCTCTAATTTCATAAACATCAAAAGATAGTCTATAGCATTATCATCAAACAAATCTTGGCTATATCCTCCATTCAATAAAATATTTTTACTATGATTAACCCGTTTGTTCATGAGATATACTGGCATGTGCTCATCACTCATCATTTTTGAGAATAAATCAATAAAATTGTTATCTTTATCTTTGCTATCAATAGTCCATGAAAAAAGAATTGAAAAAATATCTGAAAAATACGTGCTATTTTTTCCTTTTTTATCAATCTCATTCAAAACATTCAATAAATCCATCATATCTTTAGGATTTTTCAGCTGATTTAAAAAGTTAATATCCTTTACTCTTTCTATCATTACTAAATATATCCTATAAATACAATAATTCCTTTTTAGATCATCTTGATTTGATTTATGAATTCCAAACGGCAATCTAAAACCATTTATATCTTCATTGCAGATTTGCCAAAAAATATCTTGATAATCTTCACTATCATAAAAGTTATTTTCTATATCATGTAATTTCCATAAATCTATTATTGCGAGATTTACAATTTCTGTAGGCATTACCTTTAAACGATTTAAGATACTCCACTTGTGTATATAATACCAGTAAATAATGTCTAGATTTCTTTTAAGTAAAATAGCATGAACTATATACCTTATTTTTTTATTTTCTTCAGTTTCATAATACTTCTTTATTCTTTTTATTAAAGCGTCTATTTTTTCTGATTCACAATGAAATGCAAGATTATAGAATTTATGTAATTCTTCTTCATTTGAACTAACATCTGTACCCCTATTTATAATGTAATCAATTACTCTTTCAATTTTAAATTGTAAGTCATCCTCTAATCCTACCATTGGTCTTACTATAGTTTTAAAACTAAAAATGTTATTGAATAGGTTTTTAAAAGACTGTTCAATTTCTGCTCTTATTTTTAATTCTTCATATAAATTAGTAGTTTTATATAAATAACTTTGTGAAAAGGTTTTACTTGATAATGCTACTGACTCTATCAAAAGCGCCGTACAATAAGTTGAAATGACCACAAACGCAGAAAGCCAAATCACTTTAATATATTCTATAATTTCATTTACACTCTTGAATACATTATTTAATATTTCGAAATTGAATTTCAACTGTGAACAGATAACAATGATTGGGAAACTAGCGATCAGCCAAAATAGAAGGGTAACCGGGAGTTCATTAAATCTTCTTAACCAGAAATTATCATGAAATTTTATTTTCTTTATATTGTACCCTAAATAGAAATTATCTTTATTATCAATATCAACTGTCTGTCTCTCTAGAAAACTTGATATAAATATCATTATTGAAACTAGACCAACTGACATCAAAAACATATCTTTACCTTCTAATTGAATAGAAACGTTTCCTACTATCAAGAATGATGATAGTAACAATGTTATCCAAATCGCAATATTTTTAATTGGATGTATTACAACTCCAATAATAAAACCAACTAAATTGCCAATTTTTCTTAAACAAAATGATGATACAACTAATAATTTATCAAATAAAATATCCATAATACTTTACTATCCCCCTAAAGAACTATTATATTTGCTACTAATATTAAATGAGCATTCATAAAAAACGAAAACTACTATTTATAAATCTAAGAAACAAGCACCTTTATTATATCATAACAAACATATGTTTTTTGCATTAGATCTACAAACTCATAAAAATGTAACTATTATACTTAGGTTTCAGAAAGAAATAAAATAAGTGCCAGAATTACCTGTCTTAAACTTGTAAAATTACTTTGATATAATGGAAATGGAATAAGCAAATGTAAGAATTTGCCACATTATTTTTAGTGCCTCTATCTCCAATTTTATTAATTGCCTGTTCTAACCAATCAAGTAATTCTTTAGATGGTGAATACTATAGTCAATTGAAACAAGAACAAGACAAAAGAGCCTCTAAAAAAGGTATTACAACTTGGTAATACCTTTTTGAGGTGCTTTGCGATATAAGCCCATGTTTTCTCAATAGGATTGTACTCAGGTGAGTAGGGAGGAAGAGGTAAAATTTTATGCCCAAACTCTTCACATAAGAGCTCTAGCTTACCCATTCTATGAAATCTTGCATTGTCCATAATAATAACTAATGGTGTATTTAATATTGGTAGGAGAAACTTCTGAAACCAAGCTTCAAAAAAGTCGCTCGTCATCGTCTCTTCGTAAGTCATTGGAGCGATTAACTCACTATTTGTTAGACCTACAACCAAAGAAATCCTCTGATACCTTCTTCCATACACTTCACCTCCTATTAACTGATCTTTTAATAAGCGATCGTATTCTCGATAAAAATAAGTATCGAATCCCGTTTCATCAATATAAACAGGTGCTAAGTGCTTTAAACTATTAATTTTTTTGAAAGTTCTATCATTCATTTAGCTACTCAGCATTCCTAAAAAATTAGATGTTCCAATTTACTTTGGGAAAGACAGTGATTTCCTTTGAAAACAGGCATAAAGTTATTATATTCGTTCGCCAAGGGTAGTCTTAGAATAATTACATTAATTTAGCAACTTTGGATATAGTAGTCTTAAGTATATTCTCTATAAAAGAAAACACAAAAACCCACCCAATGGGCAGGTTCTGTTTTGTATGGTTGAGCTAGATTACGCTTTACCTTCTGAACCGAATACGTCGATACGTTCTTCAACTGATGCTTGGATAGCTTTTACACCGTCAGCCAAGAATTTACGTGGGTCGAAGAGTTTCTTCTTGTCGTATTCTGCTTCGTTTGCTTCGTAGTCACGAGCAAATTTACGAGTTGCGTTAGCGAATGCGATTTGGCATTCAGTGTTAACGTTAACTTTCGCAACACCAAGTTTGATAGCTGCTTGGATTTGGTCATCAGGAATACCTGAACCACCGTGCAATACGATTGGGAAGCCTGGTACAGCTTCAGTCAATTTTTGCAAGTGGTCAAGGTGAAGACCTTTCCAGTTTGCAGGGTATGGACCGTGGATGTTACCGATACCAGCTGCCAAGAAGTCGATACCAGTTGCAACCATTGCTTTAGCATCTTCGATTGGAGCCAATTCACCATCACCGATGATTCCGTCTTCTTCACCACCGATAGTTCCAACTTCAGCTTCTACTGATACACCATTTGCGTGAGCAAATTCTACAACTTTACGAGCTTTTTCAAGGTTTTCTTCAACTGGAAGGTGTGAACCGTCAAACATAACTGAAGTATAACCAACTTGAATACACTCAAGTGCATCTTCGTAGTGACCGTGGTCAAGGTGGATAGCTACTGGTACAGTGATACCCATTGATTCAACAAGGTTAGCGATCAAGTTGCGAGCAACTTTGTAACCACCCATATATTTAGCAGCACCCATTGAAGTTTGGATCAAAACTGGAGCTTTTTTAGCTTCTGCTGCGCGCAAGATAGCTTGAGTCCACTCAAGGTTGTTTGTGTTAAATCCACCAACTGCATAACCGTTGTCACGAGCTGCTTGGACAAATTTTTCTGCTGAAACGATTGCCATTTGTCAGGCCTCCTATATATTTTTTGGGACATCCCATTTACATTGTTCATTTTATCACTTTTTGATAAAAAAAGCTAGTTTTTCCCATACTTTAGATTGAATTTCTTCCAATCCAATCAATGTAAACCCTTTCTTTCCCTTAGTCATGAGCGACTTTGGGATAAGACATGAAGAAGGTCAAACGATCATCTTGCATCTCAAAATGATAAGGTAATTTCTCGTGTTCTAATAAACTTTTGACCACAAAGAGTCCCATCCCCGAACCCTTGGCCTTGCGACTAGCATTGTCAGAAAAAGACTGGGCCAATTTTTCTTGTTCTTCAGGACTACAGCTATTCTCGATATAGAGCTCCCCTTCTCTTTCACCAATTCGGACCAAGCCACCTGGAGTGGAGTGCTTGATAGCATTACTGATGAGATTCGATAGGATCAATTTCATGACAGATGGGTTTATATAAGCCTGCTGATGGGTTAGGCTAATGTCTACCTGAAGTTCTCTATCCTTGGCGAGTAAAGCATAATCCTTGACCAGACTTTGCGTCATCTGAAGGAGGTCAACCTCTTCTTTCTCGTCTCGCAATTCCTGAACAGAGGAAAGAGACAATATCTGGAGAACGTGGTGACTGAGGTCGTCCACAATCCCCAAGGCAACTCCCAGATAGTGGTCTCTATCCTTATAACGACCGATATTTTCTTTCATATTTTCGATTAGGATTTTCAAACTAGCCAGAGGTGTTTTCAGTTCATGAGAAGCCCCTCGTAGGAACTCAACCTTCATCTTCTCCAGCTGGAGAATGGCTTCATTCTTGTCATGCAAGTCCGCAATAACTGTCAAAAGGTGCTGGTAAAGGCTATTGATTTGTTCCTTGAGATCACCAATCTCATCCTTAGAGTCCACGCGCAATCGCACCTGGGCATCCAAATCCATCATCCGACGGGTCACCCGCTTGATTTCCAAAATCGGTGCAACAATGGTCCGAGCGTAGATGTATGCTACCAAAAGGGAAATCAGAAAGGATGCCAACAAGGTATAGGGAAGAAACTGGAGACTGATCTGCTCCGCTTCCTTTTGCAGATCCATGGACGCTAAAAACTGGAGAGTCATAGTCCCACCGTCTTGCGTTTTCACCTCACGCTCCTCGATAAAGAGAGAGGTGGTCTGACGGTCCGTATCCAGAGGAAGATTGTCCTTGACTTCTAACTTGTCCTCAGTCATCTCTCCCTTGACAGCTCCTTTGATATCACTGCTCTGGGAATACAAGTCCAACACTTGCTCGATGCTTTGCCTATCTTTTCCGTCTAGGGATTGGGCAATAGCAGTCGCTTTTTGGCCAATGGTTTCCTGACGATGGCTCAGATAAGTAGAGGGAAAGAGAAAATAAATGGCTAAATGAAGACAAATAACCAGAACACTAAAAATCGAGAAGGTATAGCTAAAAATCTTTGTAAATAAACCTGTTCGTTTCATTTTCGCTCCAATTTATAACCAACATTGCGCACAGTGAGGATACAATCCAGATCTAGCTTTTTCCGCAGTTCCTTGATATAAACATCAATGACACGATCAAAGGGAACCTCATCTGTTGCCTTCCAGACAGCATCGATAATCTGAGAACGAGTCAAGGCCCGTCCCTCATTTTTCACCAGATAGTCCAGAATTTCCAACTCTTTGGCATTAATGGCCACTTCTTCTCCTGCGAGGCTTGCGCTGTAACTCTCAAAGTCCACCTTGGTATCCTTATAAGAGAAGATTCTTCCTGTATCGTAGTAGCGCTTGAAAATTGCATCCACCCTCACTTTTAAGAGAGACAGGGAGAAGGGTTTTTCCAGATAGCCGTCTGCCAGAGAGGCAAAAGCACTCATCTTGTATTCCTCATCCTGAAAGGCAGTCAGCATCAAGACAGGAACCTGACTGGTCTTACGAATCTCAGCTAGGACTTCGAGGCCATTAAGCTTGGGCATCTGGATATCCAGTAAAACCAGGGCTACTTCATAGCTGGAAAATTGTTCCAAGGCTTCTTGACCGTCCGCAGCCTCGATGGTTTCATAACCACAATCCGTCAAATAGTCACTGATCCCCTCACGGATCATCTCTTCATCTTCTACAATTAAAATTTTCATAGAAAAACGTTTCACATTCCTTTAAATTTCTTGTAAATCTTCTCTGTTTCATCCTGATAGGAAGAAGCCTTATCAGGATGAAATAGATAAAAATGCTACCTATATTATACCCCATTTAGGGGAGAATAGGTAGCAAGTTTTTTATTCGCTATCGAGCAAGAGCTCTTTTGGTTGTTTTCTAAGGAGATTGCTTGAGGCAAGCGCCATAACGAGAACCACTAGAACCAAGGCAAGGACAAAGACGATGATAAAGTCTGATGTCTGAATGGAAATGTCTAGGCTCGACAAGGTCTTGCTAAAGCCATCTACTTCTGCACCACCACCAAGGTTAGAAGCTTGAGCAGCCTTGCTGGCTTGCTTGGCAACACCTGAAGTGACATTGGCAAGAACAGTGTTTCCGATGGCACGAGCTGTGTAGTTGGCTAGGAAGTATGCAGAAACAAGAGCAGGGATGGCAATCAAGATGGATTCGGTGATGAATTGCCCCAGAATACTTGCCTGCTTGAGACCGATAGAGAGGAGGATTCCCACTTCCTTGCGACGGGCGTTGATCCAAAGACTGAGCAAGAGCGCAAGGAGAAGAACTGAGAAGCTCAAGCTACCCCAGAAGAGGAGGTTGGCCATCTTGTACATACCAGAGATGGATTGCTCAAGAGCTGGGTAGTTAGAGGAGCTCTTCACAAGTGTGTAGCTCTTCCAGTTGATGCCACTGATGCCATTCAACTCTTTCATGACATCATCCAAGTTTTTATCTGCTGTTACAAAGAAGGTTGCGTCCCCATAAATAGCTGTGTCTTCTGTGTATCCATAAAGTTTTGCAGCAGTGTGAATGTCTGTGATAGCTGTGTTTTCGTAGAGTTCTTGTGAGTAGGTCACTGCCGACTTATTGTGGCCATCAAAGAGCCCCTTGATTGTGACTTCAACTGTTTCCTTGGCACCTTTTTCATTGTCTGCATCATAGACATTAGAGTCCAATTTGACCTTATCTCCGACTTTCCAGCCGTGTTTGGCTGCCAAGTCCTTATGCATGAGGATTTTGTCCTTGTCGTCGTTAGTTAGGTGCTCACCTTCAACCAGCTTATATGAACCAGAGACAAATTTGTCTTCTTTAGAGGAATCATTGACACCTGTAATCATCAAACTGCTTCCAAAACGCTTGGCACGGTCAGCAGTGAGATTTTTCTTGGTTTCTGGCGTTTCGATGAGGTCGTATCCAGTCAAATCTCCGATAGCGTTGATGCGTTTAACATAAGACTCGATGGCCTTATTTTCGGTGATTTTTTTGATATCCTCACCCTTAATATTTCCAGAACCACGTGGCGTTCCTTGATTGACGCGACGATTGATTTGCATGGAGAAGCTATTGGTGATATTTTTAAAAGTCTCCTGAGAAGCCTTGGCAGTAGCTCCCTTGATTGACAAGCCAACCAAACTTAAGCTCGCCATGAGGAGAATAATCAGGAAGATAACAATCGATTTGAAAAACTTCCTTGTAACATAGGCAAATGCGTTGTGTAACATAGGTTCCCTTTCTAGATTTTGTTCTATTTCAATGTCTTATAACTTATATAAATTATTTTTTCTATTTCCCTTAGATTGTGCGGACGGGAGCAACTTCCTGTAGGAATTTCATCCCTAATTTTTGAGCCATATGTCTCAAAAATTCCGGCCTAGATAATAACTTTGTTATTATCTAGGCTATCACTACTGCGGGAAATAGTTGTTAAAGACTCACTTTGTTTATTATTACTTTACACGTACTGGTTACCAACTAATACTATTTTAAAGTTTAATAACTAGATTCTATATTTCAGTCAATTTCTTATCCTTCAATTCAAGTGTAATATCTGACGCTTGTGCCACTTCTTTACTGTGCGTAACGACGATCACACATTTACCTGTTTTCTCGGCAAGTGATTTGAGCAGTTCGATAATATCTCCAGCAGTTTTAGGGTCCAGATTTCCTGTTGGCTCATCAGCTAGAATAACTGGAGCTTCTGAGACTAAACTACGAGCGATGGCCACACGTTGCTGTTGACCACCTGATAACTGGAGAACGTTCCGCTTGATCTGACTTTCATCCAAACCAAGCTCAAGAAGTGTATCCTTGCTTGCTTTTTTGTTGACCAAGCGGATATTTTCCAGCGGAGAAAGATAATCTATCAAGTTATAATTTTGAAAGACCAGGGAAATATGGTGCATGCGATGGTATGAATACCCCTTGTTCCGAATGTCCTCTCCTTGGAAAAGGATAGAACCTTCAACAGGACTATCTAGACCAGCCAGTAGGGACAAGAGAGTGGATTTTCCTGCTCCTGACTCACCAATGATACTATAAAATTTTCCGGGTTCAAAATTATACTTGATCTGATATAAAACTGCTTCAGCAGTGTTCTTATAACGGTAGGTAACATCTTGCAATTGTAATAAAGTCATGATTTCTCCTTCTTAACTAATAGATGATAAAATTTCTTTCGGCGATTTTCTAAATAGAAATACGAAACAAAGGGCTACAGACAAGCAACCAATCAGGAGCAGAAAGACATAGGATTCTGCAAAGGATAGGAGACTGGTTGATAGACCACTTGCTTTGGCCAGCGTGTCCTGTAAGGTTGCCTGATCTCCACTGGCTAGTACAGTTTGGAGCAGATAGGATGTAATGGCATTTCCTGCAACAAATGCTGGGAGCAAAGCTCCAAGTGATACCAAAACTACCTCTAAACAGAATTGTAGGAAGATTGAGATCTTGCCTTTTCCAAGTGCCAAAAGAATTCCCACTTCGTAGACCCTTTCTCTCAACCAGAGAGACAAGACCAAAATTAAGGCTCCTGCTCCAGCTATCAACATCCCATAAAGGAAGATGGTGAGGAAGGTTTGGAAGGTTGCAACTGAGTCCTTGATTTGTTCAAAGGCCTTGTTTTCCTTCTCGACTTGGTAGCCTTGACTTTCTAAAGCCAAGTTTTCTACCTGCTTCATGAGTCCGTCCATTTCCTTAGGATTTTCTACATAGAAGCGCGCTGCACTGACTTGCGGTTCACTATTTCCCAGAAGCGTTTGGCTGCTTTCATAGTCTGTAAAGACCTGGTTTTCACTGAAGTCAGAGGACAAGCCTGTGAACTTCTCTTGTTTTTTACCAGAAAAGATGCCGACAATCTCAAACTCTACTGTTTGCCCTTTTCCATCTTCGGACTGACCAGCATCCAAGCGAATCTTGTCATGAAGCGAAAGACCGTTCTTCTTGGCCAACTCTTCGTGGATGAGGATTTTCTTGGAATCTCCTTTTTGAAGGTGTCGCCCTTCTTTTAGATTGAAAGCCGAACTGGTAAAGGTGGCATCCTTGGAGGAATCCTCAAGAGCCGTTAAGCTAACCAAGTTCTTGTCCGCGGCTGACAAATCATCTCGTTCTACGCTCTGCTCACCACTCACCGCTTCCTTGTCTTTCAGTTTTGCGACCGTCTCGAGTTCAGGAGAGACATTTTCCAGTCCCTTAATCTTGCTCACGGATGCTAGGTCAGACAACTTGAAGGTCTGTCCATTTTCTATCTTTTTGATAGAAAAAGATGTATTGAGTGATTTGTAAAGATTGCTTTCTACTGTTTTGTTGGACTTCATCAGAGTCAAACAGGCTGAAATTCCTGCTAAAAGGACAAATAAAATCAGAAATAAAATAAAACTTCTCAGTCGTTTTCTGCTGACATAAGCCCAAGCTCTTTGGATTGGATTCATTTGTCACCTCCATATTTGTAAGACTATTATAAAATCCAAATATGAAATATTTATGAAATCGAAAAATTTTTTGATTTATTTTTTGAAAAAAACAAAAAAGATAGCAAACGCTAACTTTCCTTCTTATATAAGGAGAAATAATACCAATCAAAAATCTACTTCATTTTAAAAATGATAGTCACGTCTTTCTGATTAGTATTTTTCCATTTCCTAAGTTCTTCATTTTCTGACTAGTGTTTGAGGATATTCTTGATAGAATGAAATGGAAAACTCAGTTTAAATGTTCTGATACAATGACTGTTCTTGATACCAATATTTTTCGATATAGGAAACGTAGCCTCTAATCTTCTTTGTAAAAAGAAAAAAGAGCTAGCCAAAGCTAACTCTTATCCTATGCGGAGAGAGGGACTTGAACCCTCACGACCTAAAGCGGTCACAGGATCCTTAGTCCTGCGCGTCTGCCAATTCCGCCATCCCCGCGTCGATTACTTTACTAGTATATCAACTTTCAAAATCTTTGTCAACACTTTTTTCAGATTTTTTTCATTTTTCCAACAGACTTATAGTTCAATTTCAGCAAGGTTTTCATCCAGTAATTTTGCTCCCAGAGTGTTCTTAAAATGCCCAAGAGCAAACTGATGATTTTCTGGCCAGATAGAGGCAACCGCAGGTTTGACAACTTCAATATCATAACCTAAATTATAGGCATCAATAGCCGTATGAAGAACGCAAATGTCAGTCAGTACACCGGTCAAAATGACTGTATCTACACGACGTTCTCGCAAGCGGATATCTAGGTCCGTACCTGAAAATGCTGAATAGTGACGCTTGTCTATCCAAAAGACGCGACTATCCGCCTCATGCTCAGCATAAAAGCCAGCTAGGGGGCCATAGAGGTTACGGCCACTAGTCCCGATGATGTTGTGTGGCGGAAAGAGCTTGCTTTCTGGGTGGAATGTATCCTTCTCTTCATGGGCATCAATGGTGAAAAAGATATAGTCCCCACGATCAAAAGCTAATCTGGTTACGCGATTGATTGCTTCTGATATGGCTTGAGCAGGTGCCCCTGCAGTCAGCTTTCCATGGTCTGCTACGAAATCCTCTGTATAGTCAATTGAGATTAAAGCCTTTGCCATTAGTAGTCCCTCTTTTTCACTTCCTCAAAAATATCAGCAATTAGAACTTTGAGATAAGTCCCCTTCATTCCGAGTGAACGGCTCTCAATAATTCCTGCTGACTCCAGTTTACGAAGCGCATTGACAATCACCGAGCGTGTAATGCCAATACGGTCTGCAATAACAGATGCAGTCAACTGTCCTTCATTTCCATCCAATTCAGCTAAAATAGCTGATACGGCACGAAGTTCTGAATAAGAAAGGGTATTGACCGCCATGGTAACAGCAGTACGACGGCGAATATTTTTCTCGTCTTCTTCGCGTTGGAAGTTCAATAGTTGAATTCCCACAACCGTGCTCGCAATCTCGACAAGGATCAAATCTTCATCTTCAAACTTCTTATCATTGCGCCAAATGATCAACGAACCTAGGCGAATCCCTGATACATGAATCGGAGCGATGGTCGTCAAACCATCTGGAAAGTCCGCACGGCTCTCTACAGGGAAAATAGTCAAATCATGTTCAACAGGAAGATTTGCTTCCGTGTCGTAAATCATGTTTGCCCCTTGTACATAGACGTCAGGGAAGGTTTTAGTTTGGAAGAATTGTTCTACACGGTCATTATTGGTCTTATAACGCATAAAGTAGCCCAAGAGACGTCCCTTGTTATTCACAATACAAGCGTTACAATCAATAATATCAGCTAACTGGCGTGTGATCGCATTGTAAGGAAGTTCATCTTGGAGTTGCTCTTCTGAGCGCTTTAGAATAGACGTGATTTTTCTTGTTTTTTCTAATAAATGTGCCATTTTTTACCTCGCATATAATCGCTTCCATTATAACATAGAAAAGTCTTTATTTCAATAATTATCTGAAAATTGCTTATTTAATTGCAATTTTGAACAGCAAAAATATTTTAGAAAAAAAGCGATTTTTTTATTGACATCCTATTTTGTTTTTGATATTATAACATTATAAGAAGATGACATGATAAATCCCTTTCCGTTTCACCTATCCTTTACTATCACCATCTTCTTTTACTATCGGTCTCCTTATATATAAAAGCGATTCACAGTGTGAATCGCTTTTTTCTATTTGTCTCCTTTGTTACGAATAACAAAGCCGGTCTTCTTTTCGCTTGAAGTATTGCGAGGTTTTTTATTGTCTTTATTACGGTAACGTCTGTCTTTATCAAAACGATCGTTCCCACGACTGCCTTTTTTGAAATCATCACGGCGACCATTGCCACGGCGATCACGGTCTCGACGGTCGTCCCCACGACGGCCTCCACGACCTCCCTTAGCTTTTCCACCAAAGCCATTACCTGATGGTTTAAATGGTAGTGGTTTTTCACGTGCAATCTCAACTTCTGGTAGGCTGTCAGGGTCTTGAACAGTCAGACTCAAGATATACATAGCCAATTCTTCTGGGCTAAATTCAGCAGCCAACTTACGAGCGTCTTTAGTAAATTTCTCAAAGTTGGAACGAATTTCTTCATTTGCGAAATCACGTTCGATTTTCTTGAGCGCCACTTGCTTTTTAGCTTGGAAGGCTTCCTCTGCACTTGCAGGTTTAAGGCCTTTCATGCGCTTCTTGGTCAAGTTTTCGATGATTTGAAGGTAGCCCATTTCATTTGGTGCTACGAAAGTAATAGATTGACCTGACTTACCAGCACGACCTGTACGGCCGATACGGTGAACGTAACTTTCAGGATCTTGTGGAATATCGTAGTTGTAGACATGGGTCACACCTGAGATATCCAAACCACGTGCTGCCACGTCAGTCGCAACTAGAACATCAAGATTCCCATTTTTAAAATCACGAAGGACACGAAGACGTTTATTTTGGTCTAAGTCACCATGAATTCCTTCAGCACGGAAGCCACGAATTTTAAGTCCACGAGTCAATTCATCTACACGGCGTTTGGTACGACCAAATACGATAGCAAGTTCTGGTTGTTCCACATCCATGAGACGTGTCATAGTATCAAATTTCTCTTGTTCCTTGACACGGATATAGTACTGATCCACTAGCTCTGTTGTCAATTCCTTGGCAGCAATCTTCACATGCTCTGGGTCTTTCATAAACTGAACACCGATACGTTTGATAGCATCTGGCATGGTTGCTGAAAAGAGCAAGGTTTGACGATTTTCAGGGACACGTGAAATGATGGCTTCGATGTCTTCAAGGAAGCCCATATTGAGCATTTCGTCCGCTTCGTCAAGAATCAGAGTTTCAATATCTTGTAATTTCAAGGCCTTGCGTTTAATCAAGTCCAAAAGACGGCCTGGTGTTCCTACCACGATGTGGGCACCAGATTTAAGGGCCTTGATTTGTTTTTCAATGCTGGAACCACCGTAAACTGAGCGAACTTTCACTCCCTTGCTACGGCCAAAGCGGAAGAGTTCCTCTTGACTTTGGACAGCGAGTTCACGAGTTGGAGCGATAACCAAGGCTTGGATGGTCGCTTCTTCTGTACGGATTTTTTCAAGGGTTGGCAAGCCAAAGGCTGCAGTTTTTCCTGTACCTGTCTGAGCTTGACCGATAACGTCTTTTCCTTCGAGAGCCAATGGAATGGTCTGTTCTTGGATAGGACTGGCTTCTACAAATCCAGCTTTTTCAATCTCTGCTAGCAATTCAGCAGACAAGTTAAATTCATTAAATTTCACGTTATTCTTCTTTCTAAAGGTGGTGCGAAGCCACCCTATAGGGCTTTAGTTTATACTTTTCTTTTCATGACGTATCTTCTACAAAAAAGAGATACCGTGTTGCTTCTTTTCCACGAAAGAAAAGTACGAGTTTCTTTGCAACCTATCTAGTATAACACAAGAGAGAAGCAAAAGATAGTAGAATTCTTTAGGAAAATCATGTAAACGATTTTCTAACAGTAAAGTGGCCTGAAACTGGTTTTTCAAAGGATTTGAAGGGAGCATTTCAAACTCACTCCATTTCCCGTAGCAGATTTGTGCAAAAAGTGTTTTCTTATGCTAGAATGAAAATCGAATAGGAGGACTATAAATGTTAACATATGATTTAATCGTTATCGGATTTGGTAAGGCTGGGAAAACACTAGCTGGTAAATTAGCTTCAGCTGGCAAAAAAGTTGCCCTTATCGAACGTAGTAAGGCTATGTACGGCGGAACTTGTATCAACATTGGTTGTATCCCAACTAAAACCTTGCTAGTTGCTGCTGAGAAAGATTTGTCTTTTGAAGAAGTCATTGCTACCAAAAATACCATCACTAGTCGCCTCAACGGTAAAAACTATGCGACTGTTGCTGGTACAGGCGTGGATATCTTTGATGCGGAAGCTCACTTCCTTTCAAACAAAGTCATCGAAATCCAAGCTGGTGATGAAAAACAAGAACTGACTGCTGAAACTATCGTTATCAATACCGGTGCCGTTTCAAACGTCTTGCCAATCCCTGGACTTGCTACAAGTAAGAATGTCTTTGACTCGACTGGTATTCAAAACTTGGACAAATTGCCTGAAAAACTTGGTGTCCTTGGTGGCGGAAATATCGGTCTTGAATTTGCAGGTCTTTACAACAAACTTGGAAGCAAAGTTACAGTCCTAGATGCCTTGGATACTTTCCTACCTCGTGCAGAACCTTCCATCGCAGCTCTTGCTAAACAATACATGGAAGAAGACGGTATTGAATTGCTTCAAAACATCCGTACTACTGAAATCAAAAACGACGGTGACCAAGTCCTTGTCGTAACTGAAAACGAAACTTACCGTTTCGATGCCCTTCTCTACGCAACTGGACGTAAACCAAACGTAGAACCACTTCAACTTGAAAATACAGATATTGAACTAACTGAACGTGGTGCTATTAAAGTAGACAAACATTGTCAAACAAACGTTCCTGGTGTCTTCGCAGTTGGAGACGTCAACGGTGGTCCTCAATTTACCTACATCTCACTTGATGACTTCCGTGTTGTCTACAGCTACCTTGCTGGAGATGGCAGCTACACTCTTGAAGACCGTCTCAATGTGCCAAACACCATGTTCATCACACCTGCACTTTCACAAGTTGGTTTGACGGAAAGCCAAGCAGCTGATTTGAAACTTCCATACGCAGTGAAGGAAATCCCTGTTGCTGCCATGCCTCGTGGTCACGTAAACGGAGACCTTCGCGGAGCCTTCAAAGCAGTTGTCAACACTGAAACAAAAGAAATTCTTGGAGCAACTATCTTCTCAGAAGGTTCTCAAGAAATCATCAACATCATCACTGTTGCCATGGACAACAAAATCCCTTATACTTACTTCACAAAACAAATCTTCACTCACCCAACTTTGGCTGAGAACTTGAATGACTTGTTTGCGATTTAAGTTGAGACTGATTTGTTAGCTAACAGCCCTCTTTGGGCTGTTTTTGTTTCTGCGAAATCTCAAAACTGTCTTTTCCCTCTTTTATGATATAATAGAAACATGAAATTAAAAACTACTTTGGGCCTCCTTGCTGGGCGTTCTTCTCACTTCATCTTGAGCCGTCTTGGCCGTGGAAGCACGCTCCCAGGAAAACTCGCCCTTCAATTTGATAAAGATATTTTACAAAATTTAGCTAAGAACTACGAGATTGTCGTGGTCACTGGAACCAATGGAAAAACCCTGACAACTGCCCTCACTGTCGGCATTTTAAAAGAGGTCTATGGTCAGGTTCTGACCAATCCTAGCGGTGCCAATATGATTACAGGGATTACAACAACCTTCCTAACAGCCAAATCTTCTAAAACTGGGAAAAACATTGCCGTCCTCGAAATCGACGAAGCCAGTCTTTCTCGTATCTGTGACTATATCCAGCCTAGCCTTTTTGTGATCACCAATATTTTCCGTGACCAGATGGACCGCTACGGTGAGATTTATACGACCTACAACATGATTTTGGACGCTATTCGAAAAGTTCCTACTGCTACTGTCCTCCTTAACGGTGACAGTCCACTTTTCTACAAGCCTGCAATTCCAAATCCTGTTCAGTATTTTGGTTTTGACTTGGAAAAAGGACCAGCCCAACTGGCTCACTACAATACCGAAGGGATTCTCTGCCCTGACTGTCAAGGCATCCTCAAATATGAGCACAATACCTATGCTAACTTGGGGGCCTATATCTGTGAAAATTGTGGTTGCAAACGTCCTGACTTGGACTACCGTCTGACAGAATTGGTTGAATTGACTAACAATCGCTCTCGCTTTGTCATTGACGGACAAGAATACGGAATCCAAATCGGTGGGCTCTACAATATCTACAATGCCCTTGCTGCGGTCGCTATTGCCCGTTTCCTCGGTGCCGATTCACAACTCATCAAGCAGGGATTTGACAAAAGCCGTGCTGTCTTTGGACGCCAGGAAACCTTCCATATCGGTGACAAAGAATGTACTCTTGTCTTGATTAAAAATCCAGTCGGTGCAACTCAGGCTATCGAGATGATCAAACTAGCGCCTTATCCATTTAGCCTATCTGTCCTTCTCAACGCCAACTATGCTGATGGGATTGATACTAGTTGGATCTGGGATGCTGACTTTGAACAAATCATTGACATGGACATTCCTGAAATCAACGCTGGTGGTGTTCGTCATTCTGAAATCGCGCGTCGTCTACGGGTGACAGGCTATCCAGCTGATAAAATCACTGAGACAAGCAATCTGGAGCAAGTTCTCAAAACCATTGAGAAGCAAGACTGCAAGCATGCCTATATCCTAGCAACCTATACTGCCATGCTGGAATTCCGCGAACTGCTGGCTAGTCGTCAGATTGTTAGAAAGGAGATGAACTAATGGTTTACACTTCACTTTCCTCAAAAGCTGGCAACTACCCTTATCAGCTCAACATTGCCCACCTCTATGGAAATCTCATGAATACTTACGGGGACAATGGAAACATCCTCATGCTCAAGTATGTGGCTGAAAAGCTGGGTGCTCATGTGACGGTTGACATCGTTTCTCTCCATGATGAATTTGATGAAAACCACTACGACATCGCCTTTTTCGGTGGGGGGCAAGACTTTGAACAAAGCATCATCGCAGGCGACTTACCTGCTAAAAAAGAGAGCATTGACAACTACATCCAAAACGATGGAGTGGTGCTAGCCATCTGCGGTGGTTTCCAATTATTGGGTCAATATTATGTTGAAGCTTCAGGTAAGCGCATCGAAGGGCTCGGTGTCATGGGACATTATACTCTCAACCAAACCAACAACCGCTTTATCGGTGACATCAAGATTCACAATGAAGATTTCGATGAAACCTACTATGGCTTTGAAAATCACCAAGGCCGTACCTTCCTCTCAGATGACCAAAAACCACTGGGACTGGTTGTCTATGGAAATGGAAACAACGAAGAAAAGATCGGCGAAGGGGTTCATTATAAGAATGTCTTTGGTTCCTACTTCCACGGGCCTATCCTCTCTCGTAATGCCAATCTGGCTTATCGCCTAGTCACTACTGCCCTCAAGAAGAAATACGGTCAGGATATCCAACTTCCTGCTTATGAGGACATACTCAGCCAAGAAATCGCTGAAGAATACAGCGACGTCAAAAGCAAGGCTGACTTTACCTAAACTAAGGAAAAATAGATCAAAGAACTCCCCTATCTTGTCGGGGTTCTTTTTGCCTGTTCTTTTACCCTTCCCCCTTGCAATTTCTCTCATTTTTTGCCAAAATAGAGGGGTAGAAAGAAGGTAGCATATGTCTAAATTACAACAAATCGTAACATATCTTGAATCAGAAAAACTAGACGTCGCTGTCGTATCTGACCCCGTCACTATTAATTACCTCACTGGCTTTTACAGTGATCCCCATGAACGCCAAATGTTCCTCTTTGTTCTAGCAGATCAGGAACCGCTTCTCTTTGTTCCAGCCCTTGAAGTAGAGCGTGCAAGCAGCACTGTTTCCTTCCCAGTTGTGGGCTATGTGGACTCTGAAAACCCATGGAAGAAAATCCAAAATGCCTTGCCACAGTTAGACTTCAAACGTGTGGCAGTTGAGTTTGACAATCTCATCTTAACCAAGTACCATGGTTTGAAAACAGTCTTTGAAACTGCTGAGTTTGAAAACCTCACTCCTCGCATCCAACGCATGCGCCTCATCAAATCAGCTGATGAGGTCCAAAAAATGATGGTTGCAGGTATCTACGCTGATAAGGCTGTTAAGGTTGGTTTTGACAATATTTCTCTTGATAAAACAGAGACAGACATCATTGCCCAAATCGACTTTGCCATGAAAGGTGAAGGCTATGAAATGAGCTTTGATACCATGGTCTTGACTGGCGATAACGCTGCAAATCCACACGGAATTCCTGGTGCAAACAAGGTTGAAAAGGACGCCCTTCTCCTCTTTGACCTCGGTGTCATGGTTAATGGCTACGCCTCAGATATGACTCGTACGGTCGCTGTCGGTAAACCAGATCAATTCAAAAAAGACATTTACAACTTGACCCTTGAAGCCCAACAAGCTGCCCTTGACTTTATCAAGCCAGGTGTGACTGCACATGAAGTTGACCGCGCTGCACGTGAAGTCATTGAAAAAGCTGGTTATGGTGAGTACTTCAATCACCGTCTCGGTCACGGTATCGGTATGGATGTTCACGAGTTCCCATCTATCATGGAAGGAAACGACATGGTCATCGAAGAAGGCATGTGCTTCTCTGTTGAACCAGGTATCTATATCCCTGGTAAAGTCGGTGTTCGTATCGAAGACTGCGGTGTCGTCACTAAGGATGGCTTTGACCTCTTTACAAGCACCAGCAAAGATTTGCTTTATTTTGATTAAATATAGACAAGCAAAAAGTCAGCTATTGAAGCTGACTTTTTTATTTTATCTTCTTGACGCTCTGAAAGACCACAAATCCCACAATCATCCCCAAGGTATTTTGCAGGAAGTTTGGAAGAATTTCTGGTAAGGCTGCTGACCAGCCATTCATTAGGGTTGAGCCCAGAGCGTAGCCACTTACCATGACGATAGTAGCTAAGACTAGGCCCAGCCATTGCCATTTCCCTTTAAAACCTGCAAAATAACCTTGCAAGCCATGATTTATCAAGCTAAAGAACATCCACTGTGGATAGCCTGATAGAAGGTCAATTAGGAATCCTGCTAGTCCTCCAACGACAGCTCCTTCTTTACTGCCAAAGTAAAAGGCAGTAAAGAAAATACCTGCATCCAAGAGAGTCAATATTCCTGTTGGCGTTCCAATTTTCAAGTAATAACCTAGGACTACTGAAAGGGCGGTTAAGAGGGATACAAGGGCGATTTTAGTTGTTTTGGTTTGCTTCATATTGTCTTACTCCATATTGATCTGCTTGTGCAATAGCACGGTAAACGAAAGCTTTCGAGCTCTCTACTGCTGGTAAAAGTTCATCACCTTTAACCAAGTGACTGGCAATGCTTGAGGCAAAGGTACAACCTGCACCAGCATTTTGTCCTTGAATGACTGGGTTTTCTAGAACAGTGAAAGTTTGTCCATCATAAAAAACATCCACAGCCTTATCCTGACTGAGGCGATTGCCTCCCTTGATAATGACTGCTGGCGCTCCTAAATCATGCAATTTCTGCGCTAAAGCTTTCATGTCTTCCAATGTTTTAATTTCCTGACCAGCCAATAATTCTGCTTCAGGAAGATTTGGCGTGATCACACTGACATGAGGGAAAAAACGAATCAACTCTTGACAGAGTTCACTGACAGCTACATCGTGCGTTTCTTTGCAGACCAAGACAGGGTCCAATACCACCGGGACTCCAGGACGTTGCTTGATAAAGTCCAAGGCCTTCTCAGCCACACTGACAGTAGGGAGAAGGCCAATCTTAATCCCTGCAAACTCCACATCACGCAAACTATCCAACTCATGTTGGAAAATAGTATCATCCGTAGGAAAGACTTCAAACCCCTTTTCGGTCAAAGCCGTCAAACAAGTCACTGCAACAAAGCCATGCAAGCCGTTTAAGGTATAGGTGGCCAAATCAGCTGACAAACCACCACCACTAAAAATATCATTCCCAGAAAGGGCTAAAATACGATTATTCTTCATAACGAATCTCCTTTAAATACAAGCCATTCGGTGCAGCCGTTGGACCTGCAAGTTTTCTGTCCTTCTTCTCCAAAATCAAGTCAATCTGCTTAACTGGCATTCGATTATTTCCTATTTTGAGCAGCGTCCCCACCATATTGCGAATCTGCTTATACAAGAAACCATTTCCTGAAAAGGTAAAGGTCAAAAATTGGCCTGTCTCATCAACACTAAGGCTGGCTTCTGTAATAGTCCGAACCTTGTCCTCTACACTGGTTCCAGATGCTGTAAACCCAGTAAAATCATGGGTTCCCTCTAATTTCTTGACAGCTATCTGCATTCGCTCCACATCGAGGGGATAGGGAAAGTGAGTAGCATAGTGACGGCGCATCGGATTTTTAGGACGCCCCCTATCCACGATAAACTCATATGTCTTGCTATGTTTTGCATAACGGCAATGAAAATCATCCGCCACAAGCTTAATTGAAATCACATCGATATCTTCTGGTGACTGGGTATCCAGAGCAAAACGGAGTTTTTCCACATCCATCTGATAGGGCAGATCAAAATGAATAACCTGTCCCAGAGCATGGACCCCACTATCCGTCCTACCAGCACCATGAACAGTGATGGCTTGCCCCTTATTGAGTCTCATTAAGGTTTTTTCGATTTCCTCTTGAACGCTCCGCGCATGAGGCTGGCGCTGAAAACCAGAAAAGGCATAACCATCATAGGAAATGATTGCTTTATATCTTGTCATAACTTCTATTTTATCAGGAAATAAAAGTGTAAACAAGTTTAAAAACCAATAATTGTCTGGGTACAAAATTCCCAAAAAGAAAAACTTAGGAAACCAATCCTAAGCTCTCTTTTGAAGTGCGTACATAACAAAGATAGAAGTGACAATCAACCAACATCCTAAAATGGTGAAGACCAACATACCGTTTTGAGTCACCAAGCCAATCGCACCAAGAATAAAAGGTGTCGTAAAGGCCCCAAAGCTACATCCTAGCACTGCAAAAGATGTTGCCTGATTAAGGAGCTTGGCTGGTATTCTTTCAGAAAGAAGCTGAAAGACAGTGGTCAAGGCCACACTGTAGGAAAAACCTGCCACAACACTTCCAACTACCATCACACCCAATGACGGAGACAAGGCAATCACAATCTGCCCCAATCCAAAGGTGATACCCGACCAAAGGAGCAACCTTTCTTTAAACAGAGAGATAAAGAAAGAAAAACTCACACCTGCCAAGATACCAATCAACTGCATAATACTTAAGACCAAGCTCGATAACTGGGCATCCCCTAGACCTCTTTCCACCATCAGACTAGGAATACGAATGGTGATAGCTGTATTGGTGCAGACAACTACTGCTGCTTCGACAGCCAATAGAAAAATTAAGCCTTTCATCTGTCCTGTCAAACGAGTCGTTTCGGTCTCTTTTCTCTTTGTTTCTTTCTTTTCTTTCCCATAAGGGACAAAGAGCAGATAAAGGATCAATACTAAAAACCCCGCACTGTAGGCCAAGAAGGTCACTGTCCATCCCAAGGATAAGAGTTGACCTACAACTAGAGTCAAAATCGATGCCCCGACAACTTCTGCTGATCCGCGAAGACCCAACATCTGGATCCGTGTCTTTCCATGATAGCGTTCACTGATGATGGAAATGGCCTTGGCATTGATCATCCCAACACCCAAGCCAAATAAAATCCGCATCGCAAAGACAAAGTTGTACTCCTGATACCAGAAAGGGGCTGTCCCACCGATAGAAAGGATGAGAAGTCCCAGACTAATCTGAAGTCTCTCAGGAAACAACCGCTCCAAAAACCCATTTAAAACCAGCATGATCATAATTCCAAAAGAAGGGAGACTGACCAGGAGCTCGATTTGTTCCTTGGGGTAGCCTTGATAGTAGTCAAACATGGCTGGCAGAGCACTTGAGATGGAAAAGGAGGTAATCAAAACGAGGGAGAGGGCCAAAATACTAGCCCGTTCTAAATATTGTTTCATGAATTTTCTTTCTGTATATTTCTCACTGTTTATCCTTTTAAAAGGAAGATGGCAAGAAAAGAAGGAGCCCGATTGAACTAGAGACTCCGTCCTAACTTTCCTAATAGGAAGACTATTTTCGCTTGATTTGCTTGATCAGATAGAAGATGAAACCTGCAACCATATAGGCCGCAAAAATGATCAAACACCATTTGATAACCACGTCCCAACCCTTGTTCACATTTAAAAAGAAATATGGGAAGGGATTGTCCTTGGAATTCGGAATATTGAGTTTTAAGACCAGGCCGTTAAACAAGGCAAAAATCATATAAACCAAGGGCAAGATGGTCCATAAGACTGGATCCCAGATCTTGTATTGACCCCGTTTATCAAAGAAGAGGGTGTCAGCTAAAAACCAGAGTGGAACGATATAGTGGCAAAGGAAATTTTCCACACGGTAAAAGTCTGTCGCAATCGGAGCAAGCATAAAATGGTAAATCACACAGGTAATCATGATACTCATGGTAACACCACCCTTGAGACGAAGCAAGGTCGGACTTTGCCAATTTTCACCTGAACGGCTCATCACACGGAGCAGATAACCCGTGAAAATCGTTACCAAAAGATTGGACAACACTGTATAGTAAAGGAGCATACCAAAGCCACCGTGTTTGGTAATCTCCAAATAAACTCCTGTAAATGCCGCTAAGAACAAGAGGACACGACTATAAAAGATAAATTTATAATTCAGTTTCATGGCTAGATTTTCTTAACAAATTCTGACTTGAGTTTCATAGCTCCAAAACCATCAATCTTACAGTCGATGTTGTGGTCACCTTCTACGATACGGATATTTTTAACGCGAGTTCCTTGTTTCAAATCCTTTGGCGCACCTTTTACTTTCAAGTCTTTGATAAGGGTTACAGTATCGCCGTCAGCCAATTTATTTCCATTGGCATCGATAGCAACAACACCTTCTTCTACTTCTGCAACTTCTGCAGGATTCCACTCATAGGCACACTCTGGGCAGACCAAGAGACTTCCGTCTTCGTAGATATATTCTGAATTACATTTTGGGCAATTTGGTAAGTTGTTCATAAGTCCTCCTTAAACTAACAATTATTCTTTAAAATTCATATGTTATTGAACAGCAACTATTATACCGTAAAATCCTACTTTTGACAATGTGTCCTAAGTCCAGCAGACAAAAAAATCATGCACCTTTTTACAGTTACATGACTTTTAAAAGATGATTGATCATGGGCACTTATCAAGCGCCTCATGATAAAAGGGGTAGCAACTATATTTTACAAACCAGGAGCTTGTCCAAGTTCTGCTGTAAGCATCCAAACTGTTTTCTCAAGTTCAGCCTTAGCCCCAACAAAGATATCGTTTGTAACATCATCACCTTCTTCGTCAGTTACATCCAAAGCTTTTTGGAAAAGAGCGATGAGGTAGCGATAAATTGCTAGAACACGTTCCAAGCTTTCTTCAACGTTACGGAATTCTCCTTCTTCTTCTTCGATTTCACTGTGTTGAAGGAATTCTGTCAAAGTTGAATAAGGTTTTCCACCAAGAGTAATCAAACGTTCACTGATTTCGTCAAGATAGCTATCAAGACTGTCCATGTATTCATCCATTTTTGGATGCCATACGAGGAAGCCACGACCACGCATATACCAGTGAACTTGGTGAAGGGCAATGTGAGCCACATACAAGTCCGCTACTGCTTGGTTCAATACTTCCTTTGTTTTTGCCAATGCTACTGGCGCTGTTTTAGATAATGTTGTAACGTCTTTTAATGCATCTTTTTTCAATTCTACCATTTTTCTCACCTCATAATATTATTTTTGCAACCATATTTATTGATTACTATCTCAGTATACTACACCTAGTAGACAAAAGCAAGAAAATTAACCCATATTAAAAAAGTTGTAATTGACTGATAATTTAAGAAAAATATACAGTCTTTAAAAAAAAAGACAGTCTTAGCAGACTGTCTGGAATAACTGAGATTATTTTACAAAATCAAGCAATGCCAAGAAGCTTTCAGCTTCAAGTGACGCACCACCAACAAGGGCACCGTCAACGTCTGGGCAAGCCATGTATGAAGCAACGTTTTCAGGTTTAACAGAACCACCGTATTGAACACGAACTTTGTCCGCAACTTCTTGACCAAAGTCTGCAGCTACAACGTCACGAACGACTTTACACATTTTTTGTGCATCGTCTTGTGAAGCTGATTTACCAGTACCGATAGCCCAGATTGGCTCATAAGCAATAACTGATGCAGCAACTTGTTCAGCTGTCAATCCAGCCAATGCAGCAGATACTTGAGCACCTACAAACTCAGCAGCTTTACCAGCTTCGTAAGTTTCAAGTGACTCACCACAACAGATGATTGGAAGCATACCGTTTGCAAAGATTGCTTTTGCTTTTTTGTTGATATCTTCGTCAGTTTCATGGAAGTAGTCACGACGTTCTGAGTGCCCGATAACAACGTAGTCAGTACCGATTTCTTTCAAAACTTGTGGGCTTGTTTCACCAGTGAAAGCACCTGCATTTTCAAAGTAGCAGTTTTGAGCAGCAACTTTAAGGTTTGAACCTTTAGCAGCAGCAAGAACAGCTGTCAAATCAAGAGCTGGAGCTGCGATACCTGCTTCAACAAGGTCTGATGAAGGAAGTTTTGATGCAACGGCTTCAACGAATGCTTTTGCTTCTTCTGGATTTTTGTTCATTTTCCAGTTACCAGCGATAAATGGTTTACGTGACATTTCACATACCTCTTTTTTCATTTTATTCACTATTATTCTATCATATTTATAAGGAGCTTGCAAACCTTACTCTAATTTTCAAGATTTTTCAAGCGACTAATCTTGCCACAAATTCATGGCATCGAGGAAATCAGCCGAAGCCTGAACTTGTTTGGGATTATTCGCTTCTCGCTCTGCTCGTTTGGCCTCTACTTGGGCAACAGATTGAATGCCTTCATGGCGCCAGTTTCGTAGGATTGCCTGAATATATTTCCAGTTTGGCTTGCCATTGAGAACGGCCTCTCGGAGAGCTTCCTTAATCAAATCCGCCTTAACTCCGTCTTCTTTGACAGTCTTAGAAAGGTCTTCGATTTCAAATGGTGTTAATAAGCGTCCCAATTCCTGCTGAAAAGTTTCAACCAGATCCTTCAACTGATTCTGCGGGTTTGGGACTGTTGTAGCTGGAGTTTGGCTATCTAGTAAGCTATCCAAGCGTTCAAAAGCCAAACTAGCATCAAAAATCAGCTCAATTTCACCGTTTAGTTCAATGGTTCGATATTGTAGCAAACCATTTTCAGTCAAATTCGAAATAGATTGGTTGACATCTGCTACCTCTTTGCCAATGATTTCAGCTATTTGGCTAGGCGAAACATCTCCGAGGGCTATGGTGTTTTGTAGATAGAAAAATTGCCAGACCAGAAAATCTTCACTGGAAGGAAAGAGTTCCTTAAAATGCAAGAGCAGGGCACTTGGCAAAACCAAGTTCCCTGATTTAAAAGCGTCAAAATATGTCATAATTCCTCTTATAGATATCCAAATGCAGCCGCATCATCCTCTACCTTTCTCCAGTCAAAAGGGGTTTCTTGATAAACTGCATAGTTTACCCAATTGCTGAAAAAGAGGGCAGCTGATGAAGACCAACAGAGACACGGTGTCTCATTCACATCATCATTTTTGAAGTAATTTTCCGGAATGTGAGGATTAAGTCCTGCCTCACAATCACGAAAATATTCTCTTGCCAAAGTGTCACGATCGTACTCCAAATGACCAAAACTATAAATTTCACGCAAATCTCGACTAGCTAGGATAGAAACCCCAACCTCAGGACCTTCTGACAGAATCTCCAGATTGGTCTTGTTTAAGATTTCTTCTTTTAAAATCTCAGTATGACGAGAATGAGGAGCTACATAGCGATCATCAAAACCTCTAAAAAGAAGGTGCCCTTCTTTTAAGGTATCCTGTGGGTAAATACCTGATAGTTTCCGATCCATCTGGTGCTTTTCAACGCCATAGCGAACATATAGACCTGCTTGTGCTCCCCAACAGATATGGAGGGTTGAAAAAACATGCGTCTTGGACCATTCGATGACCTGCTTGAATTCTTCCCAGTAATCTACCTCCTCAAAAGGCAAATGCTCCACTGGTGCTCCTGTGATAATCATTCCATCAAAAAAGTCATCCTTGACCTCTGGAAAGGTCTTATAGAAGGTTTCCATATGTTCAGCCCGGGTTGTCTTGGAACGATGTGTTTCCATATATAAGAAATCAATATCTAATTGCAAAGGGGTATTGGCCAAATGCCGTAAGAGTTGCGTTTCTGTTACCATCTTTTGAGGCATGAGATTTAAAATCAAAATCTTCAAGGGGCGAATATCCTGATGAGCAGCTCGTTGATCGTCCATAACAAAGATATTTTCTGTCCTTAAAATCTCCACAGCTGGTAATTTTTTATCAATTCGAATCGGCATAATACCCTCCTAACAGTTCTCTATTTCGGGAATGATGTTGTCTGTTTGAAAGTAAAAACCTCCAAATACTTCTTCCCTTTATTATACTGTATGAAGATATAGTTTTCAATTATAGTTTTTCTCTAACTAGCTATAGTTAATTTATATAGCAGATGAAGAGAAAACAGCCCCAAGGACTGTTTTTCATTAATAATGCATAAGTACCTTGTAATCGTAGTCTCCGATTTTTTCACGGCCTTTAAGCTCATCCAACTCAATCAAGAAAGCACAACCGGCTACAATTCCACCAAGTCTTTCAATCATCTCAATGGTTGCTTTGACAGTTCCACCTGTTGCCAAAAGATCATCTACGATGAGAACACGTTGTCCTGGCTTGATCGCATCAGCATGCATGGTCAAGGTATCAATACCGTACTCTTTCTCATAGTCAGCAGAAATGACTTCACGTGGCAATTTTCCTGGTTTACGAACAGGTGCAAAACCAATTCCCAACTCAAAAGCAACTGGGCAACCAACAATAAATCCACGAGCCTCTGGACCCACAATCATGTCGATCTTCTTGTCTGTTGCATACTGAACAATTTCACGAACAGCGTAGCTATAAGCATTTCCATCTGCCATCAAAGGGCTGATATCACGGAAGGTAATACCTTCCTTAGGATAATTTTCAATCGTTGCGATATAATCTTTTAAATTCATCTTTTTCTTTCTTTCAAAGTTTTTTACTCTCTATTATAGCATATTTTTTAAGAAAGAAAAAAGGAAAAGTTAACTTCAATAATTATCTAACGATTTGACGATTTATAACTAGCCATAGCAATAAAGCCCAATTTCTGTTTATTCTTAGCAAACATTTTATACATAGTTAAAAACTGCTTTCTATTCTCCTTTTTACAAGCATTTACGCAAATTTTCAAAGTTCCTAGCCAACCTTCGTCATAAATCATACCTGATAATTTCATTAATGTCATTTCACCAGTCAATATTTTCACATCACGATAACCTGATTCTATCATCACCTGTTCCCAACCATCTTGAGTTAAAGGACCTACATTTACATGAATTGCTTGTGATAATTCCTGTCTGACAGACTCTTTAGCTTCCTTAAGAAGCACATCATGTGTCAAAAGAAGACCTTCAGGTTTTAAAACCCTCAGATACTCCATTACACATTTTTTCTTAGCTTGATCGGCTTGCATAGTCAGCATAGCTTCATTTATAACAATATCAAAACTAGCATCTCCATAAGGAAGTTTCATTGCATTTGCTCTTTCAAATCTGATCAAATGACCAACACCTGCCGTTTCAGCAGATTTTTTAGCCACTTCTAAGGCTTGTCCATCCATATCAACAGCAGTTATCTTACAACCAAAACGCTGTGCCAACTCAATTGCTGTAGTTCCCCTATTGCACGCAACTTCTAGTATTCTCTTTTCTTTTGAAAATTCTCCTTCCGCAATTAACCAATCTGTAGCACGTTTTCCACCTGGACGTAAGCGTTTTTTCCCCAGTTTTGCTAAAAACTTATGACCTGCTTCTGACATTTGAACACCTCTATTTTTTCTTCATTATAACATAAAATTATATTATCTGACAATTCTAATCTATTATTTGATAAAGCAGAATCAAAAGCATACAAGCTGCCATGACTATAGCATAAATCTATTAATCACCTCTCTAGTTCGAATTCAATTGCTCACGTAGTTTACGCATATAGGTTACGGCTACATATTTGTACTTTAGAGTTGCTGGCCTCCTTATCCGCTATATGCGCTTTACTATCACGTACCTATTCGTATAGCCAAGATTTCTCTATCTCTTTCTCTGCCGATTCTTATTTCCAACGTCAGACTTAAACAGTCTATCCTAATGCCGTTCGATCAGCTACTCACAATAGTCAGGCTTGGGAATCACTTTTGGGTTTACTAGTATATGGTAGCCACAGAGGACTTACACCTCAGATGAACGGAATGCTCGTTGTACCTAAAAAACGAGCACTTTCGTACTCGTTTTTAAAAATCTGTTAATTAAAGTGAGTTTACGTCAACCTTGATACCAACACCTTGAGTAGTTGTGATTGTCAAGTTTGTTACGTAAGTTCCTTTAGCTGTAGCTGGTTTTGCTTTTTGGATTGTTTCGTTGAAAGCTTTAAAGTTTTCAACCAATTTTTCAGCTTCAAATGATACTTTACCGATGATTGCTTGGACGTTACCTGCACGGTCAGCACGGTAAGTGATTTTACCACCTTTAGACTCTTCAACTGCTTTAGCAACATCCATTGTTACAGTACCAGTTTTAGGGTTTGGCATCAAGTTACGTGGTCCAAGGACACGTCCAAGACGTCCAACAAGAGCCATCATGTCAGGTGTAGCGATAACTACGTCGAAGTCCAACCAACCGTCGTTGATTTTCGCAACAAGGTCATCTTCACCAACAAAGTCTGCACCAGCAGCTTTTGCTTCTTCAGCTTTTGCACCACGTGCGAAAACAAGAACGCGTGAAGTTTTACCAGTACCGTTTGGCAATACCATTGCGCCACGGATTTGTTGGTCAGCTTTTTTAACGTCGATGTTCAAGTTATAAGCAACTTCTACAGTTGCGTCAAATTTTGCAAAGTTAGTTTCTTTTGCAAGTGCTACAGCTTCTTCTACACTGTATGCTTTTGTGCTGTCGATTTTTTCAAGAGCAGCACGAAGTTGTTTGCTTTTTTTAGCCATTTTCTATTCTCCTTGTAAGTGGTTCAATCGATTTTCATCTCCCACGTCACTTCTCGAAATGATGAAGTCTTGCGGGTTATATTGGGGGTGTTATTGATTAGTCAACAACAGTGAATCCCATAGAACGAGCAGTACCTTCGATCATACGCATTGCAGACTCAATGTTTGCTGCGTTCAAATCTGGCATCTTAGTTTCTGCAATTTCTTGTACTTGTGCACGAGTAACTGTAGCAACTTTAGTTTTGTTAGGTGTACCTGATCCTTTTTCAACACCTGCAGCTTTTTTCAAAAGAACAGCAGCTGGTGGTGTTTTTGTAACGAAAGTAAATGATTTGTCTTCGTATACTGAGATAACAACTGGAATGATCATCCCAGCTTGGTCAGCTGTACGAGCGTTGAACTCTTTTGTGAATCCCATGATGTTGATACCAGCTTGACCAAGAGCAGGTCCAACTGGTGGAGCTGGTGTAGCTTTACCAGCAGGGATTTGCAATTTTACAAGTTTTTCGACTTTTTTAGCCATTTTTAAATCCTCCTTTGTGGTTTTGGCGGTAATTAGAGATTTTTACCTCCCACAAGTATGCTTTACACATACCTTTCCATTATACACTATTTATCTAAAAATGCAAGAGAAAAATTACTTTTTTAATCGACGTAATCGCCACCTTCAAAGCCATAGTACTCTTCCAAACTGAGACCACTTGCAGCAATTTCTTTGGCTTCTTTTCCAACGTAGCGGAGATGCCATTCTTCAGCCATGTAGCCAGTCTCTTTTTCCTTACCTTTGAGATAGCGAACGACAAAGCCATAGTCAGCCGCATGATCCAAGAGCCACTGGGCTGCCTTTTCTTCAGTGACTAAATCACCATCTGTCCCAATAAGGTCAAATGCAAGACCTGTTTGGTGTTCACTGTAACCTGGGCGTGCTGAGTAGCGATCTGCTGCTTCCTTACCGTCTTGATTCACATAGTCTTGATAAAGTTTGGTTTGAGTTTCATAACTTCTAAAACCACTGTAGTGATCGCTGATTGGGTAGCCAGCTGCTTGCATTGCTGCAATGAGTTTCAGCAACTCTGCTTTAGCTGTTGGATTTTCTCCTGGATTATAGTCTTTTGACAAAGGATAGTGCTTATTAGCTATGACGATTTCATCGTACTTCCCTTGAATACTATAGTAGTCTCCCTTATTGACAACTTCTGCCTTCTTCTGACTAGAGGCTTGAGATTTGCTCCCTACAGTTCCTTCAGGTTGACTAGTTTGTTCCGTTTTTTGAGTGTTTTCTTCATTTTTAGGTTTTTCTTGAGAACATGCTGCTAGGGTTACTGCCAGCAAACCAGATAAAACGATGTATCTTTTTTTCATTTTTTCTTCCTCTCTTATACCAAGTGCTTCTCTAATTCATCGGATAAGGCTTTAATCATTTGTTCCAACTCATGGGATTTCACTTGGCAATCTTCTGCCGCCATTTCTTCCCATGGCACCCACCAGACTGGACCACGGCCATTCAATCCATGACCCCTCATATCACCTGATCGTCTTGGAAAGAGGTGCCAGTGAGCGTGGGCATCTCCATTTCCTAGGAGTTCAATATTCATCTTTTCAGCTTTAAACGTTTTGGCAACAGCTTCTTGGACCAAACTCATTTCCTCTAGAAAACGAAGTTTTACAGAAGTCTCCATATGGTGGAGTTCTGTGACATGCTCTTTTGCTAAAAACAAGGTATAGCCCTTAAAGTATTGGTGGTCTCCAATAACAACATAGCCTGTCTCTAGTTCTTTTACAAAGTAGGGATTTTCCCCTGCCTTGATCCATTCAATTCTTTGACAAATCAAGCACATATTAGTCTACCAAGGTGCTCTTGAGATAGGCGTCTACCATACGCTCAGTCGCCACGACCGAATCAATGTGTGTTCGTTCGTAAGAGTGACTGGATTCAATACCAGCTCCAAGGAGGGCATGCTTAACCTCTGCTCCTGCTGACATAGCTGCTGAAGCATCCGAACCGTAAAATGGATAAATGTCGAGCTTAAATGGAATATCTTGCTCCTTCGCCAAAGCTACCAAGTGTTGACGGAAGTCATAGTGATAGGGACCTGAAGCGTCCTTGACACAGATAGACACTGTATATTCATCCGTCTGCTGGTCATCGCCCATAGCTCCCATATCCACAGCTAGATATTCCACTACCTGAGCTGGAATATTGGAGTTCGCACCGTGACCCACCTCTTCGAAGACTGAAAAAGCAAAATGAGTTGTTACTGGCAATTCAATCCCCTCTTCCTTGTAAATACGAAGAAGATTGAGCAAAATTGCTGCGCTGACCTTGTCATCCAAGTGGCGAGACTTGATAAAACCAGTTTCTGTCACAACTGTTCGCGGATCGAAACTAATAAAGTCTCCAACCTCAATACCCAAGGCGCGGGTTTCTTTTTCATTACTTACTTTTGCATCCAAACGCACTTCCATATTGTCCTGTGTGCGTTCAGCAGTTCCCGCATCTTTGTAGACATGGCAAGAAGTCTGATGGATGAGAATGGTTCCAGATACCTTTTTACCTGTGCTAGCCACATGAACCGTACAGTTCTCCCCTTCAATCATGTTCCAAGGGAAACCACCGATACGATCCAATTTGAGACGGCCATCCGGTTTGACTGCACGGACAATAGCACCCAGCGTATCCACATGGGCAGTCACATAGCGCTGTTGGTCATCATTTTGACCTTTAATAGTAACATTGACACCACCCTTGGCTGTACGAACCGGCTGGTAACCAATCTCTTCTAAAGTATGGACTAGGTAGTCTGAAATCTCACGAGTAAAGCCTGTTGGAGATGCAATAGCAGTTAGTTCTTTGATATAGTTTATAGTCTGATTCATTTCTTCACCTCTTTCCTACCATTATAACATTTTTCTAGTCAGACTCCTTCTCAAAAGGAGAAAAACTGTGTTTAGTTGCTTTCACTATAGATCCATGTTATAATACAAATACTTTGATTATGAAAGGAAAGTAACAAATATGAAATCATACTTTAAAGTATCACTAGCCCTTGTGGCTTCACTTGTTCTCCTGCTCGGATGTTCCAAACAAGCATCAACACCTGCAAACAGCAGTTCTAAAGAAGACACAACAACTCAGTCAAGTGAGAGCAAACAAAGCACTGAACAATCATCAGAAAAGAAAGAAACAACTAAAACACATACCTTTATTAACAAAAGCAATTCTGGAATCACTTCTACCTTGGTTTATACTGTAGAAGGCGACAATGTTATCAAGCAATCAGCTAATAACATTGCTGATCCTGAAATCCTTGGTGCAACTCCAGAAGATGTCAAGAGTTTTATCGAAGAAAAGTACAAAGGTTATAATGGACTCAAAGGTGTTAAACAAACGATTGAAATCAAAGATGGAAAAGTTGTTCAAGATCTAGAAGTTGACTTCTCAGTTGCAAGCATTAGCGAACTTAGAAAAGCACTTCCTGAAGAATATTCTGGTATCGGCAATCGTGTCAGTTTCTCAAACTCTAAAAAAGCACTGGAAAAAATGGGATTCACAGAAAAGACGAACTAATCTCCCAAAATTTCATATAGACTAGTGTAGGTCCACCCCAAAAGTTAGACACAACTCTAACTCTTGGGGTATTTTATTATATTAGTCCAATAGATTCTCCCAATCTCATAAAAGTGCATTTGAAACTTCACACCCTTATAAAGCCATAGGATAAAAGTTATTTGAAATAGATAGAGACAAAACTTTAATCATCAGACTAGTTTCTATTCGTTGTCATGTCCAGTCAGATGAGAGGGGAGGTCTAGTTGATTTTGTAGTAGAATCATGTTATAATACAAAATACTTTGATTATGAAAGGAAAAGACATGAACAAATATTTTAAAATGACTCTTTGTATAGCTCTACCATTAGCTATCTTATTGGGATGTTCAAAACAATCAACAACCTCATCAACTAGCTCAGCAAAAAGTGAAACTACTCAGGTAGAATCTACTAGCCAGCAAGCTACAGAAAACAAATCTGAAGTAAAAACTGTGACCTTTGTAAATGATACTCGTACTGGCTTTAATTCTACTTTAACCTACACTGTAGATGGAGACAAAGTATTGAAACAATCAGGTCATAATGTCTATGATCCAGAGGCTCTTGATACTACTGCTGAAACTCTTAAAGCATTTGTTGAAAAAACTTATAAAGGATATCAAGGTCTCAAAGGTGTTACTCATAGCATCAAAATCAAAGATGAAAAGGTCGTTCAAGATGCTGAAGTCGACTTCACAGTCGCAAGTATTGATGAACTTAGAAAAGCCTTACCAGAAGAATACTCAGGCGTAGGTAACAATGTTAGCTTTACTGCTTCTAAGAAAATGTTAAAAGATCTTGGATATACTGAAAAAACTAACTAAGTGTCTTTTACAAAAATAAAAAACCTCGGCTTATGCCAAGGTTTTTTTATTCCATCTCAAAAACATCACTCTCTTGTTTGTTTGGTAGAACCAATGAAAGCAAGATTCCAATCATAGCTGGCACTAGCCATGGAAGAGAGGCTGACGCAAACGGAAGGACATTAATCAGATTTTCTAGAAACTCAATTTTAAAGGAACTTCCAAGGACACTTGCAAGAGCAATAGCTGTAACAAGCCCAATAGTTAACTGCATGCCCGGTTTTGATAGGGCTACAAACTTATTAACAATCACGATCATCACAATGGCGATGGTTATTGGGTACAAGATTACCAGTACTGGCACTGAGTACTTAATGATTGCATCCAAACCGAGGTTTGCAATAGCAAATCCAATCAAGGTAAAGGCAGTGGCATAGACCTTGTAGCTGATTTGTGGGAAACGTCCGTTAAAGAACTCTGCTGTCGACACAATCAATCCAACTGTCGTTGTGAAGCAAGTTACAGTTACCATAACAGCAAGGAAGAGTTGAGCTGTTGAACCAAAGATTTCCTGAGTTGCTTGCGACAAGATATAAACACCTGGTGTTCCACCCTTCATCACTTCTGCTGGTACTGGGAAGTGATTTCCAAGGAATCCTAAACCGATATAAAGAGCGCTAAAGGCAAGAGCTACAACGATACCAATCACCCAAATAGTTGAAATGTATTCTTTCTTACTGGAGAATCCAAGTTGTTTCAATGTTTGAACAGCAATTACACTGAAGGCAACTGAAGCAAGGGCATCCAGGGTGTTATAACCTTCTAGGAATCCTGTACCAAAGGCAGAAGCTTGATAAGCAGCTGAAGCCGCTTGAGGGCTTGTTCCACCATATTTGAAGGCACCTAGTACAACCAAGATAACGATCAATAAGGCAAAGACTGGCGTTAAAACACGTCCAATTCGATCCAAAATCTTTGATGGATTGAGTGAAATCAGATAGGCTGCTGCAAAATACAACACAGTAAAGATAATCAATCCTAGGCCTTTATTTGCTTCAGACAAGAGAGGACTAATCCCAACTTCGTAAGCTGTTGTTGCTGTACGCGGAATGGCAAAGAAGGGGCCAATTGATAGATAGAGGACTGCAAGATAAAGCGTCGCAAACCAAGGTGAGATTTTCTTAGAAATCTCGTGAATGTATCCTTTCGGGTTTAGCGTTCCAATAATAAGTGTCAAGACGGCAATACCGACACCTGAAAAGACAAAACCTGCGATAGCAGGAAGAAACTGTTCTCCAGATAGGGCACCTAGAGAAGGTGGAAAAATCAAGTTTCCCGCACCAAAAAATATTCCAAACAGGAGCAAGCCTGTTAGAGCACCTTTTTTAGCCATAAAAATCTCCTTCATATTTCTAAAATACTGACCTAGTATACCATGATTAAGACTCTGAAAAAAGTATCCAAAATTAATCATTGAATGTTTTCAATATTTTTAAAAATAAGAATTATCTAAAAACAAAATCCCTCACTCAGTTGGAACCGAGCAAGGGAAGGTTAGGGTCTATCACCATAGAGGTTTAAAGATTTTCAAAGGCCGTCATTCCACCTTGGACATTGATAACGTCATAACCCTGTTCAGCTAGAAATTGACAAGCACGCGCTGAACGCATCCCAGATTTGCAAATGACATAATGCAAGAGGTCCTTATCCAACTGATCATAAGTATCAGCCAATTGACTAAGTGGTAGGTTCTGAGCACCTTCTAAATGAAGCGTTTCGAACTCTTCTGCTTCTCTCACGTCCACTAGAGAAAGTTGCTCATTTTGATAAAGCTGGTAAAATGCATCGAAGGCTATTTCTTTCATTCTTTTTCTCCTAAAATAGTTTTAATTCTTTTTTTCAACTCTGGCACTACTTCTGACTCAAACCAAGGATTTTTAGCCATCCAGATTTGATTTCGTGGTGAGGGGTGAACCAGAGGGAAAAATTCTGGTAGATAGTCTTTGTAGCGTTTTACCCGCTCTGTTACCTTGCCACTAACCTTCTCATGAAGATAATAGGCCTGGGCATATTGTCCAATCAAAAGGGTCAATTCAATATTTGGACATTCCTTGAGAAGTTGCGGATGCCATTTTTCGGCAAAGCCTTTACGGGGTGGAAGATCACCTGACTTGCCATGTCCTGGGAAGTAAAAATCCATTGGCAGAACTGCAAAATAACCTGAATTGTAAAAGGTGTCTTCATCTACACCTAGCCAGTCCCGCAAGCGATCGCCGCTCTTATCCTTCCAATAAATCCCAGCTTCTTGGGTTTTAAGCCCCGGTGCCTGACCGACAATATTGATGCGGGCATTTTTTGGCGCCGCAAAGAGAGGTTCGATTCCGCGTTCTGTATAGCTGGTATTCTGCGGATCCGCCATAATGGCTTGCTTGATTCTTTCGATTTGAGACATCTGTTTTCCCTCCAAAAAGAAGTCCAAGCATACAATCTCAGACTTCTATCGTTTTATTTGATCAATTCATAAATAGCTTCTGCATAGATTGCTGCTGCTCGGAAGAGATCGTCCAAGGCGATAAATTCGTTGGCTTGGTGCATAGTATCGATTGAGTCCGGGAACATAGCACCGTAGGCAACCCCACGTTCCAGCAAGCGACCAAAGGTTCCACCACCAATGACTTGTTCGTGGCCTTTAAGACCAGTTTGTTTTTCATAGACATTCAACAAGGTTTGCACAAGCGGATCTTCCATTGGCACATAGTGAGGGGTATGGCCGTGTTCAGAAAGACTAACTGAAGCCACTGGCAAGTTTTCAAGGATTGACTTGATTTGCTCTGGGCTTGTTCCTTTTGGATAACGGAAGTTAAGGGCAATGGTATTGTCAGCACTTGTTTCATCAAAGCGGAAGACACCGGCATTCATAGAAAGGGCACCCATCTTTTCATCTACATGAGCAACCTTGAGATTTGTACCCTCATGGTCGTTCAAGAGAATCTTACCAGCGATGTCGAGGTAGTCTTTGGCAGGTCCTGCAAAGTCAAACTGACTGAGGAAGAGTGCTAGGTAAGTAGCTCCATTGACACCTGAAGCAGGCATAGCACCATGGGCTGATTTACCAATCACAGTCACCTTGTACTGACCGTTTTCTTCTTGGAGTTCTCCTCTGAGTTTGTGTTCTGCAACAAAGGCATCTAGTTTAGCTTGCAAGTCAGCCAGGTCTCCTGAAACGACTGCTGTTGCTGATTCAGGTACCATGTTTTCACGCAAACCACCTGTGAAGCTGTGAAGGCGAGCTGCACCTGTATTTTCACCTGCAAAATGGAGGTATTCCGTGATATTTCCTTTTTCACCATTGATAATAGGGAATTCAGCATCTGGAGAGAAACCGAAGTCTGGTTTCGCAAGTCCTACGTGCTCAAAGTAGTAGTCCATGTCCGCCCAGCCTGATTCTTCATCTGTTCCAACGATGAAACGAACTTTCTTAGAAGTTGGAAGACCTAATTCTTTGATGATTTTCAAACCATAGTAACAAGCTGTTGTTGGACCCTTGTCATCTGAAGCCCCACGCGCATAAAGGCGACCATCTTTGATAGTTGGTGTATAAGGGTCCGTGTCCCAACCGCTACCAGCTGGCACCACGTCCATGTGAGCAAAGATTCCGAGAACTTCTTCTCCTTCACCAAACTCAAAATGTCCTGCGTAGTTATCAACATTTTTAGTTGGATAGCCATCGCGGTCTGCGATTTCAAGGAATTTTTCCAAGGCTTTTACTGGACCAGGTCCAAATGGATGCTGCGCATCTACTTTGCTGTCATCACGTTCTGAGTTGATTTCCAAAAGGCTAAACAAGTCAGCCAAGAGCTCTTCTTTGCGTTTTTCTACTTCTGCTGTAAAATCAATTGCTGTCATTTTTTCTTCCTTCTATCTTTTCTCGATGATTTCATCCACCGGCAAGCGGTAGCTTGGTTCCAATTTTTCGTCTGTGTAACCCACTGTAATCAAGAGTTCTGGGCGGAATCGGTCTTCAATGTCCAAAACTTCGTTGGCTTTTGATTTGTCAAATCCAAGAATAATGTTAGAACCAATTCCTTGGTCTGTAAGAGCCAAAACCAAGTTTATAGCAACCAAACCTGCATTGAGGGCTAGATAGTCGCTGACTTGTTGTTCACTGTAACGCGCAAACTCGGCAGGCAAATTCTTCATGAAATATTGAAGTTGCTCTTCTGAGAAATTCTTTGCGCCACCAACACGGGCAATCTTGCGGGCACGTTTGGCAAGATCTGTATCTGTAAACAAGGCAATGGTTACTGGCGCTGATGATACCTGCTCAAAGTTCGAACCATAAGCTAATTTTGCCAATTCAGCATTTTTCTCACGAACAACCACAAACTTCCATGGCTGGCTATTGTGGGCACTTGGGGCCAAGGTTGCGATTTCGATAGCCGTACGCACATCTTTGGGATCTACCGGTTTATCAGTAAAATGCTTGGTCGCATGACGTTTTTTATTTAATTCAAGAAATTTCATAATCGATTTCCTTTTCTAATTCTACTGCTTCCATTCTACCATATTTTGAAAGAGCTTGCAGAGATTTTTCATTGAAAGAAATTGGAACACGGATGAAGCCCTGGATTTAAACTTATCATTAAAATCAGATTTTTCCTCATCCAGTTCCAACTAATTTTCAGGGGGGTTAAGAAACTAGTCTACCTTATATTCTGACTTTATAGCCACCAAAAATTTCTTCACATCCTCTACATACCCATGCTTTTCAATTAAACTAGCTAAGAGTTCCAGATTGTGTCCCCGATAGTTGTCATCTCGACGTAGTTCTTCATACATTTCGATAAAGGGAAGCCTCTTGGACTTGGCCAATTCTAACTCAGCCTCATAATCATAAGCGACTTTACGAAATTTGATATTGAGTAATTCCCCATCTTCAACTTCTATCACGGCATACTGGGCACGGTGATTTTTTAACGCCTCCCAATCAAAATAGGGCATACCAATTGAACCTGGATTGATGATTTGTTGCCCTTGACTGCCATAACGAAGCAACTGCTTGTGAATATGACCATAGACCGCTACGTCAACTTCATCATCTAGGAGTTGGTCAAATTTCTCTGTATCATTCTCAACTAGCAAGTCACCACCATAGTTCTTATTTGGCAAATTATGAGAAAGAGAAAAGCGCAGTCCGTCAACTTCTTTCTTTTCTAGCATAGGTAAGTTTCGTAGCCAGACAATCGTTTCAGGATCCATTCGCTCCATCAAAAACTGGGTCAATCGCATGAGCTGGACTTCCTGTGGATCTTCTAAGCCATATTGCCCATCTAAAGCCTCTAAGACACAATCATCCCAATTGCCTCGAACACTTGCCGTGATAGGAAGATTCTTTAGCAGAGCGACCAGGTCATTTGCACCTGGACCAGGGAGGAAAATGTCTCCCATGAGCCAATATTCACTGGCTCCTTGAGTTTTGGCATCTGCAATCACTGCTTCTAAGGCAGTCACATTTCCATGAATATCTGATAAAATTGCGATTTTATGGTTCATGATAGTTTCCTTCCGTTTGGTAATCTACTCTCTCTTCCGCTACTTGAGCCAACTCCACTTCTTCCTGCGGGTTCAACTTTCTCTGAACAGCTTCTGCGACTGCCCTTGGTATCCCAACTTCGACAATTTCATCCACACTAGCTTCCTTGATTTTAGTGAGAGATTTAAAATGCTTCATGAGATTCTGTTTGCGTTTAGGTCCCAGACCGTCAATCCCATCCAGTTGTGAAGAAAAGGAATTTTTTGAGCGCAGTTGGCGGTGGAAGGTGATAGCAAAGCGGTGCACCTCATCCTGGATGCGTTGGAGGAGAAAGAATTCTTGAGAATTGCGAGACAACTCCACCACTTCCAGTGGATCTCCAAAGAGCAATTCATGGGTTTGGTGCTTGTCATTCTTTTGCAGCCCAGCAATTGGAATATCCAAGCCCAGTTCATCTTGGATGACCTGTTTGGCGATATTGACTTGACCTTGCCCTCCATCAATGACAATCAAATCTGGCGGAGTCAAAGCCTCACGTTGAACTCGGCCATAGCGTCTGCGAATGACTTCTCTCATACTGGCATAGTCGTCTGCTCCAACGACAGTCTTAATTTTATACTTACGGTAATCCTTCTTACTCGGTTTGCCGTTGACAAATACAACCATGGCTGAAACAGGACTAGTTCCCATGATATTGGAGTTATCGAAGGATTCGATACGGACTGGAGTCGGGATTTGGAGTAAGCGTCCCAGATTTTCAATAGCCCCTTGAGTCTTTTCAACTGATTTTTCTAGCAGATTGAACTTCTGCTCTAGGCTGACACGAGCATTCTTTATAGCTAGATTGACCAACTGTTTTTTCTCTCCACGCTGGGGTTTGAGAATCTTAGTATCCACCAAGGCTTTGACAGCTTCTTCATCGATATCCTGCGGAATCAGAACCTCATTGGGAACCAGGTGAGATTTTTCTTGATAGAATTGTCCTACATAAGTCAAGAAGTCCTCATCCGGATCATTGTAGTAGGGGAAGAGATTGACATCCCGCTCAATGAGCTTGCCTTGACGAACAAAGAAAACCTGAACACACATCCAGCCCTTATCCACATAGTAACCAAAGACGTCCCGATTTTGCAAATCTTTCGCCATGACCCGTTGCTTGGTCCGAAGCGTTCCAATGGCCTGAATCAGGTCACGGTATTCCGCCGCACGTTCAAACTCCATACTTTGAGCTGCCTTTGCCATCTTGCCCTTGAGGTCATCGATGATTTTGTCATCCTGTCCTTTTAGGAAATCAGAAACCTCCTGAGCCATGGAATGGAAATAAGCCTCATCTTTTTTACAGATGGTGTGAGCCATACATTGGCCAATATGGTAATAAAAACAGACTTTAGAGGGTGGGTTGGTACATTTCCGAAAAGGAAAAATCCGGTCCAGTAGACGCTTGATTTCATTTGCTGCCCCTACATCTGGATAGGGACCAAAGTAGAGACCACCGTCCTTTTTGACCTGACGGGTGATAATAAGCCGCGGATAGCGCTCATTGGTGATTTTGATAAAGGGATAGGACTTATCATCCTTGAGCATGATATTGTACTTGGGCTGATTTTCCTTGATGAGGTTGATTTCTAGAAGAAGTGCCTCAATATTGGACTCAGTGACGATAAATTCAAAATCTACAATTTCAGACACCAGAGCCTCTGTCTTGGTATCGTGACTCCCACGGAAATAGGACCGCACGCGATTGCGCAGATTTTTAGCCTTTCCTACATAGATAATGGTGCCATTTTTATCCTTGTGAATGTAACAACCAGGGCTGGTCGGCAAGAGCTCTAGTTTTGATTTGATCAAGTTATTCATAGTTCCATTATAACAAAAAGGCCGTAACAGGACGAACAAAAAGCCCCACCAATCACTTGATGGAGGAGCTTTGATTTCATTTCAGATTGCACCGACTTCATCTAGTCGCTTCTGGTATAGAGTTCTTGAACAGCCTTCACATCCTGAGGCTGAATTCCATAGTAAGAACCTGCTGGCTGCATGACAGAAGTTTCGTTGGTATGATCCAATCCGATGGCATGCCCCAGCTCGTGCTCCGCCGTGTGCACGATCCGTTCATAAGAATAACCATAGTTTGGATTGGATAGATAATAGTGATTCAGGCGAACCGTTACAGATATAAATTGTTTGGTTAACAAATTGGTTTGACTCTCGGCTTGACCTGCTACAGCAGTCGATCCATCATTCATTTCACTTGCCACAATATCTGCCTGACTAGGATCCGCAACCACCTCAAAGGTAAAGGCTCCCGTTTGATTCCAGTTTTTTATGGCTTCTGCATAGGCACCTTGAAAGGTCTCATCCATTTGAGGCTCAATATAGATGCGAGCTGAAGCTTGAGCCCACTTGCCTTCTGCATGTTGGTGACTGTCTGTCTGAGACAAGACTTCCAGCGTTCCCGTCTCCTTCCATTGATTCCAGCCACCTTGACCAATCTTGCTCATTTTTTCAACCTGATTGACCGCAGAATGAAAATCACCAGACAGATACCAAACCACTCCAAAGGCAATGAGCAGTAGAATGACCACAGTCCAAACCAGACGCCAGAAGAAACGCCAAATTCCCAAAAGAAATCGGAAGAATAATCGAATAATCCAGAACATGACGCCCCACCTTTCATAAAAATAAGAACCTATCTTGAAATCACATTTTCCTTGATCAAGATAGATTCTCTATTTTACTGAAGAAAGCTGAAAGAAACCTAAAACTAAGATAAACGTTCTTCCAAGACAAAGTCAATTGGTAGAGTAGCCAAAAAACGTTCCAATTGTTTTTCCCAGTAGTACCACTCGTGCTTACCTAGACTATGACTATAGGTCACCTCAAAACCAAGTTTTTTGAGGTTTTTCACTGCGAGATTATTGGCAGAGTAGAGATAGTCTTGCTCTCCACACCAAGCCCATAGTTTAGTCTTTTTATCGGATTTTGCAGCCATGCTTTCAAGCGAACGAGGACTAGCTGTCCAGTCTTTAATCTCTCCAAAAACTCCTCGCCAGTATGCAAGTGACCCCAGATCCTGACTTTCAGGAGAAAATTCCTGAAAACTGAGTGCACCAGAAAAACTAGCCGCATGAGAAAAACGATTTGTCGATAGAGCGAGTTTGAAGGAACCGTATCCACCCATGGATAGGCCTGCTATGAAAGTTTTTTCTCGCTTGCTGGTCATATTGGGGAAGAAACGTTTCATTACCTGAGGTAACTCTTCTGCTAGAGCTGTATAGTAGTTATAGCCATACTGAGTATCTGTGTACCAGCCATTGCTAGTATTGGGCATGATAACAATGAGATTGGTCCCACGCAACAAGCGCTCGACATTGGTACGTTTGAGCCAGCTATTTTGGTTTCCTGACATTCCGTGCAAAAGATAAAGAACAGGAATATCCGTGCAATCTGGTTCAGTCACCCGATTAGCATCTGGATAGAGTACGGTAACGCCCCACTCCATATCCAAAACTTTTGAGTAATACTCAATATTCATAACTGCCATGGTTGTCTCCTTTTACTATTCTATAAGAAAAAGCCGAATTTCGACTTTTTCTGTAGGTATGCTGCTTATTATTTTGCTTCCATCACGACTGGCAAGATTGCCGGGCGACGCTTGGTTTGATCAAAGAGGTACTTGGTCAGATTGTCGCGAACCTTGCCTTTGAGATCTGCCCAATCAAAGTCATCACCTTGAAGATACTCTTCTACCGTTTGGTTAATCAATTCTGAACTTTCACGGAGAATGTCACGACTCTTCTTGAGATAAACGAATCCACGCGTGTGAACACGGGCCTTAGCCACAATTTTCTTCTCACGACGGTTGACAGTGATCGCCACGATAAAGATTCCATCCTCTGACAAGACCTTACGGTCACGAAGGACGACATTTCCAACATCCCCGATGGCATTTCCATCAATCAAGACATCACCTGCAGAAACTGCCCCAGCTGGAACAAAGTCCCCATGTTCATAAGACATGGTCGTTCCCTTTTTAGGGATGAAGATATGCTCTGGCAACATTCCAACTGCCATGGCAGCCTTGGCATGCGCATCCAACTCACGATACTCCCCTTGGATAGGGAAGAGGTAATTTGGTTGCAAAAGATTGATCATCAACTGCAAATCACGCGCATTCCCGTGTCCGGACACCCGCAAGCTTTGGGTAATGAGTTTCACCACACCACCAGCTTGGTAGATCATATTTTCCACACGCGCCATGACGGCTTCTTTGGCGATAGATGGAGTCGTTACGATATAAACCAAGTCTCCATCTTTGATTTCCACATAGCGGTGGCGTCCAATGGACATCTTACGAAGTCCATTAATAGGCTCACCCATACGACCAGTCTCAAGGATAATCAACTCATGGTCTTCAAAACGAGACATTTCTTTGGGTTTGATCAAAAGACTTTCATTGGCTAGAGATAATTTTTTGAGACGAATCGCAGTGCGGACGATATTTTCAATATCAAATCCAGTCAAAACAACTCTGCGACCTGTATCTGCTGCAGCATCAAAAACCTGCTGGATACGAGAAAGGTTGCTGGCAACTGCGGCAACGATGATACGACCTTCCCAGTCTGCAATGGTCTGGGTAATTTCCTCTCCAACTTCACTCTCGCTCGCCACCTGGATATTGCTGTCTGCATTGGCTGAATCACTGAGGAGCGCCAAGACACCATCACGACCGATTTCAGCCAAACGAGCAAAATCCGTCGCATAGGATTCACTAGCTGTCTGGTCAAACTTGAAGTCACCTGTGTAAACAATGCTACCTTCAGCTGTTTTCAGGACTATTCCCAAACTTTCTGGGATAGAGTGAGTTGTACGGAAGAAGGAAACCACAGTCCCTCCAAAGTCGATCTCTGTATCTTCATCAATCACATGGAAGTCATTGAATTTCTTAACCGTATCATTTCCTTTGACAAAGAGTTTGGCCAACTCAATGGTCAACTCAGAACCAAACACAGGCACCTTAGCCTCTGCCAAAAGATAAGGCAGGGCACCAATGGCATCCGCATGTCCGTGAGTCAAGAAGACCCCAGCGATACGATCGCTATTTTCAAAAAGGTAGTCCATATTTGGAATGACGACATCAACACCTAGTTGTTCATTTTCAGGGTATTTAAGCCCCGCATCCAAAACAAAAATAGAACCATCGATTTCAGCGATGTACATATTTTTCCCATTTTCTCGTACACCACCTAGTGTTGTTAAACTAATATTACTCATTTTTCCTCCGAAACTTCATTTATCTTGATTATAGGGTGAATTTACCCTCTTATTCTAAAAGTTCTAAAACTTCCAGCCGAATCTTTTCCTACCATTATACCATTTTTTTGATTATTTTCAAAACGAAGATAGGTTTTTAACTAGAGATTAGTCACTACTGTGAATCGAATCCTTTAACTTTGACTTCTCTTTTGGAGGCTTCATCGAAGATAATGGAAGGATTGCACCATCAAAAATATGGATTTTCTGAATCAATTTGATTTCAGATACCTTTCTCGAACTCTAAATTTCTCTTTTAGTTCAAAAAACTTGCTTTTACCTCTCGACTTGAGAACTATTTTCTACAAAGACATGATTTATCTGCATCTAAAAGCGAGAATTTCCTGTTCGCTACAGAATCTAAAAATTTCAGCAATTAGCCATTAAGATGGAGGTTAACGATAGGAAATTTCTTCAAAAAGAAAAAAGACTTAGAAATTCTAAATCTTTTTATCATCTTTAGTTTGGATAGATATAAGTGACGTTACCTAAAAATTCATGAGGATTAAAGAAGCCACGATAATTCGCAATCTGCTTTTGGCGTCTGTAGTTTGCTTCCAATACCTGGATAGAGTTTTCACTTTGAACATCTGTTACATAAGCAACGTGTCCATATTCACCACCATCCCAAACGGCGATTGCTCCTACTACTGGAACACTTCCTGTCTTATAACCTTGAGCGCTCGCGTAGATTGCCCACGTGTTGGCATTTCCCCACCAGTTGCTAGCCCAGGGAGCCAATTCTTTCACGCCCCATGTACACTGACCAACAGGATAAGAGTTTCCATAGTTTGTAGGAGTCTTTTCGACAACATCCTCTGTATCTGATACCACATTCGCAGTGCTAGCTGGAGCACTGTAGGTAGAGCTAGCCTGAGCGGAACCACTCACTTCCAATACATCGCCTGGGTGGATAGTATCAAAGATGGTTTTTCCATTCAAAGCTGCCAACTCATGCGGATCCATGCCGTTTGCAGTTGCAATGGCATAAAATGAATCACCGTCTTGGACAACGTAAGAGTTCGCGTGCACAGTTTGAGCACCAACTGTAGCTAAAATAGCCGTAGAAGTCAAACCAAGAGTCAGTTTCGTAACTGTTTTTTTCATAACTGGATTCCCCTTATATTTTCTTGATAAGAAAATCATACTTGATTTACATGTCAGTTCGTTTAGAGTTATATTTTAGTCATGTTACAAAAATTTATACTTTTACTACATAAGGTTTAAAAGCAGACATCGTATAAAGTGATAGAAGAGAATAAAAATGAATCATTCCCCCAATCTTTTCATCAGTAAATCACTCAAAAGACCGTCTTCTCAACCACTCCCACATCAAGCATTTATCCGTCAAAAAGAGACCGAGATAGGTCATCTCAGTCCCTTTCCATCTATAACTCCATCAAAAAATCATACATTTCTTGCACGGTACCCAGCGCCATCATTTCTTGGTCTTTAACGGTCTGTTTGAGATTTTGGTAAATCTGACTTTCAGCAATTTCCCTTTTCGGCGCTTCTTTATTGACTGTCATGACACCATCTTTGATCGTCACAAAGCCCAGCTCTTCAAATACTTGGATCATCTTGACCAGCAAGATTTGTTGGATATTGAGATAAGTTGCCAAATCTTTCAGCTTGTAGCGAATATCAAACTCTGGGAACTGGTAAATGGTCTTGTACAATTTGGCAAACTGTTCCCTAGTCCCATAACCTGTCAGATAGTAGGCTTTATCGATGTCATTTTTGAAATAGACAGCAGAGAAATGCTGTTCCTGAAAAATGGTCTTCAGCAAGGTAATATCCTCGGGAATGGTTTTCACAACCACAGCATCACTAGTCGCTAAATCTGGCACCTCTCCAGAGAAATCCAAGACTGGAACCCCTTCTGGCAGGGCTACGTTCTTCCCACGAATGTTAAAGAGTTGAACACCCTCCACACGAGCATCCACCATCATCAACTGGAGGGCAGTTTGCCCATTCCATTGATTGACAGACAGGGTGACTGCTAATTCTAGGTTTTTGGTTTGAGAAAACTCTGTCGCCCATCTACCTTGTCCAAAGGCCACCACTTCAAAGCTCGCCTCACCCTTGAAAATTTTTAGTTTGAGGTGGGCATTGCCTACTCCCATAGTACGGGCACTTTCGACATGAAAATCCTTGATATAAAAGACAGGTTTCTGATTATCCATCCCAAAGGGTGCCAAGCGTTCAAAGCTTTTAACCGTTTCTAAACTAAGAGTCTCCAAATCCAACTCTTCATCTAGATTTAACTTATTCTTGCCACCAGCATCTGCACCTTTTTCACGGACATAGTCTTCTAAAACCTGAGATAAATCTGAAAGTTTCTCAACTTCCAGCGTCATTCCAGCTGCACCAGCATGGCCGCCAAAGGCGATAAAGAGGTCTCGATGGGGATCCAGAGCTTCAAAAATATCGACCGCTTCCACACTACGAGCGCTACCCTTGGCACGATCATCTTCTATATTAAGAACGATGACTGTCTGCCCCAATTCCTCTAGCAAGCGCCCAGCCACGATACCCAGAACGCCAGGATTCCAGCCTTCCTTGGCCAAAACCTGGACCTTCTTCTCAGGATCCACCATGGTCTTAGCTTCTTCATAGATAGATTGGACGATTTCCTTACGTTCTTCATTTTTCTGGTGAATCATGAGGGCAATCTCATGTGCTTCCTCATCGTCAAACCCAGTCAGCAAATCAATGGCAGGATTGGGATCATCCAACCGCCCCAAGGCATTTAAACGAGGAGCAATCTGGAAGCCAACCGTTTCTTCTGTCACTTCGTTCGCAGCAATCCCAGCCATGTCCAGCATTTCTTGTAGACCAATACGCTGAGTATGCCCCAGCATTTCCAGACCATATTGAACCATGATACGGTTTTCATCTGTCAAGCTCACCATATCTGCAATGGTTCCGATAGCTACCAAATCAAGCAATTCCACTTGCACTTCTTCTAAAAGAGCGCAAGCTAGCTTGAAAGCCACTCCGCATCCGGCCAAATATTTGAAGGGATAGTCCGCATCTGGATGCTCAGGGTGAACAATCGCATAGGCATCAGGAAGGGTTTCCGGCATGGAATGGTGGTCGGTCACAATGACATCCACTCCCATAGACTGAGCCAATTCAATGGCCTCATGACCGGCAACCCCATTATCCACTGTCACTATCAAGGAAATTCCCTCTTGCTCGATAAAGTATTTATAGACACTGGCATTGGGACCATAGCCATCTGTAAAGCGATTAGGCAGATAAACTCGGCACTCGGCGCCAAGCTGTTCCAAACTTTCCTTCACAATCGAAGCTGAAGTCATTCCATCCGCATCGTAGTCTCCATAGATGAGAATGTTTTCCCCTTCTTCAATGGCCTGACGAATCCGTTCCACTGCCTTATCCATATCATGGAGCAGATAGGGATCATGTAAGTCCTCTAAAGAAGGTTCTAAAAACTTCTTTAGACTTTCTTCATCCTGAATCCCTCTTTCAAATAATAACCGAGCCACTTCAGGACCCAGCCCAGCCTTCTTGGCTATCTTTGTAAAATCCGCATCTTCAACCTGCGGGGCAAACTGCCATTCATAAGTAGGAGTTATCAAAAAAACATCCACTCTTTCTAAGAATTCTATCGTTTCATTATAACATGATTTAGGCATTTTCTCTATCCAGATTGCTTTTTTATAAAATTTTAGTGAATTTTTTTCAGATATGATTTGACAAGAACATTCTTTTGTTGTAGAATCATGTTATAAAATCTAACACAAAGGAGGTCTCTCATGGCTTTAGTAGAATTTAAAAACGTCGAAAAATATTACGGAGACTATCACGCACTCCGCGACATCAATCTCCGTTTTGAAAAAGGACAAGTTGTTGTCCTGCTTGGACCTTCTGGTTCTGGGAAGTCTACTCTTATCCGTACGATTAATGGTTTAGAGGCTGTTGACAAAGGAAGTCTCCTGGTCAATGGACACCAAGTAGCAGGTGCTAGTCAGAAAGATTTAGTTCCTCTTCGTAAGGAAGTCGGCATGGTTTTTCAACATTTTAATCTTTATCCACACAAAACAGTGTTAGAAAACGTGACACTTGCGCCCATTAAAGTTCTCGGTCTTGATAAAAAAGAAGCTGAAAAAACAGCCCAAAAATATCTGGAATTTGTAAATATGTGGGACAAGAAAGATTCCTATCCAGCTATGCTATCTGGTGGGCAAAAACAGCGGATCGCCATTGCTCGTGGTCTTGCCATGCATCCGGAACTCCTCCTCTTTGATGAGCCAACATCTGCTCTTGATCCTGAGACCATTGGAGATGTTCTAGCAGTTATGCAAAAACTGGCGCATGACGGGATGAATATGATCATCGTTACCCACGAAATGGGCTTTGCTCGAGAGGTTGCGGACCGCATCATCTTTATGGCAGACGGAGAAGTTTTGGTGGATACGACAGATGTCGATGACTTTTTTGACAACCCAAGCGAACCTCGTGCCCAACAATTCCTCAGCAAAATTATCAACCACGAAAGTGACAAAGTCAAATAAGGAGGCGCCTATGAAAAAGAAATTCTTTTTATCCGCATTATTGATTAGCCTTTTCAGCCTTGCTGCTGCCAAACCAGCCCAAGCCGATACCAGCGTCGCAGACATTCAAAAAAGAGGCGAACTAGTTGTCGGTGTCAAACAAGATGTTCCCAATTTTGGCTACAAGGATCCCAAGACAGGGACTTATTCTGGTATCGAAACGGACCTTGCCAAGATGATTGCAGACGAACTCAAGGTCAAGATTCGCTACGTTCCTGTTACCGCTCAAACCCGTGGTCCACTACTAGATAACGAACAGGTCGATATGGATATCGCGACCTTCACCATCACAGATGAACGTAAAAAATTATACAACTTCACCAGTCCCTACTACACGGATTCTTCTGGTTTTTTGGTCAATAAATCCGCCAACATCAAAAGCATTGAGGACCTAAACGGTAAAACGATCGGAGTTGCCCAAGGTTCCATCACCCAACGCCTGATTACTGAACTGGGCAAAAAGAAAGGTCTAACCTTTAAATTCGTCGAACTTGGTTCCTACCCAGAATTGATTACTTCCCTTCACGCTCACCGTATTGATGCCTTTTCCGTGGACCGCTCTATCCTGTCCGGCTACATCAGCAAACGGACAGAACTACTAGATGATAGTTTCAAGCCATCTGACTACGGTATCGTCACCAAAAAATCAAATACCGAGCTAAACGACTATCTTGATAGCTTGGTCACTAAATGGACCAAGGATGGTAGTTTGCAGAAACTCTATGACCGTTACAAACTCAAACCATCTAGCCATACCGTAGATTAAGGAGGACACCCCATGACAGATTTATCATCTTGGACAGCCTATTTTCAGGATTTTGGACAATTTTTCAATGGTTTCCTCTTCACTCTTGCCCTAGCGATTGGTTCCTTTATCCTCGCCATGGTTTTGGGCATCTTCTTTGGGGCCATGTCAACCAGCAAACGCCCATTCTTGCGTGTTTTGGCTCGTATCTTTGTCGAATTTTATCAAAATACTCCCCTCTTGGTGCAGTTTGTCATCGTCTTTTATGGTTTGCCCCTTATCAGTGAACACACCATCATGATTCCCATTTATTGGACAGCTGTACTTTGTGTGGGACTCTATCACGGCGCTTATATTGCTGAGGTTATTCGTTCAGGGATTCAGTCTATTCCTAGCGGTCAGATGGAGGCCGCCTTGTCGCAAGGTTTTACCTATATCAGTGCCATGCGCTTGATTATCTTGCCTCAGGCCTTCCGTATCATTCTCCCACCTTTGACCAACCAAATTGTTAACCTCATCAAGAACACCTCTACCGTAGCTATCATCTCTGGAGTAGACTTGATGTTTGTGACTAAGTCTTGGTCGGCTCTCAACGGAAACTATATCCCAGCCTTTTTAGGCGCTGCTCTTCTCTACTTTGCCCTGTGCTTCCCTGTTGCCCAGTTTGGTCGCAAGATGGAGCAAGCCAACAAAAAAGCCTATTCACTTTAGGAGGTTACTATGGAATCTATTTTAGAAGTTTTGACCCCAGATAACCTAGTCTTTATCTTTAAAGGATTTGGCTTAACTCTCTACATTTCTCTGATTGCTATCGTCCTCTCGACCCTTATCGGAACAGTACTAGCCGTCATGAGAAATGGGAAAAATCCTGTCTTACGGATCATCTCCAGCATTTATATCGAGTTTGTACGTAACGTTCCCAACCTCCTCTGGATTTTCACCATCTTTTTGGTGTTTAAGATGAAGTCCACACCAGCTGGTATTACTGCCTTTACCCTCTTTACCTCAGCAGCCCTGGCTGAGATTATCCGAGGCGGCCTCAATGCCGTGGACAAGGGCCAGTATGAAGCAGGAATGTCGCAAGGATTCACCTCTACGCAAATCCTCTACTACATCATTCTCCCACAAGCGATCCGTAAAATGCTGCCAGCTATCATTTCTCAGTTTGTAACTGTGATTAAGGATACCAGCCTTCTCTACTCTGTTATCGCTCTACAGGAACTCTTTGGCGCCAGCCAAATTCTCATGGGACGCTATTTTGAACCAGAGCAGGTCTTCAGTCTTTATATCCTGATTGCCTTGATTTACTTTATCTTTAACTTTGCTATTTCTAGCTTGTCTCATAAGCTAGCAAAACGTTGGCAACAAGCCGCAGAATAAAAATCCAGCTCTCCGCAAAAATGGAGAGCTGATTTTTTGATTACCATAAAATACCTCTGTAAGAGAAAATCAGAGCTAAAATCAACAAAACATAGAAAGCGATAAAAAGCCATCTCATCTTCACACATAGAGCAATGTATTCTCTGATAAAGGCCGATGGGATATAGTAGGCGGCTGTACGGCAACCAAGGCCATCTCCCTTCATCCCAATACGGCGAGCATAGGTACTGGTACGAAAAACATGGTAATCATTGGTCACAAAGAGAAAACGTGGACTGGCCACCAGCTTCTCTCCCATTTCTTTTGAGAAGAGAAGATTCTCATAGGTCGTCGTTGAGTCTTCCTCTAGGAGAATCGCTTCTCTCGGAACATCCGTCTCTTCCAGCAAATAATTACAAATCGCCTGAGCTTCGGATATCTTTTCATCTCCACCTTGACCACCACTTGCGATGATTTTAACATTGGGATTGAGAGACTGGTGATAAGCTTCTACTGCCTTGTCAATGCGACTCTTCAGTAAGGGAGTCACTTTTTCTCCATTCAATAAGCCTGCTCCGTGAATGATGATAAAATCATAATATTTTTTCTTGGGAATAAAAAGATACAGAATAGAATAAAGCAGAAATCCTGCAAAAGCAAAACCAAAAATCAAATACGAATAAATCAAAAAGAAAAAGATAATATTCACTAGATGATTGGTATAGAACAAGCCCTTAGTATCGCTCACTCGAATCGCCATGATTACAAAAAAGAATAGAATCACGCACCCTAATCCTAGAGACAAATAATTTGCCTTGGATTTTCCTTCTTTTTTCAATAACACAAATCCATTATAAATAAGGAAAAAACCACTTAGAAAAACTAAAAGAGGCAGCAGGAGAAAAATCCCTGCAAAGAAAACCATGTGCACTTCTTTCTGCCCAGCTTCGTAAAAAAGATTGGCAATGGACATATAAGAAAAGAGCAGAGACAAAAGCAAGAGAGCTGGATTCCAGAGACTGCGATTGTCCCTTAAAAACGAAACAAGAAAAAGTAGGACAAAAAATCCTGTGATAAAGTACATAGTCTCCTCCTTTGATGACTACATTGTACCATAATTGTGGCAATAGAAAAAGAGAACCTTAGTCCTCTCACTTAGACAGTTTATTCTGAGCATCGGCTACAACCTGAGCCAGACTTGTCTGACGCAGTTGGTTTTCCATAGCTGCTTGGACATCGAACAACTTTTGGTCCAAGACTGCATGGATATTAGCACCAATTGGGCAATTAGGATTGGGATTGTCATGGAAACTAAAGAGTTTGCCAGATTTTCCTAGACATTCGACAGCCTGATACACATCAAAAAGGCTAATATCTTGGAGGTCCTTTATAATCTCGGTACCGCCCGTCCCACGCGCAACTGAAATCAATCCTGCTTTTTTGAGTTGCGATAAAGTCTTACGGATAATGACTGGATTAACTCCGACACTAGCCGCAAGAAAATCACTGGTTACCTTGCTGTCTGTATCCTGCATTGCAATAATAATCATCATATGAGTCGCAATTGTAAATCGGCTTGAAATTTGCATCTTCTTCTCCTTTCATTGATATTTTATTCATCTTTTCCCGTATAAACATTATACCTTTTTTGCTTATCCTGTCAAATATTAACGAATGATTACCTTCTCCATGCAAAAAGTCCTGTATCCCTCTTGGTACCCAGAACAGCGGAGGACATACAAAGACTTATTTTTTTATGCAATTTTACGGACAATCCCTTTTGTTTTATGACTTGACCAGACTGAGCTGATAGACACCCCAGCACCAACTAAGGTAAACACAGCTAACATAGCTAGATTATAAAAATAGTTATCTGGGAAATCACCGCTAAAGATTAATTGATTCACCACTCGGAAAGCAAAAGCAAACTCAACCCCTAGTTTGGCAACGACTTCCATCGCCAAATCAATTTGATTCACTAGAAAGACAGTAATCACCATCCAAATAGAGGAAATTACAATCCCCTTTCGAGATACCTTTCTTCCAAGTATTTCATATCCTTTAATGGTACAAATCCCCAGAACGATACCCGCTACCATAGCTACATAACCTAGGCGCGCGATAAATAGAGCAACTGCTCCACCAATCAAGGCTCCCAGCAAGGCACCGACTGCTCCAAGAAGAACATTTTCCTTCTGGTTTTGATAAGAATCCACCTCGATCTGAAGGTTGCTCTTCAGCAATTGATAGCTTTCCTCGTTGATAAGGAAAATTGAATCACCTAGTTGATACAGACCAATCGGCCCCTCTTGACCACTGTAGCCACACACTTGGACGAAATGATGGGTTTCAAGGAATGCAACGAGGTCTGTTATGAGCGTCTGTAACTTTTCGATTGTTTTGGATTTGCGCATGGCACCTTTTACGACAAAAGAAACAAGGTACTGATTGATAGACAAGGTCGACAAGTTTGGAAGAGATTCACTCTTAAACTCATCCCAAACCAATTCATTTTCTTCTGAATCCGCAGGATTGCCATTCAAACTCACACTGACACAAAGTCGAAACTGATTTTTCACGTCAGTTTCTTGCAGGAAAAGTAAATAGCCTGACTGCGTGCCATAAATACTACGCGAATCTTCGTCAAATTGCAAGCCTAACTCCGAGGCAATGGCGTGTAACTCTTCTGGTTTCATTATCTGTCTCCTCTTATTTTGAATATCAATTAGTATGAGATTCAAATTATTTACATTCCGTTATTTTAACATAAATTTGAGAAGCCGTCAATTCGTATCCAGTTCGACTTATCGCGAAACAGCAGTCACTGGACTATCTGATTTCTAGCTAGAAGTCCTCTTAAAACCAATCTTTCTTGTCTCTTTCCATCCAGAGTTCAACATCCTGATCATAACCTTCTTGTTCACTAATCTGACCTAACAATTCGTGATTATGAGTATGGTGAATCCCATTTACCAAACTTTCATAGTAGACCTGAAAATAAGGGAGCTTTAAATCCTTAGCCAACTGCAATTCAGCTTCTACATCATAATCCACACGACGAAAATCAACATCAGACAAACCTGCTTCATCAAACTCTAAAATCATATACTGAGCCCTCAGGTCCTTACGCAACTTCGCATCTAGAAAGAAAGGTTGGCCAATGGAACCTGGATTAAGAATCAACTGTCCATCACTTCCATAACGAAGCAACTGTTGATGAATATGGCCATATACTGCGATAGAAGCATGTGGCTCCGTCACCAATCTATCAAAATCTTCTTGTTTTCCCGTATGAATCAACTCCCTTCCCCAGTTTTTATCAGGAAGATGGTGAGTGATTCCTACCGTTAAATCACCAAACTGACGATGAACTTGCATAGGTTGATTGTGGAGGTCTTCGATTTCTTCAGGGCTGACCTCCTCTAAGATGTACTGACTTTGGCGCAGGAGATAACGATGGCTCGCTTTTGTAGGATCTAACTTGCGATGCAGACCTCGCCAGAGACTATTCTCCCAATTTCCCAGCACTCTTACAGTGATAGGCAAACTTGCTAAGAGATCCAAGATCCTTCTACGTCCTGTTCCAGGCATGAGAATATCTCCCAAAAGCCAGTACTCGTCTACCTCTGCCGCTCTTGCATCAGCCAAAACAGCTTCCAAAGCTGTCGTATTTCCATGTATGTCTGAAAGAACTGCTATTTTGGTCATTCTTTCTCCTTACCCTTTTACTTCTTTTGTTAGTATTATAACAGAAAACACTCGAAAAGATCACTATCACTGATCACTGGATTAAATTGTAAGAGCTTTTAAATCGTGCTATAATATAAGTAGAGATTTCCCCTTCATTTAGGATTATGTGGTCTACAATATCTCTCATTTTTTTCCAGATTGGAGGACTATTGCCATGCGGAATTATCTTAAGTATATCCCATACTACCTTATTACTTTCTTTTTTTACTGGCCACTCTATGAGCTATTCTCACTACTCATCTCTGACCCATATACACTGAAGGGACTGTACATTTACAACATCATCCTCTTTTCACCTCTGGTAACCTTTATCGTATCGCTACTTTATAGCTATCGATTTCATTTCTCACTTTGGTGGCTACTCGGTATTGGTCTGCTCTTTTGCTTTACCATCATCACCTTTGGCGAATTCATCCTGCTTTACTTCTTAGCCTATGAACTCTTTGCCCTACTTGGGTTGGCTGCTGGTGTGGGGATCAAGCATGTCTTCCAGCGAGAGAAAAATAAAAAAATTATACAAAAACCTTGAAAATTCTCGCAATCATGCTATAATAATGCATAGAGACAAGTCACTTAGTCCCTTTCTACTAGAGAGTGCGTGGTTGCTGGAAACGCATAGAAAGCCTAAACTGATACTACTCTACTGACTTTTATGCAAACATAAAACGGTGGCTACGTTAAAGCCAATCAGAGGTGTCCCTCTTTTTTGAGGAACATGAATGAAGGTGGAACCACGTTGCGACGTCCTTTTAGGATGTCGTTTTTGTTTTGTCAGAAGGAGGAAGAATGATGCTTTATATGATTGGCGGATCGCCTTGTAGTGGAAAGTCAACAATTGCCTCACTTCTTGCTAGACAGTATCAACTACTTCATATCAAACTGGATGATTTGGTAGAAAAGATGATGAGTCAAGCAAGTGAAGACTCACAGCCAATTTGCCTTCTTAGGCAGGATAGAAATCCAGAACAAATCTGGATGAGAAATCCAGAAGAGATGGCAGATGAAGAATGGCGCTTTTATGAAGAGATTTTTCCTTATGTAAAATCTTACTTGATAAAAAATCAAAACAGACCTCTCTTGGTGGAGGGAGCAGGACTTTTGCCTCACTTGGTAAAGAAGCTTGAATGTCCAGCATCTTCCTATCTATGCTTGACTCCGACAGCTGATTTTCAAAAAAAGCATTATATACAGAGAGAATGGGTTCCTTATGTCTTAGAGGGTACAACCAACCCCGAGCAAGCTTTTGAAAACTGGATGCAACGAGACATTCTTTTTGCTCAAATGGTTCGTAAGGAAGCGGTGAGATTAGGCTATCCTAGCCTCGTAACAGATGGTAGTCAATCAGAGAATCAGACTGCGGAAGAAGTTGCTCGGCTCTTAAAATTGTCCAACAAAAATAGAATAAATATTTAAGGAGAAAACCATGATTAAGATTACTTTCCCAGATGGCGCTGTTCGTGAATTCGAATCTGGCGTGACAACTTTTGAAATTGCCCAATCTATCAGCAATTCCCTAGCGAAAAAAGCCTTGGCTGGTAAATTCAACGGCAAACTCATCGACACGACTCGTGCTATCACTGAAGATGGAAGCATCGAAATCGTGACACCTGATCACGAAGATGCCCTTCCGATCTTGCGTCACTCAGCTGCCCACTTGTTTGCCCAAGCAGCTCGTCGCCTCTTCCCAGACATTCACTTGGGAGTTGGTCCAGCTATCGAAGATGGTTTCTACTATGATACGGACAATCAGGCTGGTCAAATCTCCAACGAAGACCTTCCTCGTATCGAAGAAGAAATGCAAAAAATCGTCAAAGAAAACTTCCCATCAATCCGTGAAGAAGTGACGAAAGACGAGGCACGTGAAATCTTCAAAAACGACCCTTACAAGTTGGAATTGATTGAAGAACACTCTGAGGACGAAGGCGGTTTGACTATCTACCGTCAGGGTGAATATGTAGACCTTTGCCGTGGCCCTCACGTTCCATCAACAAGCCGTATCCAAATCTTCCACCTTCTTCATGTAGCAGGTGCTTACTGGCGCGGAAATAGTGACAACGCGATGATGCAACGGATCTACGGTACAGCTTGGTTTGACAAGAAAGACTTGAAAAACTACCTTCAAATGCGTGAAGAAGCTAAAGAACGTGACCATCGTAAACTTGGTAAAGAGCTTGACCTCTTCATGATTTCACAAGAAGTCGGACAAGGGCTTCCATTCTGGTTACCAAATGGTGCGACTATACGTCGTGAATTGGAACGCTACATCGTCGACAAAGAGTTGGCTTCTGGCTACCAACACGTTTACACTCCACCACTTGCTTCTGTTGAACTCTACAAGACTTCTGGTCACTGGGATCATTACCAAGAAGACATGTTCCCAACTATGGACATGGGTGACGGGGAAGAATTTGTCCTTCGTCCAATGAACTGCCCACACCACATCCAAGTCTTCAAACACCATGTTCACTCTTACCGTGAATTGCCAATCCGTATCGCTGAAATCGGTATGATGCACCGCTACGAGAAATCTGGTGCCCTCACTGGTCTTCAACGTGTACGTGAAATGTCCCTCAACGACGGTCACCTCTTTGTAACTCCTGAACAAATCCAAGAAGAATTCCAACGTGCCCTTCAGTTGATTATCGATGTTTATGAAGACTTCAACTTGACTGAATACCGCTTCCGTCTCTCTCTTCGTGACCCTCAAGATACTCACAAGTACTTTGATAACGATGAGATGTGGGAAAATGCCCAAACTATGCTTCGTGCAGCTCTTGATGAAATGGGTGTTGACTACTTTGAAGCTGAAGGTGAAGCAGCCTTCTACGGACCAAAATTGGATATCCAAGTTAAGACAGCTCTCGGAAAAGAAGAAACCCTTTCGACTATCCAGCTTGACTTCTTGCTTCCAGAACGCTTCGACCTCAAATACATCGGAGCTGATGGTGAAGAGCACCGTCCAGTTATGATTCACCGTGGGGTTATCTCAACCATGGAACGCTTCACAGCTATCTTGATTGAAAACTACAAGGGTGCCTTCCCAACATGGCTGGCACCACACCAAGTAACCCTCATCCCAGTTTCTAACGAAAAACACGTGGACTACGCTTGGGAAGTGGCTAAGAAACTCCGTGACCGTGGTGTCCGTGCAGACGTGGATGAGCGCAATGAAAAAATGCAGTTCAAGATCCGTGCTTCTCAAACCAGCAAGATTCCTTACCAATTGATCGTTGGTGATAAGGAAATGGAAGACGGAACTGTCAACGTTCGTCGCTATGGACAAAAAGAAACCAACACTGTCCCAGTTGATGACTTTGTTCAAGCTATCCTAGCTGATATCGCCAACAAATCACGCGTTGAGAAATAAAACGATCACTGTATGAGAAACATTTTTCAGTAAGAAAAAGCAACAACCGAAATAGTTGTTGCTTTTTTTATTTTATTTAACCTGAGCTAGTAGTGATTGGTTAAACCACCACACAAAATTTGCTTTCATGAGTTGGATAAGGTCAATATCCTCATTCCTTGTCTGCTTCCTTTTCTTTTACGAGATCTTTTTGTGAATCCTTTTCAGAGAGTTTTTGATCGATATACTTGTTAATGGTTTCATAAAA